>JAVBSF010000328.1:0-6573 GCA_031556925.1 Pararhizobium sp.
TAGAACTCGTCCGACAGCGAAACTTCGCTGCGGCTTCTCACATGCTCCGAAATCATCATCTCGCGCTCTTCGGATGAGCGGAAGGCGAGCAGGATATGGCCGGAGCCGGTGTCGAACAGACTGATATGGGAGCCAACGCGGATCGATATTCCCCAGTAATCCGGAGCCTCCTGCTGGGCGACGACCACGGCCGAGCCGCGGTCGAAGACGGCGAGCTGGTTGGCCTGCTTGGAACGCTGCGCCAGTTCGCGCATCAACGGCGTCGCATAGGAGGCGAGGCGGCGTACCGGCGCGTGGAGTTGGGCGAGGCCGAAGAGTTTCAGCGTCAGCGAATAGCGGTCGCCGTCGATGCGCGTCACGTAGCCGCGCCGCACGAGTCGGTCGAGCATACGGTAGAATTCGTTGGGGCTGCGGTTGAGCTTCTTGGAAATTTCCGCCTGGGTCAGACCGCCGTCGACTCCGGCCAGAAGTTCCAGAATGTCCAGCCCCTTGTCGAGAGCCGGGGCGCGGTAGCGGTCGGCCTCTTCGCTGTCTGTCGTCATTGTCTCCTCCATGAATATTAGCATCCGTATACGAATAATGTCGGCAGTTCAAACGAAGTTACCGCTTGACGCCGCGTAAAAATGTTGTTTGTATATGAATTAGTTTCTCACAAATGAGAACGGCCGCACTGAGGAAGAGGTGCGGTAACATGGAGGAGGTTTCATGAAAAAGCTGCTTTCCGGTGTTTCCGCCGGTGTGATTGCGCTTGCATGGGCGAGTGCGGCATTCGCTGCCGAGCTGCCGGGCAAGTTCGAGGGCGTCACCATCGACGCCAAGCTGATCGGTGGTCAGCAATACGAGAAGCTCTACGAGCGAATCGGCGAATGGGAAAAGGCGACCGGCGCCAAGGTCAACATCCTCTCGAAGAAGAACCACTTCGAACTGGACAAGGAAATCAAGTCGGATATCGCCACCGGCGGCGTCAGCTGGTGCGTCGGTTCGAACCATTCCTCGTTCGCGCCGCAGTATCCGGATGTCTACACCGACCTGTCGAAGCTGATCCCGGCGGACGAAATCGCCGCCTTCGTTCCGGCCGTCATCAACGCCTCGACGCTTGACGGCAAGCTCGTCATGCTGCCGCGCGCCCAGTTCGACGTTTCGGCTCTCTACTATCAGAAGAATCTTTATCAGGACGACGCCAAGAAGGCGGCATTCAAGGAAAAATACGGATACGACCTGACACCACCGGATACCTGGCAGCAGGTTTCCGATCAGGCCCAGTTCTTCGCCGCGCCGCCGAATTTCTACGGCACGCAGTTCGCCGGCAAGGAAGAGGCCATCAACGGCCGCTTCTATGAAATGCTGGTCGCCGAAGGCGGCGAATATCTCGACAAGGACGGCAAGCCGGCCTTCAACTCCGAAGCCGGCGTCAAGGCGCTCGACTGGTTCGTCAATCTCTACAAGGCGAAAGCCGTTCCTCCGGGCACGACCAACTATCTGTGGGACGACCTCGGCCAGGGCTTCGCTTCGGGCTCGATCGCGCTCAACCTCGACTGGCCTGGCTGGGCAAGCTTCTTCAACGACCCGGCTTCGTCCAAGGTCGCCGGCAATGTCGGCGTGAAGGTGCAGCCGGCCGGTTCTTCCGGCAAGCGCACCGGCTGGTCGGGTCATCACGGCTTCTCGATCACCGAATCCTGCGCCAACAAGGAGGCTGCCGCCTCGCTCGTCTGGTGGCTGACCAACGAGGACAGCCAGAAGCTGGAATCGGCCTCCGGCCCGCTGCCGACCCGCAGCGCGGTTTGGGATTTCAACATCAAGGCTGCCGAAGGCGACGCCTACAAGACCGAAGTGCTGCAGGCTTTCCAGGAAGCCGCCAAGCATGCCTTCCCGGTTCCGCAGACGCCTGAGTGGATCGAAATCTCCAACGCCGTCTATCCGGACCTGCAGGCTGCAATCCTCGGCGACAAGACGTCGAAGGAAGCGCTCGACAGCGCCGCCGAAAAGGCGACCGGCATCCTCGAGGACGCCGGCAAGCTCTAAGCACAACCCAAGTCAGGGCGGCGGCGACATCTCGTCTCCGCCGCCCTTCCTCTATCCTTATTCCGGGAAGATCTTCGATGAAGCTCTCCAGACTGTCTGCGCCGGTTCTGCTTTTGACCCCGGCCTTCATCGTTCTCGCGGCGGTGATCATTCTGCCGCTGGCCTTCTCGCTCTATTCGAGTTTCACGCCTTTCCGGCTGACCAAGCCCGAGACGCTCTATGTCTTCGTCGGCCTGCGCAACTATGTGAGCGTGCTGACCAACACCGATTTCTGGATCGCCTTCGGACGCACCGTGCTGCTGTTGACCGTGGCGCTGAACGGGGAAATGTTCTTGGGGCTGGGGCTGGCGCTGCTGGTTAACAAGGCGACCCGCGGACAGCGGGTGCTGCGCACCATGATGATGTTTCCGATGATGTTTTCGCCGGTCCTCGTCGGCTTCCAGTTCAAGTTCCTGTTCAACGACAATATCGGCTTCGTCAACAATGCGCTGCAATCTCTGGGGCTGACCGAACAGGCGATCCCGTGGCTGATCGACGGCAATCTGGCGCTGATCTCGATCATCATCGCCGAAGTCTGGTCCTCGACATCGGTCTTCGCGATCCTCATCCTCGCCGGCCTGCTCGCCATGCCGAAGGATCCGGTCGAGGCCGCCCATGTCGATGGCTGCACACCCTGGCAGACCTTCCGCTATGTGACGTGGCCCTATCTGATGCCGTTCGCCTTCATCGCCATGACGATCCGTTCGCTCGACGTGGCACGCGCCTATGACATCGTGAAAATCATGACCGATGGCGGCCCGGCCAAGCGCACGGAACTGCTCTGGACCCTCGTCGGGCGCACGGCCTACAGCGATGCCCGCATGGGCATGGCCAATGCCATGGCCTATGTCGCGATCCTGCTCTCGATCCTCTTCACCGTCTATTTCTTCCGGAAGCTCGCGGCCGCTCGCCAGCAGATCGGAGCGGAGTGGTAATGGATATCAATGCTTCCCACCGCCTGAAGCGGCGCTTCCTGAAGGTCGCCCATCTCATCGGGCTTTTCCTCGCCATGGCGATCATCTGCCTGCCAGGTCTCTGGATCGTGCTGTCGTCGTTGCGTCCGACCGTCGAAATCATGGCCAAGCCTCCTGTCTGGATTCCGCAGGAAGTCTCGCTCGATGCCTATCGCGCCATGTTCTCCGGCGCCGGGCAGGGCGGTATCCCGGTCTGGGATTACTTCCGCAATTCGCTGATCATCTCGATCACCTCCACCGCGATCGCGCTCGCCATCGGCATGGCCGGCGGTTACGCTTTCGCGCGCTATAAGTTCAAGGCGAAATCGGCGATCTTCCTCGGCTTCATGCTGACCCGCGCCGTGCCCGGTATCGCGCTGTCGCTGCCGCTGTTCATGCTCTATGCCCGCACCGGTATCATCGACACGCATTTTTCGCTGATCATCACCTATGTCGCGCTCAATGTGCCCTTCACCATCTGGCTGATCGACGGCTTCTTCCGGCAGGTGCCGAAAGATCTCGCCGAGGCCGCGCAGATCGATGGTTGCACGCCTTGGCAGGCCTTCTGGCAGGTGGAGTTTCCGCTCGCAGGACCGGGCATCGCATCGGCCGGCATCTTCGCTTTCCTCACCTCCTGGAACGAATACGCTCTCGCCTCGCAGATCACCCGCTCGGTCAATTCCAAGACGCTGCCGGTCGGTCTTCTCGATTACACCGCCGAATTCACCATCGATTGGCGCGGCATGTGCGCGCTCGCCGTCGTGATGATCATTCCGGCGCTGACCCTCACCTTCATCATTCAGAAACATCTCGTCGGTGGTCTCACCTTCGGCGCGGTGAAAGGATAAGCCATGGCTCCCGTCTCGCTCAGGAAACTCGTCAAACGCTACGGCGCGCTGGAAGTCGTCCATGGCATCGATCTCGAGATCAAGGATCGCGAATTCATCGCGCTCGTCGGCCCGTCCGGCTGCGGCAAGTCCACGACGCTGCGTATGATCGCCGGCCTGGAAGATGTCAGCGGCGGCACCATCGAGATCGGCGGCAAGGTGGTCAACGACCTGCCGCCCCGCGCCCGCAACATTTCCATGGTGTTCCAGTCCTATGCGCTCTATCCGCATATGACGGTCGCGGAAAACATGGGCTTCTCGCTGAAGATAGCGGGACGCTCTCAGGACGAGATCAAGACGCGGGTGGCGGAAGCCGCCGGCATTCTCGATCTCAGCCATCTTCTGGAGCGCCGCCCATCACAGCTTTCCGGTGGCCAGCGCCAGCGCGTCGCCATGGGCCGGGCCATCGTCCGCCAGCCGGATGTCTTCCTCTTCGACGAGCCGCTGTCGAACCTCGATGCCAAGCTCAGGACGCAGGTGCGCACCGAGATCAAGAAGCTTCATGCCCGCATGAAGGCGACGATGATCTATGTCACACACGAGCAGGTCGAGGCGATGACGCTCTCTGACCGCATCGTCATCATGCGCGATGGCTACATCGAGCAGGTCGGCACGCCAGAGGAAGTCTTCAGCAAGCCGGCAACCAAGTTCGTCGCCGGCTTCATCGGCTCGCCGCCGATGAACATGGACGAGGCGACGGTGGAAAAGGGCGAGCTGGTGCTGGCGTCCGGCGCGCGGCTTCCCGTTCCGGCCCGTTTCGCAGCCAAGGTCCGCGACGGCCAGAAGGTCACTTTCGGCCTGCGGCCCGACGATCTCTATCCGACCGGCCACGGCCTGCATGCCGGTGACGCGAGCGCCGTCCATGAAAAGGAACTTTCCGTTTCGATCACTGAGCCGCTCGGCAACGAAACGCTGGTCTTCATCCAGTTCAACGGCCGCGACTGGGTGTCGCGCATGCTCAACCCGCGTCCGCTCGCCAGCGGCGAGAAGGTGCGCATGAGCTTCGATCTTTCCAAGGCGCATCTCTTCGATGCCCAAACCGGCAAGACTCTGGATATCTGACATGGCGAAAATCGAGAAAATCGAACTGCGCATGGTCGATCTGCCGCCGAAGGTGAAGCGGACCGATGCGATCCAGAGCTTCGTCAGCCAGGAAACGCCGATCGTGACGATCACGGATTCCGACGGCGCCGTCGGCACCGGCTACAGCTATACGATCGGCACTGGCGGCTCCTCCGTCATGCGCCTGCTTGCCGATCATCTCGTGCCGATCCTGATCGGCGAGGACGCCGATTGCATCGAGGCAATCTGGCACAAGATGGAATTTTCCACCCACGCAACCACCATCGGCCCGATCACGGCGCTGGCACTAGCCGCAGTCGATACGGCACTGTGGGACCTGCGCGCCAAGAAGCAGAACTTGCCGCTCTGGAAGCTGGCCGGTGGCGCCAAGGATCGCTGCCCGCTCTACACCACCGAGGGCGGCTGGCTGCATATCGACAAGGAAGCGCTGGTCGAGGATGCGCTGCAGGCCAAGGCCAAGGGCTTTTCCGGCTCCAAGGTGAAGATCGGCAAGCCACATGGTTCGGAAGACTATGCCCGGCTATCGGCCATGCGCGTCGCCCTTGGCGATGGCTATGAGATCATGACCGATTGCAATCAGGGCTTTAGCGTCGATGAAGCGATCCGCCGCGCCGCGCGGCTGAAAGAGCTGGACCTCGCCTGGATCGAGGAGCCGCTGCCGGCCGACGATCTGGATGGCCATATTCGCCTCACCCGCTCGACGCCGACGCCAATCGCGGTCGGGGAGTCGATGTATTCGATCCGCCATTTCCGCGAGTATATGCAGAAGGGCGCCTGCTCGATCGTTCAGGTCGACGTCGCCCGCATCGGCGGCATCACGCCCTGGCTGAAGGTGGCGCATGCGGCGGAAGCCTTCGATATCCCCGTCTGCCCGCACTTCCTGATGGAGCTGCATGTCAGCCTCACCTGCGCCGTGCCGAACGGAAAATATGTCGAATATATCCCGCAGCTCGATGATCTCACAACCAAGGGCATGGAGATCGTCGATGGCAAGGCACTGGCGCCGTCCGATCCCGGCATCGGCATTGCGTGGGATTGGGATGCGGTGAAGGCGCGCTCGATTGCGGAATTCACCCGCGAATTCAAGGCTTGAGGATCGCTACGATGCAACGCATGGGCATGGTGATCGGGCTGAAGCCGGAGAAGATCGCGGACTACAAGCGGCTGCACGCCGCCGTGTGGCCCGAAATTCTGGCGCTGATCTCAGAATGTAACATCACCAACTACACCATCTTCCTCAAGGAGCCGGAGAACCTGCTGTTCGGCACCTGGGAATATGTCGGGACCGACTTCGAGGCCGATATGGCGAAGATGGCGGCGCATCCGAAAAATCAGGAATGGTGGTCCGTCTGCATGCCCTGCCAGGATCCGCTTGCGACCCGGAAGGAAGGGGAGTGGTGGGCAATGATGGAAGAGGTATTCCATCATGATTGAGGCTTCAGTGTTTGCAGCTTTGGCCCCCAACCCAACCCAAACACCCCCAGACGGGGGGTGGGGCCGAGGGGGGCGCCCCAAGAGCCCGATCACCCCATTGGGGGGGTGAGTGTGCGCCACCGCCGCTGGGAGGGCCTGACCGCGCGACCCAACAA
>JAVBSF010000327.1:0-3839 GCA_031556925.1 Pararhizobium sp.
GCCGATGGTTTCGGATTTCTTCGATTTCTCGATCTATATCGATGCGGAAGAAGAGCTGATCCACAGTTGGTATGTGAACCGCTTCATGCGTCTGCGCCAGACCGCCTTCCGCAACCCCGAATCCTTCTTCAAGCGCTACGCCGAGATCAGCGAAGAGGCGGCCCGCGCCATTGCCGAGGGGCTTTGGGCCAATATCAACCTGAAGAACCTGCGCCAGAACATCCTGCCGACCCGCCCGCGCGCCGATCTCATTCTTCAAAAGGGCCCGAACCATCTGATCGAGAAAGTGGCGCTGCGAAAGCTCTGACCTTGAAGGCAGACCCCGTCTTCTCCCTGCAGGGAGAAGATGTCCGAAGGACAGATGAGAGGGTGTTTCCTCGGAGCTTGCCGCACCACCCCCTCATCACCTCGCGGGCGAGAAGAGGAAACCTGCCTTCAAGGCGTCACGCGGCGTAGGGTCAGGTTGATGCGACCGCCGTTTTTCAAAAGCGTCGATGTCGCGGGATAGATGCGGTCGACGCCGTGATAGGCAAGCCTGCCCTCCCCGCCCAGCACTACGACATCGCCGCTCGCAAGCTTGAACGACAAGGTGGGATCGCCACGCTCCCGCCCGCCGACGCGAAACAGGCACGTATCCCCGAGCGACACCGAGACGACCGGCGCTTCGAAAGCCTGCTCGTCCTTGTCCTGATGCAGCCCCATTTTGGCGGCATCCGTATAGAAATTGACGAGGCAGGCCTCCGGCATTTTTTCGGAGCCCGCCACCTCCCGCCAGAGCCCGATCAGGCGCTCGGGAATGGCCGGCCACGGCTTTCCCGTCTCGGGATGACGGGTCTGATAACGATAACCGCGCTCCTTGTCCGTTACCCAGCCGAGCGGACCGCAATTGGTCATGCACACGGACATTGGTTTTCCCGTTTTCGGCATGCGCGGCACAAAGAGCGGGGCTTCGGCGACCACATGACGGATCGCATCCACCAGAGCCTGCTGCTCGCCGCGATCGAAATAATCCGGAAGATGGCGTATGCCGTCTGGAAGACTGCGCATCGCTATTCCATGCCGAAAAGCGCCGGCGGCACGCCGTAGCGGCCCGGCCAGACGGCATAGGCGACATCCGTCGGGCCGACGACATGATCGACGAGATTCCAGCGGCCCGACTGGAAGGTCAGAAGCGCAAAGACGGTCAGCCCGTCCATCATGTCGGCTTCACCGCGAAATCCGGTGCGCTCGGGATCGATGACGCCGCCACCCAGCCGCTGCGGCTCCACCTGCACGAAGGCCCAGCCGGGCGAAACGCGCATGGTGGTGACGACGAATTCGACCGAGCCGCGCATCTCCGCCTCGACCGCCGGACGCAGGGCATCGAGGATGGCCGCCCGCTCCGGCGAACCTTTCGGCGGCTCACGGAAAACCTGCGCGCTCAGGGAACCGCAGGCCCCGAGAAACAGGACAAGGAACAGTCGGAACGCGCGCAACCATCCATGCATCATTGTTCGCCGAGATCGGGGATGCGTAGAACCTGGCCGGGATAGATTTTGTCGGGATGGGTGAGCATCGGGCGGTTGGCGTCGAAGATCGCCGTGTTCCGGGCCCCCTTGCCCTTGCCATACTGCGCTTCGGCGATCTTCCAGAGATTGTCGCCTTTTTTCACGGTGTAGAACACCGGCGCCTTGGCGGGTGCGGGGGCTGCGCCCGCCTCCTCGATTTTCAGATCGGCCGCCTCGACCTGGGAAATCCCGAGCGTATTGCCGACGGCCACGACGGCCTTTTCGAAGGTGCTCTGGTCCTTGACGACACCGGACAGCACCACCTTGTCGTTCACGACGGAAACGTCGACCTTGTCCGTGCCGAGATCGTGGACTGCGAGTTCTTTCTTCACCGCTTCGGTATCGGGCGCATCGTCGCCGCCGCCGATACCCAGCTTCTTGCCTGCGTTCTTGATAAAATTGAAAAGACCCATGGCATTTCTCCCTGACGTAGAAGACTATCCCCGCGAAAGCGTGTCGCGATCTTTCAGATCAGCCCTTTACGCTTCAGCTTTTGTTTTTACGCATGTCTCGTAAGACATGCTTTAACAGAGCGCCGCCGCATCCAAAAACAAGGCCTTGCCGCAAAAATTGTCAAGCGTCGCCGGCAGGCCGCCCACGCATCTTCTTGACTTCGCCCCTGCCCGCCTTTTCCTTCAGGCGCCGCTCCACCGAGCCTTTGGTCGGTTTGGTTTTGCGGCGCGGCGGTGGGGGCGGTTCGGCGGCCTTCAGGATCAGCTCTTTCAGCCGCTCGCGGGCGTCTTCACGGTTGCGCTCCTGGCTTCGGAAGCGGCTGGCCTCGATCATGAGAACGCCGTCCTTGGAGACCTTACGCCCCGCAAGCCTGATCGCATTGTCGCGGACCCGCTCTGGCAGAGCCGGGGACGAAGCGATGGGGTAGAACAGCTGTACGGCGGTCGATACCTTGTTGACGTTCTGCCCGCCGGGACCGCCGGCCAGCACGAATTGCTCCGTCAGTTCCCAGCCGGCGATGACGATACGGTCGTTGATGTAAAGCGGTTCGCTGGCCATGATATCTCTCCAGCCCCGTCTATCTCACGGTTTGACGGATTTGGAAATCCTGCGCCCGGAACGGCAAAACCCGGCTCGATAGCCGGGTTTCACGTGAATCATAGCCTGCAATCGACCGCAGGCCTACTCGGCGGCGACGGCGATGCCGGGGGCGGCGTCGCGCACGCTGCCGTCGACATGGTCTTCGAACTTGGCGAAGTTAGCGATGAACATATCGACAAGCTTGCGCGCCTGGGCGTCATAGGCATTGCCGTCGGCCCAGGTCGAGCGCGGATCGAGGATGCCCGTATCGACGCCATCGACCGAAACCGGAACCGCAAAGCCAAAATTCGCATCGGTGCGGAATTCTACGGCCGATAGCGAACCGTCGAGGGCAGCACCCAGCAGCGCGCGGGTCGCCTTGATCGGCATGCGGTGGCCGGTGCCGTAGGCGCCGCCGGTCCAGCCGGTGTTGACCAGCCAGCAGGTGACGTCGTGGCGGGCGATCAGGTCGCGCAGCAGATTGCCGTATTCCGACGGGTGGCGCGGCATGAACGGCGCGCCGAAGCAGGTCGAGAAGGTCGCTTCCGGCTCGGTCACGCCCTTTTCCGTGCCGGCGACCTTGGCGGTGTAGCCGGAGAGGAAGTGATACATGGCCTGCTCGGGCGTCAGCTTGGCGATCGGCGGCATGACACCGAAGGCATCGGCGGTCAGCATGATGATCGTGCGCGGATGGGCGGTCGTGCCGGTCTTGCTGGCGTTCGGGATGAACTCCAGCGGATAGGCGCAGCGGGTGTTTTCCGTGAGCGAGCCGTCGTTGAAGTCCGGTTTGCGGTCGGCGTCGAGAATGACGTTTTCCAGCACCGTGCCGAAGCGGCGGGTGGTGGCGTAGATTTCCGGCTCGGCCTCGGCCGAAAGACGGATGGTCTTGGCGTAGCAGCCGCCTTCGAAATTGAAGATGCCGTCTTCGCCCCAGCCATGCTCGTCATCGCCGATCAACGTACGCTTCGGATCGGCCGAAAGCGTCGTTTTGCCAGTGCCTGACAGGCCGAAGAACACGGCTGCGTCGCCGTCCGGACCAACATTGGCCGAGCAATGCATCGGCATGACGCCCTGCTCCGGCAAATAGTAATTCAGCGTCGTGAAGACGGATTTCTTCATCTCGCCGGCATAGCGCGTGCCGCCGATCAGAACGATGCGGCGGGTAAAGTCGATCGCGATGACCGTCTCGGTGCCGACACCGTGACGCTTGGGGTCGGCCTTGAAACTCGGCAGATCGACAATGGTCAGATCGGGCGCAAA
>JAVBSF010000468.1:0-7641 GCA_031556925.1 Pararhizobium sp.
CGGTTGCGGACTGGCTGCGATGGTGCAGTTCCGCCGAGCGGCAGCTTGCCCTGACCTGCGTTGAAGGATTCGACGCGCACCAGGTCTTGGTCACGAACCGGCGTGAACCCGAATTCAGCATCGAGCAGGCGCAGCGCCGTCTCCGCCTTCGCCATGAAATCGATGTTCGGGTGCGTCCGGATGACGATTTCACCGTCGCCCTTCTTCACCCGGATCGAAGCCCCGCCCTTCGGCAGATCACGCCGCAGCTGCTCGCCGGCGGAAACGAAAAACTGTGACCACATGCAGTAGCGGGCGAGCGCCCGGCGGTAGCCTGGGCGACGGCGCCCAGCTGCGCGCAGAACCTCCGATTGTTCCTTCCAGACCTTGATCGCTTCGGCCCAATAGACCGGGGCCTTCGTGAACACGTCCGGAAGCGGAAACGGATCGGCCGCCGTCGCTGGCTGCGCTTCCGCCGCCTGCGCCTCACGCTCGATTTCCGCTTCAACCTTCTGCCTGCGCCGACCGGGAAACCCCTTTGCAGCTTGCAGCAGCGGGTCGTCTTTCCGCCGTCCCATCGCTTTCCCGTCCACAAAAAAAAGTTATCGCCAGAAATAACGCGCCGATTTTTTTGGCGTGAGCCCGCCGGTCAGGAAGATGGAGCCGTAGACTTTCGACCCACCCCCTCCCAACCGGTTATTCGGCCGCGTCGCGCGCCTCGAAACCAGATGCGATCCGCACCGCCGCAGGGCTGTTGAGCCACAAGCCATCGATAGACAGGACACCGCGAGCATACATTGCTTCCAGCCGTTGCTTCACGCTGTCGTGGTGCCACCGACAACAGGCCTGCCACATCGCCGTGTCCCAGAACTTGTCGACATCGCCACGATGCGGTTCGACGTGATCGACGACTGTCGCCGCCTCAACCCTACCTATAGCTATACAGCCGATGCAGACGGGATTGCGGGCGAGGAAGGTATCTCGCGCCTTTGACCAGCGGTGATTGTAGCCTCGCTCGGAAGCACTGCCGCGCCACCTGTCGGCCTGTCGCTTTTGCTGCTTGCGCGTTGGCAGACCATCGGGTCGAAACATCTTCGCGCGCTTCATACTCTACTCACGACAAAGGCGACCTTGTTAGGTCGCCTCTGGGTCCGCCTGGAATTGTCGTGAAGTCATAGCTTGCGCACTGGCCCTGAATCGGTGCCTCGCTTGAGGCTGTCAGGGGAGGGGCTGCCCGGCTACCAGCCTAAGAGCTTCGCTCTTTTTGCCCCAGTCTTGCGGAGGCATTCAGGGCCGAAGCCCAAGGGTGCACTGAGATCGCAGATCGTCCAGAGCCGATTATTGGTCACAGCTTTTCCAAAGATGCAAGAGGCAATCTCACAGTGAACAAACGGCCGAAGACATCGACCGACACGGTGCAGCGACCCTCGCGCCCCTTGTGCACCTTCGTCACGACGCACCCGAAACCACCGAAGGGACCGACCAGCACAAGCGCCTTGTCACCGGCGATCCAAGGGGCCGCCTTACGGGCTTCCTCGGCCTCGCGCGCCGCTTTCTCTGCTGCCATGCGTTGTTCAATGATACTGCCAAATTCAACGATATAGCGGTCGCGAACACGCCAAGGCGACACCAGCCCGCCGACGATATCGACAACACCTTTCACCCGAAGAAATGCCTTGAAAGCATCGTCGTCGCGCACGCATCTGACCATCACATAGCCCGGCACCCACGGCTGCGGGGGACGTTCCCATTTGCGCCCGCGACGCACGACAACCTCGCCTTCGTCACGCAAAACAAGCGCCTCTATGCCCGCATCGATCAGACATTTTTCCACAGTCGCTTCGCTTCGCTCGACGGTCTGCAGCGCGTACCAGTGCCTTTCCGGAGCATCGAGACCTGCAGCGGCAAGCAAAGCATGGCTGCGACGGGTAAGCGCCGCCTGCCGATTCGCTTCGCCGATTCGCGCCAAATCCAGTGCGGAGAGGGCGAACGACGCCTTATCAAGCTGCATGGTCATCGCCCCGGCTCCTTGTCTTGAGGTAGTCTGAAATCTGTTCGGCAAAGGCATCGAGCGCAGCGCGCACCGCCGATGCATGATCGGTTGCCCCTTCGGCGATGGCCGGGAAGTAGACCCGCTCCATCGGCCGCGCGTCGTCGAGGAAAGGCCACCCGCGCCGCGCGTGTTCGTCCCGCCACGCCTGGTAGAGATCGCCGTCGCGCCGAACGGCATGGAAGCCGGAAACAGCCTCTTCCAGCGCCAGTGGGCAGAGCCAGCCCTGACCGTTGCGCGCGCGCTCGATCATCGTGTTGACGCGCGGCCAGCCCATCTTCATCCGCTTGTCGTCAATCACCGCCTCCAGCGACGTCTTGCCCTCGCGGATCATCAGGTTTTCGAGCGCTGTCGGTGGCGTGATGCGGCCCGGCGGCGGCATCATCAGCTCGGCGAGGCGCGCCCCGCTCCAGAGCTTGCCGAAGGGGGCGGCCATCCCGCTTGTCGGCTTCGCCGCCTCTTCCAGCGCCGGCAGATCGTGCCACAGCTTTTCGTGGAAATACGAGTAGGGGCCGGGTGGATGATCCTTGCGCTGGGCCTTTAAGAGCTCGATCCAGCGCGGAAAGGCTTGCGACGCTTCCTGACGTTCGATCGCGCTCAGGTCCTGCCACGCCTTCAGCGCCTTGCCCCTCGGCATGCCCTTCACGCCGGGCCACACCTTCACCAGCGCCCAGAATGCGTCTTCCACCTTGCGAGGGTCTTCGGTCTGCCCTTCCTCGCCCTCGCGCACGCCCTCTCTCGAAATTACAGGTTCTCTTACTGGTTCCCTTACAGGGTTACTGTCCGGATTCCGGACACGGCTTTCGTCATTTTCCGGACACGGCTCGCCCTCATTTTCGGACACGGGGCCGTGTCCGGTTTCCGGACTCGGCTTTTTGCCGAATTTCGAATGAAAATCAGGTTCGAACGGGAAGAAATACTTCGTCCGCTCCTGTTGCTTCGATCCGGCCTTGCGGCGCTGCTCGCGCCCGATCAGCCCGGCCTCTTCCAGCGCGTCGAGGTGCACATTAAGCGTCGAGCGCGAAAGCTCGCAATCGGCCGCCAGCGTGTCCTGCGAGGGGAAACAGCCATGGTCGGGGTGATACCGGTCACACAGGTGCCACAGCACGATTTTCGCGGCCGGCTTCATGCCGCGCTGCTTGATGGCCCAATTGGTGGCGTCGAAACTCACGCTGCCACCGCCTGACGGGCATAGCCGCCCCATTGCATCGCTGCCGCCGCCGCAATGCCCGGATACGTGGCCGAACGCAGCTTCCAGCGGTCAGCCGAGGGCGGGGCACGATGGACCCGAGACCAGCGCTTGTGTTCGTCCGTGCCCTTCGCCGGGGGTGTCAGGCGGTTGGTAGCGACAAGCGCCGGCAGGTTTCGAAGGTAGAACGAGGTTGCCTTGAAAGCCTCGTCGCCAAACCACCACGGCTGCACGGTCTGCGCCGGCTGCTGATAGTCCCGGATGCGCATTTTCGCGTAGCGGTGCATCACGGGATTTTCGATGGCGATCCGCTCGATTGGCGCGGTCCAGCAGTCGGAGAAAAGCGCCGCGCCTTCGTCCAGTTCCTCCCACATTTCCTCAAGGCTGCGGCCCGGTGGCGCTTTTCTCAGCCACCGCACACCCGAGTTGCACAGCCGCGTGCAGGGCGGATGCATGACGGCAAGTAAGTCCCAGCCATCATGCAGGATGGAGCGGATATCGCAGATGATATGCCGGTTCGTGCGATCGTCCGCCGGCAACAGGTCGCAGGACCAAGCGTCATGCCCCAGCGCCTCGAATGCCCGCCGCATTTGGCCAGATGTTTCGCAGCCGATCAGGACGCGCATACAACCCTCCATTGATTTCTCTTGAGAAACGGGGCTATTTTCCTCACGGGGCGGAGGACGGCCGAATGAGGGCGGACGGCGAGCAGGTTTTTGGCTGGGTAGCGGCGACGATATACGTCGGCACATGCGCACTCATTGTTTTTGGTACCGATGCAACACACGCCCTTCTTTGCAATGCGACAAGCAATTGCATACTTGACTGGGTTGGAGCTTTGAGCGGATGGGTGGCGGCGATCGTGGCTGCTTTGACGATCCGGCCTCTGTACCGGCAGTTGCTCACGCAGACTGAGCAAACCGATTTCACGGTAGGCAACACAAAGCCTTCTATTGATGCTGTCCAGCACCTCGACACGAACAGCCAAATTGTCGTTGACATTGTGAACTGGAACCGAAGAGGGATGATCGTAAGGGATATCCAAGCTGTGGGATCGGGTGCGCCCCTGACCATTCAACAAGCCGAGGTCGATAAGGAGCCGGTCATGCCTCTTCCGGGACGACTTATATTGCCTGGTTGGATAAACCGAGCGGACAAGCCCCATCGGATGCGAATGGAAGTTGCCGCAAAGGGCGAAGACGGAAGATTTCTGCGCGACGAATGGGAGCGTATGCAGATCATGGTCACCTACGAGCTGTTCGGCACTCGCGAATTGAGCAAACAGCCCGTGACCGTGAACCTTACAAGTCAGGATTTGGGAATCTTTGGCTAGCAACGCGAGACCTCCCGCACCAGGTCGCGCAACTGCCTCCACGGCTCTGCGACCGCAAGCGTCAGTTCGAGCGAGGGGCTACCATCCTCCTGCCGCTCCGATCGCAACAGCGCCAGAGCGGCGTCGAGATAGTCGATACCAAGGCGAAAGCCGGCGAGCCGCAGCCGGTTGCGGATCGTGAATTCGCAGGTCATCAGCGCGCTGTCGGACATGCGCAGCAGCGCCCGCGCGCGATCCGCATCCGTGGCGGCTTCAGCGAGCGGTGATACTTCAGGGCGAAGCTCGTTCACATCGGATTCCTTTTCCAGAGTTCAAAGTCGGAAAGCAGCGAGCGGAATTTCCCCAAGAGCGCCGCGTCGCTGTTGAGCTGCCGTTTCGATTGAAAGCCTAGAACGACCTTCAGGCGCGTATCCGCCTGCCGCGCGTTGGCAACGGCGGTGCGCGTCGCCTTGGTTTCGAGAAATCGCCAGAAACGCGGCTCGTTGCAGAGCATGGCGGCCTGCGCCGCGTAGTCCGTCTCGCGCGCGCCCCGCGCCCGGCTGTCGAGCCGCGCCTGCAGGTCGAGCACCTTCGCCGTCGCGCGGTCCTGCATCGTCAGGAAGAAACCGAGCAGATCATGCGCGCCGCAGATCAGGTCCAGTTCCGCCGGCGTCACGTCGGGATCGACCACCGCAAGCAACACCCGCTCGCCTGTCGAGCGCTGGCAGACGATCCGCGTCTGTCCGTCGCTGGCTTCCAGCGTCCATTGATCGCCGGCCATCATCGTCGCGAGATCGCGATATCGATGCAGTCGCGCCACCTCGCGCGCACGTTCGGAAGGCGGGCCGCTCATCGCGCCACCGCCTTCCAGGGCGGCGCGATCTGGGCCAGTGCATAGACCGCCTCGGCCTGCGCCTCGATCTCGCGCATGTCGGCGAGATCATGATCCCCGGCAATAAAGCCGCCGCCGGCGATGATGAAGAGATGATCGGCGTACCGCAGCGCCGTCGCCGTTTGCACGCGCCCGTCACCCCGGCACCATCCGCACACGAACGCCGCGCCCCGGATCACAAAATCCGAAGAGCCGGACCCGCAGCAGCAAGGGCAAACCATCCTGACGACACGGCCCGTCATGCCGCCTCGCTTTCCGCCGCCGGCATGAAGTCGGCCCAATCGACCCGATCGATGACCGTTTGGCTGCCATAGGAGCCATCGGTCTGCCGCTCCCAGATGAACCAGGCCGTGTTCATGCTGCTGGAAGCTTCCGGCCCGTCCCAGCCGTCGCGGTGCATCATCGGCAGCCGGCGGGCAAAGCCGATGATCCGCGCCGGCCGGCAGGTTTTCATGATGAAGTTACGATCGGGATCGTCGAAGCCGAAATAGGCGTTGACGTTCAAGAGCAGCGCCATCTTGCGCGGCCGGTGCACCTTCAGCGCATGCGCGATAAAGCTGTTCATGCTGTCGCCGTAAGGCGGGTTGGTGACGATATCGACATCACCGTCGCCGGCCACCGTCTGGCGAAAATCGATCACATCCTGCACCACGCCATCGGCCGTGATCGTGCCGTAATCGTTGAGATCGGAAATCTTGACGGTGTAGCCGGCATCTTCCAGCATCCGCATGATCGCGCCCTTGCCGCAGGCCGGCTCAAAAACCTCGTCTGCGAAGGTTTCCAGTGCGAGCAGCGTGTGCATCGCCTCCGGCCCGGTCTCGTAAAGATTCGGCCCCCGCTCTTCCTTCGTCGCGGTTTTCGTGCCAATCGAGGCTTTCAGGTTCGATCGCGTCGGCTCCAGCCCCTGCGCCAGCCGGGCGGCAATCGCCCGCTCTGCGATCCCCGGCGTCTTCCGGTCTGCATCCAGCCATTTCTTGGCATCATGCAGTTCCTTGCTGGTGAGCCCTATTTCCTCAAGCTTGAAAGCATTCTCATCGGGAATGCTTTTCGGGCGTCCTTTCAGCAACTTGCCAGCGGCCTTCAGCCTTTCGACTTCCTCGGCGATCAGCATCTTCGTCTTGATTTCGATCGAAAGGGCATCGGCCTGAATGCGGTGGCAGGCTTCAAGACTTTCCTTCAGCTTCATCTTGGCCGAAAACCGGCTGCCTGCCTTGGCTTGCTCGTAGACGCCTTCGGCCAGCTGGCGCGCCGCCATCACGTCGCCATCGTCGAGCAGCGTGCGCGCGATCGAAAGATGCCGTTCCATGCCGGCAAAATTAGTCAGCGCCGTCGCGCCGTCCGGCCTGGGCACGGCAATCGCGGCAGGCTCTGTTGAAATCCCTAGCGCCCGCGCCTTATCGGTCGGATACCAGAGCTTGCCATCCTTTTTGTCGCGGGAAAGCAGGCCCACGCCATTGAGCCGGGTTGCCTTGACGACATCGCCGGGCTGTTCGGTGCGCACCTGCCCGTCACGAAGCGCAAGCGAGAGAATCTGTTTCTGCAGCGGAGAGAGGGCCATCAGTCAGCCCTCGCCAGTCGATCGAGATAATATTCGCCCTGCGGCGTGATCCGGTATCGGTGCGGAAAAATCGTGTGCTTTTCCGCGTAACCCGCCTGCAGCAGCGCCGCGCAGTCGATCAGCTCGCGCTTGCGGTGAAATGCGACGAATTCGCCGTCGCGTTCATTGAGCTGCCGCAGCATGTGGCGCTGCGCCGGGCGAAGCGGTGAGGTGATCGCCAGCGCGCCCATCATTCGCCGCCCACGATCTTCAGGGCCGGCGTGTCGCCGTTTCCCTCGGCCAACACCGTCGTGTAGAGCTTCAGTTGCTCCTGCGCGCTGTCGATCAGCGCCTGGATATCCCGCACGCCCTGCGCCGCCTCGGCGCGAGTCACCTTCAGGTCGGAGAAGGCGAGCGCCGCGTTGCGCTGGTATTCGCCGGCTTTCGCGCCGATATCGAGCGAGCCCCGCAGCAGGCACGCGCCGCTGTCTTTCGCCGCGTCGGGATCGCTGATCTTCCGGCCATGCAGCGCCGCCATCGCCCGCGTGATGACGGGATCGCCGCATTCCGCCTCAAGTCGCAGCGCGGCGGCGATCGGCAACAGTTCGGTGTCGCCGTCATTGTTGCAGCGCCCGATCTGGCTTTTCGAAAGCGACGTAATGTCGGCAGCAGCTTCAATACC
>JAVBSF010000098.1:0-25147 GCA_031556925.1 Pararhizobium sp.
CGATGTATTCCACCCGCGCGACGGAGGCGACCGGTACCATCTCGCCCGACGCATTGCGCACATGCAGCCGCGAAATATCGTCGACGGAGGCGCGGTCGGCCTGGGCGGCCTGCATCGTCACCTTCCAGCTGCGGCCGAAGAGATTGAAGTCGTTGATGTAATAGGAGCCGAGCGTTCCCTGCAGGGTGGTGAAGAGATCGCTGACGGAAACCCCCAGCGCCTGCAGCCGGTCGCGGTCGAGATCGAGATAAAGCTGCGGGGCGCTCGCCGAATAGGTGGTGAAGGTCGGCCCGAGCCGTGGGTTCTGGTTGGCCGCGATGACCAGGCCGCCGGCGGTTGCCGCCAACTCGGCCGGGGGGCGCCCCTGCAGGTCGAGCAACTGATATTCGAAGCCGGAGCCGGTGCCGAGGCCCATAATCGGCGGCAGGTTGAAGGCGAAGACCTGTGCCCCGCGAATGGCCTGTCCTTTCATCATCGTCGTGCGGATCGCCGCATCGACCGACAGCTCGGGCGTCTGGCGCTCGTCGAAGGGCTTCATCGTCACCAGGGCGAAGCCGCTGTTGGATTTCGACAGGCCGTCGAGGAAGCTGTAGCCGCTGACGGTGAAAACGTTCGAGACGCCGTCGATGCCGTGCAGCAGGGTTTCGACATTCGAAACGATATCCCGCGTGCGGTTGAACGACGCGCCTTCGGGAAGCCGGATTTCGACGAAATAGGCGCTCTGGTCCTCGCTCGGCAGGAAGCCGGTCGGCACGATCCGGAACAGCCAGCCGCTGGCGCCGATGGCCACCGCAAGCAGAACGATGCCGATGATCGCCCGGCGGGCGATATGGCCGGCGACGAAGACGTAGCCGTCGCGGCCGTTGTCGATGCGCCGCGAAATCCAGCCGAGGATGCCGCGTTTTTCGCCGTGATGCGGCTTCAGCAGGATCGAGCAGAGCGCCGGGCTGAGCGTCAGCGCGTTGATCGCCGACAAGACCATTGAGACCGATACGGCGACGGCGAATTGCTGGAACAGCTGGCCGCTCAGGCCCGGAATGAAGGCGACGGGAACGAAGACCGAGAGCAGCACCAACGTGATCGCGACGATAGCGCCGGTGATTTCGCCCATGGCTATGCGCGCGGCCTCCGGCGCCTGCATGCCCGGATTTTCCTCCATCACCCGCTCGATGTTCTCGACCACGACGATGGCGTCATCCACCACGATGCCGATGGCTAGCACCAGCGCGAGAAGCGAGATCGTATTGAGCGAGAAGCCGAGCGCCAGAATGACGGCGAAGGTGCCGACCAGCGCGACCGGCACGGCCACCAACGGAATCAGCGTCGCCCGCCAGTTTCCGAGGAAGAGGAAGACGACGAGAATGACGAGCGCGAAGGCCTCGATCAGCGTGTGCACGACGTTGTCGACGCTCGCCTCCACGAAGGTCGAGGTGTCGTAGTTGACCTCGTATTTCAGGCCGGGCGGAAAGCTTTTCGACAGTCTTTCCATCGTTTCGCGCACACCTTTGGCGGCGGCAAGCGCGTTGGCGCCCGGCGCCTGATAGGTGCCGATCATGGCGACCGGCTTGCCGTTGAAGCTGGCGCTGGAATCGGAGCTGGCAGGCCCGAGCTGAACCTTGGCGACATCGCGGATGCGCACGAAGGAGCCGTCCGGCTGGGCGCGCAGCACCACGTTTTCGAACTGCTTCGGATCGGTCAGCCGCCCCTGGGTCTGGAGGTTGAGCTGGAACAGCGGGTCGTCGGTCATCGGCTGGGCGCCGATGCGGCCGATGGCCGCCTGCACGTTCTGCGCCTTCAGCGCGTTGATGACGTCCGAGGGCGTCATGCCGAGACTGGTCAGATGGTCGATATCGAGGATGATCTGCATCGAATAGTCTTCGGCGCCGAACATCGAGGCGTCGCCGACACCGGGAATGCGCTTGATCGTGTCCATCAGGTTGATGGTCGCGTAATTCGACAAGAACAGGCTGTCGAATTCCTCGCCTTCGCCATAGATGGCGATGACCTGCATCAGCGCGGAGGATTTCTTGCGCACGCTGACGCCGGTCTGCTTGACCTCGGCCGGCAGCCGCGCCTCGGCCAGCGATACGCGGTTCTGCACGTTTACGGTAGCGATGTCGGGATCGGTGCCGACCGCGAAGGTGACGGTCAGCGTGTAGGAGCCGTCGGCGCCGCTGGTCGATTTCATGTAGAGCATATCGTCGACGCCGACGATCTGGCTTTCGATCGGCTGGGCGACGGTCGCTTCCACCACATCGGCGCCGGCGCCCGGATAGGATGCGGTGACGCTGATCTGCGGCGGCACGATATCGGGAAACTGAGAGACCGGCAGCCGCGTCAGCGCGATCAGACCGGCCAGCGTCAGGACGATGGAAATGACCGCGGCGAAGCGCGGGCGATCGATGAAAATTTCCGAGATCATGGCTCAGCCACCCGCAGCCGGCGTGGCGTCGACGGTGATGCCGGGTCGCACCTTGCCGACCCCGTCGGTGATAACAGTCTCGCCTTCCTTCAAGCCTTTTGCGATGACCGCCTGTCCGCGGGCCGAGCGCGCCACGTCGACGCGGCGCAGCTCCACCTTGGAATCGGCTCCGACGACCATGACGAAGGCGCCTTGCTGGTCGCGCTGGATCGCCTGCTGGGGAACGGCGAGCACCTCCTGCTTGTCGGCCTGCTCCAGATTGACGCGCACCAGCGTCCCGTCGAGAAGGGTCGCTTCGGGGTTGTCGAACTGGGCGCGCACGATCGCCGTGTCGGTGCCCTGAGAAACATTGCTGGCGATGAAGTCGATCGAGCCCTTCAGCGGATATTCCCGGCCGTCCGGCAAGGTGAGCGCGACATTGGCAGCGCCGCTGTATTTCCCGGCCTTCACCCCCTCGCGATATTCGAGCAGCAGGGCGATGGCGACCGGGAACTCGACATAGATCGGGTCGAGCCGCGTCAGCGTCGTCAGCGCGCCGCTGTCGGGACCGACCAGTGCGCCGACATCCGCCGTCGTCAGGCCGACGATGCCATCGAAGGGAGCGAGGATCTTCGTATAGGAGAGATCGAGATCCGCCTTGGCCTTGGAACCTTCCATGCTCGTCAGGTCGGCCTGTGCTTTCTTCAGTTGCGCCTCGGCGATATCGACCTTCGATTGCGGCGTGGTGTTGGAGGCGAAGAGTTGCCGCTGGCGGTCGCGTTCGATCACGGCGAGATCGTACTGGGCTTGCTGGGCGGCGAGCGACCCGTCGATCTGCTGCACGGCGGCCCGGTAGGAGCCGTCCTCGACATTGTAGAGCACGGTTCCTGCCGTGATCTTCTGGCCCTCGGTGAAATTGATCTTCTCAAGGAAGCCCGAGACGCGGGCGCGGATATCGACCTTCTGGATCGCGGTGATTCGGCCGGTGAAATCGACGCTCTCGCGCAGATCCATGACCTTGGCTGGTGCGACGACGACGGAGGGAGCGGGAGCCTGCTGGCCGAAGCTCGCGGTTGCCGTCAGGCCGGTTGCTGCAATGGCGGCAAAGCATAGCGGCGTGAGCAGAAACCTTGGTATCGGCATACTAAAACCCTTCGAATTTAGCTGTTATTCCACCGTCTTCATGCGCGTAAACCCCAGAGTAATCATGAAAAATTGAATTTGAAAGTCAAAATGTAAGCTCCCGTTGTGACGCTGTCGCAAAGGCCATGCGATGGCGAAGCGCAGAAGGTCGCTTGATCGCCGATGGCTTATGGCAGGGATGTTACAGACGGATTTTGCTGAAAAGGGCGCTCAGCTCGGATTGCCGCCCTGTGCCGGTCTTGCGGAAGATGGAGCGGATATGGCTGCGCACGGTCTCATAGGCGAGACCGGACTGGGCGGCGATATCGACGGCACCCGTGCCCCTGGTCAGCGAGAGCGAGATGCGTGCCTCCGCCGGTGTGAGCCCGAAAAGCATTGCCAGTTTTTCCGGGCTTTCCTGGCGCTCTTCTTCCGGATCCTCGATCAGCGCCATCGCGCCGCTATGGCCGAAAAGATCCGATATCTGGCCGCCGGCCTTCTCGAAGCGTATGATCAGGGGCCTCTTGCCGTTGCGAGACAGGCTAACGAGGTCGCCAGCCGAACGTTCCGTCGAAAGCGTGCCCTCCGTTACCGAGGAGAGCATTGTATGAAAGGCCCTGGTTTCCGCCGGATAAAGCGCCTTGATGCTGCCATTGACGATCCTGACGTCTTCGGACAGGAGTTTTTCCGCCTTCGGATTGGCCAGCGCCACCCGCCCGTTCCTGTCGAAGAAAATGCAGCCGATCCGGGCTGTCTCGAAGGCCGTCGCCATGCCGTGACGGCGAGCGCCCGACAGATGGCGCGCCAGCTGTACGCCCGACAGAAACCGGCTGCGAATGGCGTGGAAATGCGGCATGTCCTCCCCATCGAACGGGCCTTCGCCAATTTCCTTCTGCAGCACGAGGAACATCTCGTCGCCGGCTGCGGAAATATCCATGATCGCCGTATGCCGCATCCGGTGTTTGGCCAGGAATTTGTAGTAGTCGAGCCGCTCGATCTCCTCGCGGGACGCCATATCCTTTTCCAGTATGACGTGCCGGCGGTGGATCAGCGGAATGAACTGGGCGCGATGATCCCGCAGGGACCATTCCTCGCGGTAGTATTCGTCCATCACTTTCGACAGGCTATCGGTGATGATCACCCCGCCCAGCGCGCCGCGACCGGTGGGCTCCATGATGTTGGCGCCCATGGCGCCGCTCGCCCGGCTGATGGCTTCGATGGTTTCGAGCCAGCGTTCCGGCTGCAACGCGGCATCCTGGATACCGTCGAGGGCCGCATGCAAGGCGCTTGCATTCACGCGCATGAGAGCGCCTCCGCAAAGGCTGCTCTTCGGACTGCTCGGGGAGCGTCTGGCAAGATGCTTCTGCTTATGGTTGCGTGTCGTCGATGCACCTATATTGCCAGATGGGGCGGTCTCCGGTCAAACTCCCCCTTGAATAATGGGGGTGCCGGCCATGAAAAAGCCGGCTCCCGTTTCAGGAAGCCGGCTTTCCATGCACATTCTCGGCGATTGGCTCAGCCTTCGCGGATCGGCGCGATGGAGATTTCGACGCGGCGGTTCTGGGCGCGGCCCGCTTCCGTTGCGTTGGACGCGATCGGGCGGTCCTGACCGTAGCCGATCGCCGACATGCGGCGCTGGTCGACGCCCTGCGACGCCAGATAGTTGGCGACGGAGGCGGCGCGGCGTTCCGAAAGACCCTGGTTGTAGCCGGGGTTGCCGGTCGAATCCGTATGGCCGTCGACGTCGACGAGCGTCTTGTTGAACTTGCGCAGCACGATGGCCACCGAGTTCAGCGTCGCGTAGAAGCCTGGCATCACCTGATCCTGGTCGGTCGCGAAGGTGATGTTGGAGGGCATGTTGAGGATGATGCGGTCGCCGGCGCGGGTGACGGAGACGCCGGTGCCCTGCAGCTGCGCGCGCAGCTCGGATTCCTGGCTGTCCATGTAGTTGCCGATCAGGCCGCCGCCCAACGCGCCGATGCCGGCGCCGACGAGGGCGGCGTCACGGCGTCCGCGGGCGCTGCCGCCGACGAGCAGCCCGGTCGCTGCGCCAAGCCCCGCGCCGATCAGCGCGCCGCCGGCCGTGTTCGACATCTTCTGTTCACCCGTATAGGGATCGGTGGTCGTGCAGCCCGAGAGATAGATGGCGGCGATGGCGACGATGGCGGTTTTCTTCATCATGGAATCAACGGTCCTCAAAAAGTGCTTCCCTGCTTCATACTACCGATTGCGGCGGGAAGATGAAGACGTTGCATGCGGGCATCGTCTTTATATCCGGGACGATGCGTGGTGAGGTATGCGGCGCCGCGGTCGGAGCCCCGGCGCCGTTGGACCTTGCTATTCCGTCAGGTCGATCTCTTCCGTGCTGCCGCCGGTGCAGGTGTAGCAGCAGTCGTCGCAGGTTTCGGCATTGTCCGGGCCGGTGCCCCAATAGGTGGATTTGTCGCCGGACACCCAGGCGCCGTAGCAGATCTTCTCGCCTTCGTCGCAGGCCAGCGGGATCTGCTTGGTCTCGCCGTCGTCGAGATAGTAGACCTGATCGTTGCCCGGCCAGACATGATCGCGGTCCTGGCTGTAAAGTTCGACCTCGACGGCGTTCGGATGACTGTTGCGCATCTGGAATGTGACGTCTGAGGCCAAGGCGCCGGCGACGCCGCCAAGCAGGATTGCGGCGGAAAGCGCGCCAAGTTGCGCGCGGCGAAGGATGGACATGAATGATTTCCTCTTTTGCGTCGGCACCCCTGCCGACGCGCCATGGCTAGCATGCAAAACCATCCGGGGAAACGCCGATCCGGCGATCATGTGCACCATTTTGGGTAATGATTCTAAGCCCCTGCCGGAGACAGCGACTTATAGAAGAAGGTCGAGCCGCAATAGCTGCCGTCCGGCATCATCGCATATTCGGGGATGACGCCGACGCGCTGCCAGCCGAATTTCCCGTAGATCGCCTCGGCCGGGCTCCCGGTCGCCGTATCGAGCACCAGCACATGCCGCTTGCGGCGCAGGGCCTCCGCCTCCGCCCGCTCCATCAAAAGACGGCTGAGGCCGAGGCCGCGTGCCCGGCGATGCACCAGAAGCTTCTTCAGGTCCGCCCTGTGGGGCTGGTTCGGCATGGTGCCTATCCCGAGCTGGACGGTGCCGAGTATATCGCCGCCCCGGCGGGCGACCATCAGCACGGTTTCGCCCGCCTGCACCGCCGAGACGACGCCACGCCAGTAGGACAGCGCATCCGCAGGCGTATAGGGCGAAAGAAAACCGACGGAAGCGCCGCCCTCGACGCAATCGGAGAGGATGTCGCAGAGCGCCGGCAGGGCGGCTTCAGCGGCGGCGGCGGAAAGAACGGAAAGGACGGTTTCGGTCATGGGTTCATCATTTGCTGCGGTGGAGGACGACGGCGTAACGGGCCGGCTCGTCATAGGGATTGTGAAAGATATGGCCGTCGCCCAGCGCCATGAACAGGCAGTCTCCCGGTTCCAGCCCATGGGTTTCGTCGCCGAGGATCATGTCGAGACGGCCGCTGAACAACCAGATATGCTGGGTCGTGCCGCTCTCGATCCGGTGTGGATTGAAAACCACACGGGCTCCCGGCGGAAACTCGACCTCGACGATATCGACAGGCGATGAGACCCCCTCCGGCGAAACCGAGCGGCGCAGATAGCCGGTATCCGGATCGCGCCACAGGCGCTGGCCGGCGCGGCGCGACAGCGGCGAGGCAGGGGCCTCTTCGGTCGCAAAAAAGCGCGACAGGGTGGTGCCGAGCGCGCTGCACAGCCGGGCGAGCAGTTGCGCGGTCGGGCTTGCCTGCGCACGCTCCACTTGCGAGATCATCGCCCGGCTGACGCCGGAACGGGCGGCAAGCTCGTCGAGTGTCAGTCCGCTTTGCTGGCGCAGCAGGCGGATGCGTTCGCCGATGGCGGCTTCAAGGAGGTCGTCGATATTTTCCATTATAGGAGAATTGAATTTTCTTATAATGGAGTCAAGCGCGATTATTTTCGCGATGCCGCTTTGACGACAGTTGCGGCATGATACAGAGGTTACAATAGACCGCATCGGGCCGGAAATGCATTTTACGGCAGTATGTTAGGCAGCGCTTGAGGAGCGGAAAGCAATGACGGCGGCACATGAGGCACAGGGCGGCGACCCGCGCATTTCCTATCTCTCCATCGCTAGCATTGTCGTCTCGATGGCCTGCGTCGCCGTCGGCAATGGCCTGATGCTGGCCTATGTGCCGTTCGTCCTGTCGAGGGCGGATGCGCCCTCCTGGGTCACGGGCGCGGCGGTGACGGCGCTGGCGTCAGGCGGCTTTGCGGGTTGTTTCCTTGCCGGCCCCGTCATCCGCCGCGTCGGCCATGCCCGCGCCTTCGCCTGTTCCATGGCCTTCGTCATCCTCTCGGCCTTCCTGATCGCGCTCGGCGTCAACCCGCTGCTCTGGATCGCCGCCCGTGCGCTCTACGGCATGTCGGGAAACACCAATTTCATCATCTCCCAGAGCTGGATAAACCATGCCAGCGCCAACAGCTGGCGCGGTCGGGCGATGTCGGCCTTTTACATGACCTATGTCATCTGCCTTGGCGTGGGCGCGTGGATTTTCGGGCAGCTCCCGGCTGAGGGAAACCTGGCGCCGCTGATGACCATCTTCTTCACGGCCATCGCTATCCTGCCGGTGGGGCTCACCCGGCTTCCCAATCCGCCGCCGCCGGCCAAGGTCAGCGTCGATATCCCCATGGTCTGGCGTAACTCGCCGGTCGCCTTCGTCGGTGTGCTGGCGGCGGGCGGGCTTTCCATGGCCGTTCAAGGGTTTACGCCGATCTATGCGACCACCAATGCGGTCAGCCAGAAGGACGTCGCGCTTCTGATGTTCGTCATGCAGTTCGGCCTCGTCTTCATCCAGTATCCGCTCGGCGCATTGTCGGACCGCATCGACCGGCGCATCGTGCTGATCATCACCTGCCTCATCATCGCGGCGGCGGCGATGACGGCTTTTCTCATTCCCTTCTCGCAATTCCTGCTGCTGATGCTGGTCTTCGCCGTCTGGGCCGGCGCCGTCGAGGCGGTCTATTCGCTCGCCAATGCCCATGCCAACGACCGGACCGCACCGGCGGATTTCGTGCCGCTCGCCTCGACCATGCTGCTCTGCTGGTCGAGTTCGGCGACGGTCGTGCCGCTGGCGATCACCATGCTGACGCCGGTCTTCGGGCCGCAGACCTTCATCTATGCGGTTCTCTTCGTCGCCATCGCCTATGCGGCCTTCGTGGCGGTGCGTCTTCGCAACCGCGAAACTGTGCCGCCGCACCTGCGGGAGAACTTCGAGATCAAGACGGCGCAGATGCCGAATGTCGAGGCGCTGGTCGAAGGGGGCGAAAAGCCGGGCAATCCGCCCCGCTAGCGCCGGAATATAGTCAACAATCCGTTCATTTCCCGCTTTGCGCTGCCTGCGACCGCTGCTATATGCGGCCCATGAGCACAACACCTTCAAAGACGCCCCTGTCGCACATCCGCAACTTCTCGATCGTGGCCCACATCGACCACGGAAAATCGACGCTTGCCGATCGCCTGATCCAGACCACCGGCGGCCTTGCCGACCGCGAGATGTCAGAGCAGGTTCTCGACAACATGGATATCGAGAAGGAGCGCGGCATCACCATCAAGGCCCAGACCGTGCGCCTGCACTACAAGGCCAATGACGGCGAGACCTATGTGCTGAATCTGATCGACACGCCCGGCCACGTCGACTTCGCCTATGAGGTCTCGCGCTCGCTGTCGGCCTGCGAGGGCTCGCTGCTGGTCGTCGATGCGAGCCAGGGCGTCGAAGCCCAGACGCTCGCCAACGTCTATCAGGCGATCGACAACAATCACGAACTGGTCACCGTCCTCAACAAGATCGACCTGCCGGCCGCCGAGCCCGACCGCCTCAAGGAGCAGATCGAGGAAGTCATCGGCATCGATGCCTCGAACGCCGTGCTGATTTCCGCCAAGACCGGTCTCGGCATCCCGGATGTGCTCGAGGCCATCGTCCACCAGCTTCCCGCGCCGAAGAGCGAGGGCGGCGAGGATGCGCCCTTGAAGGCGCTGCTGGTCGACAGCTGGTACGACACCTATCTCGGCGTCATGGTTCTCGTGCGCATTCTCGACGGCCGCCTGAAGCGCGGCATGACCGTGCGCATGATGGGCACGGACGCCAAGTATCAGGTCGAGCGCGTCGGCGTCATTACGCCGAAGATGGTCAATGTCGACGAACTCGGCCCCGGCGAGATCGGCTTCATCACCGCCTCGATCAAGGAAGTGGCCGATACCCGCGTCGGCGACACCATCACCGAAGACAAGCGCCCGACGGCCAAGGCGCTGCCCGGCTTCAAGCCTGCCCAGCCGGTGGTGTTCTGCGGCCTGTTTCCCGTCGATGCCGCCGATTTCGAAGACCTGCGCGCCGCCATGGGCAAGCTTCGCCTCAACGATGCCTCCTTCTCGTTCGAAATGGAAAGCTCGGCGGCGCTCGGCTTCGGCTTCCGCTGCGGCTTCCTCGGCCTCCTGCATCTGGAAATCATCCAGGAGCGTCTGGAGCGCGAATTCGATCTCGATCTGATCGCGACCGCGCCCTCCGTCGTCTATCAGCTCTACATGACCGACGGCACGATGCGCGAGCTGCACAATCCGGCCGATATGCCTGACGTCGTCAAGATCAAGGAAATTCATGAGCCCTGGATTCGCGCCACGATCCTGACGCCCGACGACTATCTCGGCGGCATCCTGAAGCTCTGCCAGGACCGGCGCGGCATTCAGGTGGAACTCACCTATGTCGGTACCCGCGCGATGCTGACCTACGACCTGCCGCTCAACGAAGTCGTCTTCGATTTCTACGACCGGCTGAAGTCGATCTCCAAGGGCTACGCCTCCTTCGACTACCAGATCACCAGCCATCAGGAAGGCCATCTGGTGAAGATGTCGATCCTGGTCAACGGCGAGCCGGTCGATGCGTTGTCGATGATGGTGCATCGTATGGCCGCCGAAAAGCGCGGCCGCGAAATGTGCGAGAAGCTCAAGGAGCTGATCCCGAAGCATATGTTCAAGATCCCGATCCAGGCCGCCATCGGCGGCAACGTGATCGCGCGCGAAACCATCTCGGCGCTGCGCAAGGATGTGACCGCCAAGTGCTACGGCGGCGACGCCACCCGCAAGCGCAAGCTGCTCGACAAGCAGAAGGCCGGCAAGAAGCGCATGCGTCAGTTCGGTAAGGTGGAAATCCCGCAGGAAGCCTTCATCGCCGCCCTCAAGATGGGCGACGAGTAAGCGTCAGGCCGGGGCTTCGCAAGGCCCCGGCCATTTTCAGGCCCGGTTTTTCAGGACTGGTTTTTCAGGGAAGCCGGCGTTCGATCATCTCGTAGTAGCGCGCCAGTTCGGGCAATTCGGCCGAGAGCCGGGCGAAAGCCGGGTCGCCGGCCGTCAGGCCGCCTTCGTATTTCCGTCTCAGCAAGGCTTCATGCTCCGCCCGCGCGGCCGGTGTCGCCCGCTCCAGCACGGTGAAAACGGGCGAGAGCGTCGTTCGCCCCTTGACCTTGATGCTGTCCAGTTCGATGGTGATGTATTCGCGTGCCGCAAGCCGCGCCGTCTCCTCGCCGATCAAAAGCGGTACGCCGTAGTTTTTCGATTCGCCTTCCAGCCGTGACGCCAGATTGACGCTGTCACCGAGCACCGAATAGTCGAAGCGCCGGGTCGAGCCCATATTGCCGACGACGCAATCTCCCGTATTGATGCCGACGCCGATCTTCAGCACATGCGGCTTCATGCCGGTGGCATCGGCTTCTCTCTTCAGCTCGGCATTCAGCATCTCGATCGAGGCGAGCATCCCGCGGGCGGCATCGACGGCGTGGACGGCATGGTCGGGGTCGTCGAGCGGCGCGTTCCAGAAGGCCATCAGGCAGTCGCCGATATATTTGTCGATGGTGCCGCCGCTTTCGAGCACGATCTCGGAAAGCGGCGTCAAAAGCCGGTTGATCAGCGTCGTCAGCTGTTCGGGATCGTCCTTCAGGGCCTCGGAAATGGTGGTAAAGCCGCGCACGTCGCAGAACAAAATCGTCAGCGTGCGTCGCTCGCCGCCGAGCTTGAGCTGGCTCGGATCGTTGGCCAGACGCTCGACCAGCGCCGGCGAGAGATAACGCGAGAAGGCGCCGGTGATTTCGCGCCGACTGCGGCGTTCGGCGGCGTAATCGAGCGTTGCCTGTCCGCTGACGACCAGCAGGAAGGCCAGTGCCGGCCCGGCGGGCGAGAGAAACGTGCCGTGGCCGAGCAGCGCCAGAAAGCTGGCCACGCCCATGAAGGGCAAGAGCAGCAGGGTGAGCGCCGCCGTCTCCCATCCTGTTGCGCGCCAGCAGAGCGCGGCGGCCGCGAGTGCTGCCAGCGCGATGGCCGCCACGACCGGGCCATGCCCGGCGCGGGTGATGAACAGATCGCGGGTGATGTTGTCGAAGATCGTTGCCTGGATTTCCGCGCCGGAAACGAGATGGCCGGTGTGGACGGTATAGGCGGTCGCAAAGGTATCGGCGCCGCCTTTTTCCAGCGTCGGTGCATTTTGCAGGCTGAGGCCGACGATGACCGTACGGCCCTTGAAGATGCCCGGCGGCAGGAATTCGTCCGGTTTCAGGGCCTGATAGTAGGAAACCGTCGGATAGGTCCGGGCGGGGCCGAACATCTGGATCAGCTGGTTGCTCGCCGTTTCCGCGACCGGCCGGCCGGCGATGCGGGCAAGCTCGGCGGCAAAACCGTCCGCATAGTCCGGCACCTGCCGGAGCGTGCCGTCGCGGCTCAGATGCACCGAGGCGATGCCGATGCGCGCCCCCGCGGCGATGAACGCCGCCAGCGGTTCCGTGCGGATGAACTGTTCGGCCTGCGGCGTGACGATGAAACTCTCGTCGCCGGCCAGCACGACGTCCGGTCCGAGGGCCGCGGCCAGCGCCACGTCGTTTTCAGGCGCTGCGGCGGGTTCGGCGAAGATGATGTCGAAGCCGATGGCCTTTGCGCCGGCGGCGCGCAGCGCCTGTGTCAACTGCGCATGCAGCGCCCGGGGCCACGGCCACTGGCTGCCGATCTCGGCCATGGAAGGCTCATCGATGGCGACGACGATAGGGCTGTCGGCGGGCACATCGGGCGGCGCCAGCGTGGAGAGATAATCGAAGCTGCGCAACTCGATCAGCGACCATGGCGAGCTAAAGGAAAACAGCGCCAGCGCCACGGTCACGAACAGGCCGAGACACACGAGGCGAATCTGACGCCAGCGGGCTTTCTGCAGCGCCGATCCACCGGTCCCGAGGACGCCTGTTTTCGAAAACCGCATCAGAAGCGCACCGAAAGCGTGCCTTTGACAGTCGGTCCCCAGCCCTTGACGCCCGGCGCCACCTCGAAATCCTCATCCAGCAGGTTGTAGGCGGAAAGCTCCAGCTCCATCTGCTTGTCGAAAGGCTCCCAGACGAGGCTGGCATCGAGCGTCCAGTAGTCGTCCAGCCGGTCTCCGGCATCGTTGCCGACCCGTTCGCCGACGTAATTGGCTGCGACCGTCAGCTTGATATCGGCCGGGTTGACCCAGGTGATGGCGACCTGACCGGTCTGGTCGGGCACGAAGATCAACGGGTCGCCGTAGCTGCCTTTGGTCGGGTCGCGGTTTTCGGATTCAAGATGCGCATAGGCGGCTGAAAGGCCGAAGCCGTTGCCGAGAGCAAGGTTCCCTGTGATGGCGGCACGGTCGATGCGGGCCTCATCGAAATCGAGCGTTGCGACTTCAAGAGGTTGAGCGAGTGAAACCCCGTGCGCGTCCTGTCGCTGATAGTCGAAGGCCGTGAAGAAACGATCGGACCATTGCGCATCCCAGCGGAAGGCGAATGTATCGACATAGCCGTCGCCGGCCAGACCGATCTGGTTGCTTTGCAGGCCGACGACGCCGATGGGCGCGAGCGTCGGCGCGGAAAAGTTCTCGCCTTCGCGCAGATAGCCAAAGCGCAGCCAGTGGTTCTCGAAGGGGCTCCAGGCAAGGCCGAGGCGGGGTTCGAAACGGTTCGTCTTGCCGCCTTCTGTGTCGAGAAAACGGCCAAAGGCCGCCGCCTCCAGCGTAACATCGGGGGTCACCTCATAGCGGGCATCGATATAGGCGCGGGCAAGAAGGTTGTCGGTATCGATCAGTTCGGTACTGGGCGGATCCCAGGCGTCCGGATCGGAATCGCCATCGTCGAAATAGTAAAGTGTGACGCTTGATGAATTTGAATATTTCTTCACCAGGCTGCCTTCAACACCGTAGCGCCAGGTCAGGTCATCATCACCAATGATATGGCCCATGGCGGCGGTGTAGCTTCTCAGTCGTGCTTCGCCGATGCCGGCTGTATGGTAGATGGCATCTTGCCCGTCAACGACCGTCAACCCTACCTTCTCAGCCTGCGAACTCACTTTCTGGTCGTTGTAGAACAGGCCGGTATTGAGAATGTTATGGTAACCGAAGGTGTGGCTCCAGGCGATGCCGCTCGACAGTTCCGACACGTTCAGATCCTGGATCGCAGCCCCAGTCGGGGAAGGCAGATCGTTGCGAAAGCTGTCGGACGAAGCATAAGTGGTGAATGCCACGATCCGGTCATCCGGTGTCGGTGACATCGTGACATAGCCGTCAGCAGCGGTGATGTCCGTATCGTTGAGGATGTTGCTGTCGCCTGTCCTCTCCATTTCGTTTCTGGGCCGGCTCCAGTCGATGCTACCCTGAATACTGATCGGGATCGGCGAATAGGTGAAACCGCGGATTGCCGCACCGCCAGTATATGTCGTTTCCCGTCCCCCGGTCAGGACGCCGCCGGTCAACTCGGTTTCGAAGAAGGGTTCGTCAAGAAGGTTCGTCGTGCGTTCGCGGCTGGCAAGCATATGCGGTCCCAGCATGAGGCCCTGAATATAGGCGGAATAGCTGTCCTGATTACCGAGCGGAGACCAAGGCGCGAGTGCCGTGGAATAGCTGTTCAGGAACGGGCTGATGCTGCCGCGTACTGCCTGATCGAAATAGCTGGTGGCCGTAAACGGATCGAAGACGGCATCGCCGTAATATTGGCCCCAGGCGTCCAGCCCCTGAAGCCGGAAGGCGTCATTGAGGGTGGAGCCGGCCGTCTGGTTGGCGCCGAGCGAGGCGTAATCGCCACCGCGGGCGCGCGTCAGCCGCATGATCTCCTGCGCGTAGCGAATGGCGCTATCGGCATCGTATTCATCGATCGCAATCGCCGTGCGCACGACCGGAACGACCGGATCGTAGGGGTCCAGGCGTTCGGCGTTGTCGAGCGCCTGTGCCGTCGGGTCGCGTTCTTTCTTCGCGTAATGGGCGGCGGCGAGCAGGAGCTGGGTGTTCGAAACGCCGGGATTGGACGCCGATGCCGCCAGCAGATCCTGCATGCCTTTATCAATGTCGCCCATCTGCATATGATAACGACCACGGGCCAGTAGCACCATGTCGAAGCTCGGATCGACCGCCAGAGCAAGGTCTATCTCCCGCTTGGCTTCAACCATGCGCATCTCGCCGAGATAGAGAATGGCGAGGTTGGCATGCGGCAGCGGATCGAGAGGATCAAGGGCGATCGCGCGCTTGAAAGCCTCTTCGGCCTTTCTGTTGTCGTCCCGGTCGGAGTGGGCAAGGCCAAGTGTGTTCCAGATGTTGCTATCGCCCGGCGCGACTTTGACGGCGCGCAGGAGGTCGTCCACGGCGCCCTTGCGATCATAGGCGATGCCCATCTTGTAGGTGGCGCGGGCGTCGAGCGCGTTCGGGTTGTCGGGATCGAGGCTGAGCGCCCGATCGATCGCGTCCTTCGCCTCCGCTTCATCGGCAAGCAGGATGGCAAGCTGCGCGCGCCCCGCCGGCAGTATGGCATCGTCCGGGTGAGCACGTTCGGCGTCCTTCAGGACGTCGAGTGCTGCGCGCACATCCTCGCGAAAACCGGAAACCCAGGCTTTTGCGATCGCGGCGGAGGTGCTGTCCACGGTTTCCGGCGGTGCTTCCACGTGGTTGGGATCGGCAAGCGAGCGGGCAATGTAACCGCCATAGCGGGCAATGTTGGCGCGCCGCGCATCAAGGCCTGGCTGGGCTTTGGCGAAAAGCTTGGCGGCATCGGCGTAGCGGTTTTCCGTGCCGGTAAGCATCGCTTCGACAAGGGTTGCGCGCGCTTGCTGCCGGCGATCCAACCCCAGAGCCTGCGCCGCATGGAGGGCTTGGCGAGCCTTTTGCCGCCCCTCGAGCGTCACCGAACTTTCCGCAAGGCCAAGCCATTCTTCTGCCGTGCGTTCGTTCGCCGGCTTTGCCTCGATCCGGTCGCGCAGCGCGCGCTGCTCCTGAGCGGTGAGGCTTGTCGGTGGTATCCAGCGGAAGGAATCGCGCAGCTGCAGGCTGAACAGCATCTGCTCGCGTTCCTTCGGCTTGGCAATGATGATTTTTGTCGGCGCCTTGCCGATCGCGGCGACGGCGCCCTCGCCTTGAGAAACTTCGACGCTGCCGAAGTCGTTCTTCAGTTCGACCTTGCCTTCCAGCACGATCAGCGAGGTCTTGCCGTCGGGGCCGACGGTCAGTGTCCAGTCGGTACCGCGGATGGCGGCGGCGGCGGCGGGCGTATCGATGGTCACGCCCTGCCCGCCGCGCTCGGCGCGGGCCCAGATCGTGCCGGATTGCAACTCAAGACTGGCGTCGCCATCGGTGCCCATCGTCTTGACGAGCAGCGAGGTGTTGCGGCCGAGGCGGACCTGCGTGCGGTCGGAAAACAGCACGGCGAGCTGGCCGTTGGCATTGGTGCGCAGCACGTCGCCGGTCAGAAGATCCTGTTGCAGATCGACATAGCGCCAGCCCGAAACATCGACGAAGCGGACCTCCTCGCCGGATTTGCGGGCAATGACAGAGCCTGCGGCCGGCAGGCTGCGCGGCAACGGTTCCGCCAACGCCGTTGTGGCAAGGCAAAGTAACGTCAGAGCAGAAAGCCGCCCCATCAATGCGCGTGTCATGCAAGTTCCCCGTATTGCACGGTTGATCACTGGCCAGCACACTAGAAAAAGTCAAGCCGCGGCGATGTAACCCAGGTTGCTTTGCCGGCGGGGTGTAATAAGAGGGAAACAGTTGGCGGGAACGGATGAAAATGGATTTGCATACGATCGGCATGCAGGCGGCTGCCAATGGAGTTCTGAACGGATCCGGCAGTGCCGACGACTATTTCGAGCATTTGAAGAAGATCAACGACGTTTTTTACGACCAGATCAAGATCGCCGACCAGAAGGCGGCCTATATCTTCACGTTTCTTCTTGCCTTCCTGATCAGCTCCAGCGACGGGCGCGGCGTCTTTACCGTGGCGCGTTATGCCGGCGGCGAGTCGGGCGTCATGCTGATGTCGGCGCTTCTGGCGCTTTCCTCGGTGTTTTCGGTGATCTCGGCGATCCTCGTCATCCTGCCGCGGCGAAACGCCCGCAGCACGACGCTGTTCTGGGGTGGCTGGGAGCAGGGGCGCGCAGGGTTCGTGGATGCCGCCGGCAGAGGTGATGCCGGCTATCTGTTTGCCCAGTATCTCGACAATGTCGACACGCTGTCGTCGATCGCGCGCAGCACATACCGCTTCGTCGGCTTTGCCTTCCGCGGTCTGGTCGTCACGGTGCTGTCCTACGTGCTGCTACTGGCGCAGCGTTAACGGTCGTTGCGCATCAGGAAGCCGCGGAGAGCGGCGATCCCTTCCGGCAGATCGAGATGGCCGAAGCCGACGCGCAGCCGATCCTGCGGCACGGGGCCGAGATCGGAGCGATAGACGCTGGAGGGCAGGAAGAAGACGCCGGCGTCTTGCACGAGCCTTTGCGTAAAGGCCTCGACGCCTTCCGGTCCCTTGTAGCGGATAAAGGCGACGCAGCCGCCATCCGGCTCCTTCCAGTCGAAGAGATGGGGATAGCCGGCGAAGAAATCGTTCAGCAGGGCGATGTTGTCGCGGACGATGCCGCGGGTGCGGCCAAGGATGGTCTCGCGGTTGCGCAGCGCGATGCGGGCCAGAACCTCGGACGGGGCGGAATTGCAGATCGAAAGATAATGCTTGTAGCGCTCGAAACGCTGCAGCAGAGCGCGGTCCTTGCAGGCGATCCAGCCGATGCGCAGTCCCGGAAGGCCATAGGCCTTGGACATGACGTTGAGCGAAATGCCGCGCTCGTAGACATCGGCGGCTTGCGGCAGACGCAGGTCCGGTGCGCGCTCGATCAGGCGATAGACCTCGTCGCTGAACAGCCAGATGCCACGTTTGCGGCAGAGCGCGACCAGCGCGTCGAAGGTTTCGCGCGGCAGGATCTTGCCGGTGGGGTTGTTGGGGAAGTTGATGGAGATCAGCTTCGTGTTGGGGCGGATCGCGGCTTCCACCTTGCCGATATCGAGCGACCAGTCATCGTCCTGATCGAGCGCCACGCCGGTAACGGCGCAGATGGAGAGCGGGATGGTCTCGGCGGCCTGATAGTTGGGTGTGACGACGATGGCGTGATCGCCTGGCTCCAGCAGCACTTTCACGGCGATGTAGATGCCTTCTTCGGCACCGGCGAAGCAGATGACATCTTCGGGCGCGATGGTGTCGTAGGTGCGGCTGATTTCTGCCCGCAGCGCCGGTGCGCCATAGGTCTGTGTGTAGCTCAAGCTGAGGTTTTCGAATTCCGCCCGCTCGGCCTCATCGGCCATGGCGAGAAGCTCGGGCAAAACAAGGCTTTCGGCATCCGAGCCTGTGAGATTGTAGCGGGCGACGAATTCCCATTTCGACATATAGGCTTCGAGCGCGAAATCGCGCATCGGCCGTGGGACTTCAGTCATTGGGCTTCTCCGGAAGAAGTGCGCCGCGCGCGGGCGAGGCGGTTGTAGATGGTGGCGCGCGACAGGCGCAGGATTTCGGCGACGTAGGGTATCGCCTTGCGGATCTCGAAAATACCGCTCGCTTCGAGACGCAGCAGCAGGTCGTCGATATCGCCGCTGGCGAGACCGGCAAGCGAGGTGCCGCGTTTGGAGAGATAGTCTCCGATCACGCCGTTGATCGTCTCGCGCCAGTCGTCCGCCATCAGGACTGAAGACGTCGGTGGCGCCTCGGGCAGCGTGACGAGGCTTTTCAGCTGGTCGCCAAGGGCTGCGAAGGTCTCGATATCCTGATTGATGCAGAAGAGGCCGATGGCCTTGCCGCTCCCATCGCGGAGAACCGCAGTGATCGATTTCAGCCGCCGGCCGTCCCAGTTGCGCTTGGCGTAGGGCCCGATGACATCGGCTCCGGCGTCGGCCCCGATGCCATCATCGGTCAGCGAAGCATCGCCGGCCCGACGTTTCGAATAGCTGTTGGCGATATGGGCGATCTCGCCGGTTTCGAGATCGTGCAGCACGACCTCGACATGGGGAAAGAACAGCCGGGCAATGGCATCGGCGACAGGGGTATGGGCAAGGATCGGGCGTGTCATGCGCCAATCATGATTGCCGCAATACAAATTGTCAATATTGGATGTTTTGTCTAATTATTGTTTCGATAGGCTCGTGCTGACGGCGGCAATCCGGGCGAATTCCGGATCGCGGGCGGCGAGGCGTTTGTAGAGATGCACCATCATCGCGCCGGCAAAGAGCGGTGTCGTCAGGTTCAGGACCGGGACGGCGAGAAAGGCGGCGATGATCACGCCGGCGGCAAGGACCGTGCGCGCATGTTTTGCCCGGAACTCCCGTGCTGCAGCTGGCGGCATGTGGCGCATGGCGGCAAATTCGAAATATTCGCGGCTCAGCAGATAGGCGTTGACGAGGAAGAAGGCGATCAGATTGACGCCCGGTATCAGCAGCAGGAGCAGGGCGCAGAGGTTGCCGGCGATGACGACGCCGAGAAATTTGATGGTCGATGCCATGGCCTCGGCAAGCGGCAGCGCCCGGCCTGGCGGATCGGCGGGATAATCGCTGATCTCGACCGCTTCCGCCACATCGTCAAGGAAGAAGCCGGCAATCAGCGCCGTCACGGGTGCCATCAGCAGCGCGAGCCCCAGCGCCAGTCCGAGGCTTGCGAAAAGCCCCAGAACGAAGGTGAGCCAACCCGCCCAGCCCGGTGTTCCCGGCATCCACTGGTCGATGAAGGGCAGGGCGAAATAGATGAAACTTTCCCGCAGCGCCAGCCACAGGCCGACAAGGACGAGCAGCGTCAGGCCGATTACCTTCCAGAGAACCGAGCGCGTTTCCGGCGCAAAAAGATTGCTGAAGGCGAGCCGCGCCGCGTCGAATATCATGCTTGTGGATCTCCGTTGTCCTGACAGCATGTAGGCAGGCCGGCAATGCGCGGCAAGTCTATGGCGGCGCCGCTCAAAAATCATGTGCGCAACGGCGGAAAACGCTGCAAAACCGGTGACGTGGCGATAAGGTGCCGCGCAAAAGCCGATAGGGAGAATGACCATGGGCGATATTGCCGCAAACCGCTCCATCGCGAGCCTGAGCGCGCTTCTGCAGACAGGCGCGCTCGATGCCGTCGCCTTGACGGAAACCGTGCTTGAAAAGATAGCCGGCTATGCGGATCGTGCGGTCTTCACCGAGCTTCTGCCGGAGCGGGCGCGACAGGAGGCGGCTGCGGCGGCGAAGCGTATCGCCGTCGGTCGTTCGCTCGGCCCTCTCGATGGTATTCCTTTCGCCTGGAAGGATCTTTTCGATACGAAGGGCAGCGTCACATTGGCCGCCTCGGCGTCGATGACCGGCAATGCGCCGGCCGAGGCCGATGCGCCGGTCGTTGCGGCGCTTGCCGCCGCCGGCATGGTCAGTATCGGCCGCACCAATCTCAGCGAATTTGCCTTTTCCGGTCTCGGCATCAACAGGCATTTCGGGACGCCGGAAAATGCGGCCTCGACCGACGTGCCGCGTATTCCCGGCGGTTCTTCTTCCGGTTCGGCCGTTGCCGTTGCGGCAGGCCTCGTGCCAGCGGCCATGGGCACGGATACCGGCGGCTCGATCCGCATTCCCGCCGCCTTGAATGGCATCGTCGGCTACAAACCCAGCCGCGGCCGCTACCCGATGCAGGGCATTTTTCCGCTGGCGACCAGCCTCGACTCCATCGGGCCGCTCACCCGTACGGTACAGGATGCCGTCTGGATCGATGCGGCTATGCGCGACCTGACGGTTTCGCCCGTGCGGCGCGGCGATCTTTCAGGGCTGAAGCTCGTCGTCGCCGAGACGGTGGTTTTCGATGACGCCGAAGCGGGTGTCGTCAAGGCTTTCGAAGACGCGCTGGCGCGGCTTTCCGCCGCTGGCGCGAAGATCGTGCGCCGTCCGTTTCCCGTCTTCTCCGAGGTTTATGCGCTGGCTGCCCGCCATGGCGCGCTGGTGGTGGCGGAAGCCTATGCGCTGCACCGCGAGCGTCTGCAGGGGCCGGAAGCGGAACGGATCGATCCGCGCATCGCCGCCCGCATTCGTCTCGGCGAAAAGATCTCCGCCCCGGATTACATCGCCATCCTGTCGGAACGGCAGCGGCTGATCGATGTGTTCGAAGCCTCCTTCGCGCCGGATGAGCTGATCGTGCATCCGACGGTGCCGCATGTGGCGCCCGCCATCGCGCCGCTCGAGGCCGATCAGGATCTGTTCATGAAAGCCAACCTCAAGACGCTACGCAACACGACCATTGGCAATGTGCTCGATGGCTGCGGCATCTCCATTCCCTGCGGAACCGGCGATGCCGGCATGCCGGTCGGTTTCCTGCTGTCCGGCCGTCACAAGGACGACGAACACCTGCTTTCCGTGGCACTTGCGGCCGAAGCCGTGATCCGGGGTGAAGCATGATTGCCTGCTTCGACATTGGCGGGTCGGCCATCAAGTCCGCCTATGCGCGGACACCGGAAGAGATCGTCACGCTGTCGCGCGAAGTAACGCCGCTGCAGAGCTTCGACGATTTCGTTTCGGTGATGAGAAAGGCCATCGACGGTCTGCCCGAAAGACCCGAGCGGGTCGCGATCTCGATCACTGGCGTCATCGATCCCGAAACCCAAAAGATCACCTGCGCCAACATCCCCTGTATCGATGGACGCAGGCTTGCGGACGATCTGTCCGAACGGCTCGGCCTGCCGGTGCTGATCGCCAACGATGCCGATTGTTTCGCGCTGGCCGAAGCCGGTCTCGGCGCGGGGCGGGGTCATCGCATCGTGCTCGGCGCGATCTTCGGTACCGGCATTGGCGGCGGTCTGGTGGTCGATGGCAGGCTGATCAATGCCGATGGCGGCTTTGCCGGCGAGTGGGGCCATGGCCCGGCCGTGGCGCTTCGGGCCGGCAATCCGCCGGTCGATATTCCGCATTTCGATTGTGGTTGCGGCCAGCGCGGCTGCGTCGATTCCGTTGGTGCTGCGCGCGGCATGGAGCGGCTGCACAAGCTGCTGCATGGCGTTTCGCTGACCAGCGCCCAGATCACCACGCGCTGGGAAGAAGGCGACGCCGATGCCGCCCGCACCATCGATGTGCTGGTCGATCTCGTCAGTTCGCCGCTGGCGCTCACTATTAACATCACCGGCGCAACCATCGTCCCGACCGGCGGCGGGCTCTCCAAGGCTCTGCCATTGATTGAGGCTATCGACCGGACAGTGCGCGCCCGCACGCTTCGGCGTTTCGAGCGGCCGCTGGTGGTTCCGGGCGAGTTGCAGATCGAGCCGGGTCTGATTGGCGCCGCGCTGCTCGGTCTCGGCGCCGGGGAGGCCGGCCGATGAGCGGATGCCGTCTGGAGGTCTGCGTCGATGATGTGGCCGGTATCGATGCCGCCGTTGCCGGCGGTGCGGATCGTATCGAGCTGTGCGCCGCGCTTTCGACCGGTGGATTGACGCCGCCGCCGGGCCTGATGGCCTATGCGGCGAAGGCGCCTGTCCCGTCCTATGCGATGATCCGGCCGCGCGTCGGCGGTTTCGTCTTCGATAGAGGTGAAATCGATCTCCTGCTCTGGGATATCGATGCCGTCCGCCGGGCCGGGCTTGCCGGCGTCGTGCTGGGGGCGAACCTGCCGGACGGCCGGCTGGACGAGCCGCTGCTGCGTCGCCTTGCCGGTCATGCCGAGGGTCTGGGGCTCACCTTGCACCGCGCTGTCGAGCTCGTTCCGGATTTTGCCGAGGCGGTCGAAGTGGCGGTCGGGATCGGCTTCGAGCGGATCCTGACGTCGGGCGGCGCGAAAACTGCTTTGGAAGGGATGGAGGCGCTTGCCGGAATCGTCGGCCATGCCGCCGGGCGTATTTCGATCATGCCGGGTTCCGGCGTTTCGATCGCCAATGCCGGCCTCTTCCGGCAGAGACTTGGCGTCAGCGAGCTGCATTCCTCCTGTTCCGTGGCGGTTCGGGAAGAGGATGCGCGCCTTGTCTCGCTGGGCTTCGCCGGCGAGACAGCACGCCGCACGGATGCGGCCGCCGTCAGAGCTTTGAAGGAAAGTTTTTCAGCGTAGTAGCCAGCCGTTCTGAAACGGCCGGCTATCGCTTCAGGCGGTGTAGACGCATGCGCCGCCGATATAGGTGGCGGCCATGTCGAGCGTTTCGGTGAGAACAGCGAAATCGGCATCATGGCCGGATGCGAGCCGTCCCTTGCGGTCATCGACCCGCATGGCTTCGGCGGCATAGGTCGAGCCCATGCGCAGCGCCTCTTCCAGTGCGATCCCGAGCTTTTCGTGGACGAAGCGCACGGAAGACAGCATGTCGATATCGGCGCCGGCCAGCGTGCCGTCGGCGAGCGCCAGACGTCCATCCTTGCGGAAAATTTCGCGGCCGTTGAGGAAGAAGCCGGTCTGGTCCGAGCCGATGGTCGACATGGCGTCGGTGACGATGAAAATCCTACCCGGCCCCTGCTTGGCGCGCAGAGCCGCCTTCATGCTGGCCGGATCGACATGGATGCCGTCGGCGATGATACCGGCATAGAGGTTGCCGAGATCGAGGGCGGCGCCGACAACACCGGGCTCGCGGTTGCCGAGCTGGCTCATGGCATTGAAGAGGTGGGTCACGGTGCGCGCGCCGGCCTCGGCATAGGCCTTGACCGTCGCATAGCCTACGTCGGTATGGCCGAGGCTGACGACGATCCCGGCTTTCGCGAGTGCCGCGACCTGTTCCAGCGTCGTGTTTTCCGGCGCGACCGTCACCATCAGGCCGTCGAAAGCGTCGGCGCAGGCGAGCATGGCCTGCAGATCCGCCTCTTCCATAGGCCGGATCAGCGACGGGTCGTGCACGCCCTTGCGCGCCACCGAGAGATGCGGACCTTCGATATGCAGGCCGAGGAAGCCCGGAACATTGGCCTTCTTCGCTTCTATCCCCGCCGCAATGGTTCTGGCGCGGATTTCGAAGGTGTCGGTGATCAGCGTCGGCAGAAGCGCCGTCGTGCCGAATTTCGCGTGCGCCGCGCAAATCTGTCTGATCGCGTCGACATCCTGCTGATGGTTCAGCAGCACGCCGCCGCCGCCATTGACCTGCAGGTCGATAAAGCCGGGCACGATCAGCCTGCCATCGGCCCCGGTCTTTGCAATGCCTGCGGGCAGGGCGCTTTCGGGGCGGATATCGGCGATCTTGCCGTTCTCGACCAGCAAGGCCTTGCCGTCATGCCAGATGTCGCCGTCGAAAATGCGGGCGCCGGTGATTGCGATTTCTGCGCTCATCTCGTCTCCGTCACTTTCTTCAGCGCCACCGGCGCGTCGGGATTGAGGCCGCGCGAGCGCGACCAGGATTCGACGAAGCCGTAGAAGGGCAGGATCAGCGACAGGGCGTCGGTGATCGGGTGGCCGGTCTCGACAAAGGGTAATGCCTTTGCGGTCTTGAGCTTCGAGGACGTGGCGAAGGCGAGCGCACCCTTGGCGCCGAGGCCATCGACGATATCCACGACCGAATTCTCAGCCGCGTCACGCGCAGCAAGGCCGATGACCGGGAAGCGACGCTCGACCAGCGCCACCGGTCCGTGCAGCACTTCGGCGGCGGAATAGGCCTCGGCGTGCATGCCGGAAGTTTCCTTGAATTTCAGCGCGGCTTCCGAGGCGATGGCCAGCGCCGGGCCGCGGCCCAGCATGTAAAGCGATTCCGCTTCGCCGAGATTGTCGGCCAGCAACTGCCAATCGAGCTTCACCGCCTTTTCGAAATGACCCGGCAGGGCGGCAACGGCGGCGCGCAGGGCGTCGTCATTGGTCCACTCCGCGAGTATGGCAAGGCCGGCGACGATGGACTTGACGTAAGATTTGGTGGCGGCGACGGCGAGTTCCGGGCCTGCCTGGATATCGAGCGGATGGGTGCTCGCCTCGGAAATGGGTGACGGCAGCGTGTTGGTGAGCGCGATGGTCACGGCGCCCGCCTTGGTCGCGGCTTCCGCCATGGCGACGATGTCAGGGCTTTTGCCGGATTGCGAGATTGCGATGGAGGCGGCACCGGCGAGTTCCATTTTCGCGCCGTAGATCGAGGCGAGCGACGGCCCGAGCGAGGCCACGGGACGGCCGGTCGAAAGCTCGATCGCATATTTCAGGAAAAGTGCGGCATGGTCCGAGGAGCCGCGGGCGATCGTGACGAGGAATGACGGGTTCTTTTCGCGCAGCGCGGCACCCGCCTTGCGGATGGCGTCGCCCGACCGGTCGAGCAGGCGTGCCGCTGCCTCGGGGATTTCGTCGATCTCGCGCCGCATGTTGGTCTGCATTG
>JAVBSF010000355.1:0-6699 GCA_031556925.1 Pararhizobium sp.
CCTTAAATAAAGTTCCACGGTGTAGATCCCCTGTCCCTCCTGCGCTCATTGCAGAAAGGAAATAGGTGGCCGGATTTTACTCCGCCCGCGGCAGCATTATGCCGCCGCTACCGTGGCCGACTTTTGCACCGCCGCTCTCAGATAGCCCGATCGTCAAGGATGATGTTCAACCTTTTGCGATGTTGGGTCTTGGGTATCGGTTCTGACGACCATCAGATCATCATCGCGGCGTTCGATGACTGCCGCGATGGGCCAGCAATTGCAAACTCCATTCGGAGTGATGCATCATTAATGCCTGTCACTCGCTGGCACCTCGTTGACGTGCAGATGTCTCAACATCCCAACCCGTTGTCCGTCAATACCAGCACGCTATAGCTGAGATGTTGTCGCGCCGACTGATTTGCACCTGTCTGCCCCCTGAAATTTGGTCCTCTTTGAAGTAGGTTGGTCTGTTGATTTCCATTGAGAATAGGCGTTCGCCTGTTTCTAACAGGGCCCGGATCGATAACGAGATCCTGTTCCGGTCAGTTTGGCTGCGTGACTCTTTACTTGCGTTGATGTCTTTTGTGCGAAATTTGGCTGTCCGATAAAAGATGGATATCTGAAGCGAACGCAAATCGCTGTTCGTATAGCTTAGATCCCAATCGAAAGGTACTGATCCGAAATCGGATTTAGGTCCCCTGGCATTTTAATATGCATTCGGAAATACGATGTCCTGATCGACGAGAACGTTGAACTTATAGCCTGGCCTGATTTCGAGCGTCGGCTGGACATTGAGATGGCGGCTGATGGTCTGCTCAGCGACACGGCCGAAGCTCTCCGCAAAATTCCGCCTCGCCGCATCGGATGCCGTTTCCTGCGTGGCAAGCGTCGAACTTTCCGGCAAGGAAGCGTCGATCCCTGTTCCAATCAGTGCGATCAGCGCCGCCGAGCCGAATGTTCTCCAATAGTGGTTGTTCACCTGGTCGTGGAAACCGCCATAGCCTTGTGCGTCCGTTCCCGCCATGCCCCCAATCTGCAGCGTGGAGCCGTTCGGGAAAATGATATCCGTCCAGACGACGAGGACGCGGCTCTGGCCGAACGATACCTTGCTGTCATAACGTCCGAACAGCTTCGTTCCCTGTGGGATCAGCAGTCGATGCCCTGTCGCGCTGTCGTAGACGTTTTGGCTAATTTGGGCGGTGATGCGACCGGGCAGGTCCGAATTGATGCCCGTGATCAGCGTCGCCGGGATGACCGAGCCGCGTTTGAGTTCAAAGGGTGACTGCTGCGGTACGACACGATTGGGCAGGTATCCGAGTTCCTTGAGATCGGCGTTGAAGAAATCCTCCTTGGAGGATTGTCCGTTCGGGTCGACATTCTGCCCGCCGAGACCGGCCCGCAACGCGGCGGCATAAAGATCAGAGTTGGCGCCGGCGGCTGTCGATGACGTAGTGTTGGTCGTCGTCCTTGCCGCGGTGGTCTCGTCTGCCCTCGCCTCTAGCTTGCTGCGGTCTATGGCGATTGGTGCGTCATAGGCCGCGTCATTCGCCTGCAGCCGGGCCATGCGCTGGCGATGCCGCTCACGCAGATATTGCTCCCGCTGCTCCCGCTCGAAACGGGCACGCCAGACCGCTTCGTTTTCCAACTCCTGCCCGCGCTGCTGTTCCTGGTTTTGTCCCGGCTGCGGCGTGAAGGGATTGTTCTCCTTCTCGTCCTGTTTGGTCTCGACGGGTGTCGGCTGGAATGTGTGCTGCGGCTCGCCGATGATGCCGTCCGTCACGCCGCGCTTGATCTGGTCGGCGAAGGTCGAGGCCGGATTGCCCGAGCTCGTTTCCGGGCCGCTGTCCCTTCCGAAGTAGAGTCCACGAGAAGTGAGCCCATAGAAAATGACGCCAAGGAAGGCGATGACCAGTACGATCAGCATGATAATCGGCAGCCGGTTGATCCGCTTGATGCCGGATTCCGCTTCCGCGTTCACTGCACCGCCAAGCTTGAGGGATTGTACCATCGTCCCCTCCCCTCAGCCGCGTCGCATCAGCGAGAGTGCACTCGCCGGCGTCGCGCCACTCGCAGTGACGGCATAAGCCCGGCCGAGTTCGACGCTATCGGTCGAAAGGCGCGCCAGCACTTGCCCGTCGACTGGCACGATTACATAGGCGAGCGGGATGATCTTCGTGCCGTTGTCCGTCTTCTGGTCGGTGACGACGGCATAACCCCAGCCTTTTAACGCCGTCTCCAGCGCCTGCCCGAAGGGCGAGGTGTCCGGGTTAAGAGCGATCGTTGCTTTGCCGGGTCCGATCTGCTCGGCAAGGCGGCTGACCATGTCGCCGGCAATGGCGCTTGCAGCCGGGCCGGAGATTTCCGGCGGCGCGTTGCTGGCGACGAGACCGTCGGTCCCCATCGACTGGCATCCGGAAAGGAGGATAGCGATGGTGCACGCCGCGGCAAGGGTGCGGATGGGGCGCAACAGGAGATCGTCGGCAAAGGTTCGCATCACCGCCCTCCCCTTCTGATCGTCACCTTCTCCTGTTTCCATCCGACGCCGGAGACGAGCACCGCGCGATCGATGTGATAGTCGACCACCATCATGTCGCTCTTCATCCGGTAGTTGACGATCCTGTTCTGGCCGCCGGACGTCACGAACAGCACCGGCGCATCCTGGCCGGAGATCGACCGCGGGAACTGGATGTAGGTTTTCAGGCCGTCGGAATAGACCCGTGTCGGCCGCCAGCCGGCTCTGCCTGACACCGAGTAGGAAAAATTCAACTGCTCGGCGGGAACGCCGGCGCCTGGAATGGTGCTCGCCTCGAGCCGGGCATTGATGTCGGCGAGTTTCGCCGACACATCTTCCGGATATTCGAAGCCGACGCGGGCCATATATTGGCTCGAGTGTGACTTGAGCTGGATATGATAGGTCCGTCGCGAGGTCGTCACCACCATGGAGGTGACGAGACCCGGCTCGGAGGGTTTGACGATCAGGTGGATCGCCTGGCCACCTGCCGCCCCTGACGTGGCCGGTTCGACCTTCCACCGCACAGTATCGCCAACGAGCACGTCGCGAACAACCTCGCCGCCCTGAAGCTCGATGTCGCAAACCTGCAGCGGTGAGCAGACGACCGAGGGCTGCACCTCGCCAAAAAGAAAAATCACCTTCCCGTCGGCTCCCCTGGTGACGAGGCCACGCGATCCCCGCCACTGGGTGGAAATCCCCATGCCCTTTGCCTCGTTGGCGGTGACGCCGTCGGCAGCAACGGCATCGAGAGGTGCAAGGGCGGAGAACGCCAGCGCCGCTGATATAATGGCGCCGGCAGTCAGCATGGCCGAAAAACTTCTGTGTTGGATATTCATGTCCGGGCCATGCCTTTCAAAGCTGCGCTGTCCAGTCGAAGTCGCGGAGATAGAGACCGATGGGGTTAAGGCGGATGACACCCTCGTCCTGCGGCGGAGTGAGGGTTACGGTGGCGATGCCGCGAAAACGGCGCACCGCCGTCTCCTTGCCGCGGCGGTCGCGCTCGAACTCGGTCCAGTCGACCTGATAGGACTGGTTCGACAGAGCGACGATGTTATTGACCTCGACGGCAACCGTCGCGGTCTTCGCCTTCTCGAAGGGAGAATTGGAACGGAACCAGGCATTGACCTTCTCGGTCGCGGGATCCGAGGTCCTGAGCAGGCCGTAGGTACGGTCGATATATTGCTTCTGCACGACCGCATCCGGCGTCACGCTCCGGAAATTCGAGACGAAGCTGCCGAGTGTGGCGCGCACCACACGCGGGTCGGCATATTCGATCTGCTGCGGGAAACCGGCATTGGAGGCCGTGCCGAGCTTGTCGACCTCGACGATATAGGGAACGAGCTTCACCTGCGTGCTCTGGTACAGCGCGTAGCCGAAGCCGATCACCGCCATGGCCATGCCGGTGATACCGACGAAGCGCCACGCCGCAGCCGCTTTCACATAGGAGCCGTAGCGTTCGTTCCACTCATTGCGTGCCGCGAGATAGGGATTATCGGGCGGATTTCGTCCAGCCATGTGCTGTCAGCCTTTTATTTATTTTCGTTGATCGGCGGGGGCGGGGGTGGCGGCGTTGGCCGGCCCGACTGCCGCGTCTGGTCGAGCTTGGCGTTGGCAAGGCCAAGCAGCGATCCGGCATAGGCGCCGGGGGAAGCAATCGCCTTGTCTTTCGCGGCGGATCCGGCAGCGTGAGCAGCACTGCCGATGCCTGATGCCATGCCGCGGAGTGCCGCTCCGGCCATCGAAGAGCCCCCTGCCCTCGCTGAGTTCGCCGTCTGCGCGCCTTTCGTCGCGGCACTCGCACCGAGGAAAGCGCCGCCGGCCGCGAAGGTGGCGGCCTGACCGCCATGACGGATCGCTTCCATGCCGCCGGCAATCGAGGCGCCCTGCACGACGCCCTGCAGGATCGGCGGCACATACATGGCGATGACGAAGACCACGACCGAGATGCCGGCGATGGCGAGCGTGGTGATGAACTGCTCAGATGTAGCCGTCGGCGCTTCGGCGAGCCCCAGCAGGATGTCTGAGCCGATCTTGGCGATCATCACCAACGCCATCAGCTTCATGCCGACGGAGAAGGCATAGACCAGATATTTGACGGCAAAGTCCTTTGTGTAGGACGAGCCGCCAAGACCGAGCATGATCATGCCGGCGAGCAGGCCGACATACATCTCGACCATGACGGCGACAAAAATCGCGGCAACCAACGAGAAGGAGACGACGACCACGACCATGGCGAAGACCGCGGCGATCGCCAGCGCATTGTCTTCCCACAGACCGAACTTCGCCTGTTCGGACATCTTCGTCGCGACCCGGATGCCGGCGTCGAAGATGTTTGCGGGTGAGGCCGAGCCGCCGCCGGCGCCGATCTGGTAGAGGCTGTCGACAACGGCCTTCGCGACGGACGGTCCCTGGTCGAGGATGAAGGCGAAGAGGCCGATGAACATGATCCGACGGACGAGCTCGGCGAACCAGCTGTCAAGCGAGGCGGCGTTGATCGCCAGCCACACCGCGGCGATGCCGACCTCGATGCCGGCAAGGATCCAGAACAGCGAACGCGCCGCGTTCATCACCGTCGTCTCCCAGCCTTTCGCGGCCGTGACTACGGAGTTTTCCAGCGTCGTCAGGACCGAGCCCTGCTGCGCGAATGCGGGTGCACTCGCCAACAGGACGAGGCCAATCGAAACGAACGCGAGCTCCAGCTTCCGAGAGGGACGGACGACTACCATCGCGGTTTCATCTCCTGCCCGCCACGGATGTCGCGGTCCGGGTCGCCGCTGAAAAACTTTTCCCGGTGTTCACGGCGTTCCACATCGGAGGCGGGTTGCGTCGAGACCTCTCCAACACCGGACATGGGTACCGGACCTCGCTGGACCACGAGCCAGGTGACGACGCCGGCCCCGAACGCGACGATCCCCGCCAAGAGGAGGATGGTAATCAGACGCGGGCTCACCAGCGGGGCTCCATCGTCTGGCCGCCACGGATGTCGCGTTCGGTCCCGTTGAAGAACTGTTCCCGTCGCGCCTGCGCCAGATCCTTCTGTGCCTGCTCGGACTGGAACCACGTGCCCATCATGGTCATCTGTTGGGAGACAAGGCCACGCAGCTTCTGCATCTGCGCGACCTGCTGTGCGGCGATCTGATGCCCCACCTGCAGCGCCTTCATCTGGCCGTCGGCCGACTCCGACATCGAGCGCAGCGACGACATCGTGCTCTCCTCGCTCGAGAACTGGTCGGCGGTCAGGTTCGCTGTCTTCAGTGTTCCGGCAATCGTGTCGCGATTGGTGTCGGACCAATTCTGGTAGGTCGTGGAAAAGCTCGCCCCGTCCGGCAGGTTACTTTTCATCTCAGCAAAGCTCTGGAAGCGTTGCTTAAGCACGTCATCGACATTGCCCATCGAGAAGGCAACGCCCTGTCCCTGCGCCACGACGTTTTGCAGGTTTTTCAGGTCGCTTTCGACCTGCCCCCAGATATGGTTCGGAAGCTGGGCCGTGTTCTCCAGGAGATTGTTGTAGATGTTGAGCTGGTTCTGGATCTGCTCGGCAAGCTGGGAGATCTGGGTGATCTGGTTGTTCACCTGCTCTGCGGACTTGCCGACCAGCGAGACGAGCTCGGCATTGTTGGCAAGCTGTGTCCATTCGGTCGCCTGCCCGGTGACGCCTCCGGCATAGGCAGGAACCGGTAGAGTGGCGGAGAGCACGACGGCCGCGATGGTTGTGGCGCGCGCCACCTTATTCGGCCGGGAAGAGTGTTTCGGCATGGGCGATTCCCCTTTGCTGGAGCCAGTGGAGAGGCCATGCGGCCCCGTGTTCGGAATGCAGGGCGCGAATGCGCTTGAGGTCTTCCTTGCCGGACGCCCCGACGAAGGAGAGCGCGACGGGACCGAGCGCCATGTCGAACAGCCTGCGACCCTCGGGCGAGACGACGTAGTATTCACGCTTGGGAAGCGCCGTCGCGACGATCTCGATCTGCCGCTCGTTGAAGCCTATGCGCTCATAGAACTCCCTCGTCCCGGGCTCCCGCGCAGCACCGTTCGGCAGGCAGATTTTCGTCGGGCAGGATTCCTTCAGCACGTCGATGATGCCTGAGCGTTCGGCGTCCGAGATCGACTGGGTGGCGAGGACGACGGCGCAATTGGCCTTGCGCAGCACCTTCAACCATTCGCGGATCTTGTCGCGGAAGACGGGATGGCCGAGCATCAGCCAGGCC
>JAVBSF010000508.1:0-2966 GCA_031556925.1 Pararhizobium sp.
CATGTGAGAAGCCGCAGCGAAGTTTCGCTGTCGGACGAGTTCTATGCCCGGCTCGACCAGATTCGCGAGCGCGGCTACGAGATGATGGCGAGCGCCCAGACGGCTGGGGTCTACAATCTCTCCGCCCCCATCCTCGGCCCGGACGGCAAGGGGATTGCGGCGCTGACCGTTCCCTATATCACCCTCGTCAATAATCCTGCCGCCCCCGACATCACCCGCACCATCTCCATGCTGGTGGAGACGTCGGCCCAGCTTTCGCTGCTGGCCGGCTCGGATGTGGCACAGCTTCAGGAGTGAAAACTGTTTGTCAGGATCGCGGGTCTTGAGGAGTGTATGGTTTCAATTCTTATTTGAATAAATAATTTTCTTGTGAGAGGGTGGTCGCGACCGAGGAGGAGCCACGTCATGATCATCGATACCCACCTGCATCTCATCAACAAATCCGCGCTCACCTATCCGTGGCTGTCCTCCGCGCCGGCGCTCGACCGCGATTTTCTCTATGAAACCTATGCGGCGGAGGCCCGGCGCGCGGGAATCGCGGCGAGCCTGCATATGGAGGTGGACGTCGATCCGGCGGAGATGGAAAAGGAGACCGCGGAGATCGAGCGGCTTGCCGAAGCACCCCGCAGCCTGCTGAAAGGCGCCATCGCCGCCGCCCGGCCGGAGGATGCGGGTTTTGGCGCCTATCTGGAGCGCCAGCAGGCCAACCCGTTCGTCAAGGGCTTCCGCCGGGTGCTGCATGTGGTGCCGGATGATGTTTCGGAGGGCGCGACCTTTCGCGAGAACATCAGGCGGCTCGGTGGAACGCGTTTCAGCTTCGACCTCTGCGTCCTGCCGCACCAGATTGCGAAGGCGATCGCCCTGGCCGATCTGGCGCCTGACGTACAGTTCATCCTCGATCATTGCGGCGTACCCGATATCAAGGGCGGGGCGGATCATCCGTGGCGCGACCACATGAGCGAGATCGCCCGCCGCCCGAACGTTACGGCGAAGATTTCCGGCGTCGTCGCCTATGCGGATGCTCAGACCTGGGATGTGGAGACGCTACGTCCTTATGTCGAGCATACGATCGGCGCTTTCGGCTGGGATCGCGTCGTCTGGGGCAGCGACTGGCCGGTCTGCACGCTGGGCGGCACGCTCTCGACCTGGGTCGCCGCCACCCATGCGCTGATCGCTGGCGCGTCCATCGAGGAACGCGCCAAGCTGCTGTCGGGCAATGCAAAGCGGATATGGGGGCTATAGCGCCCTGTTCCGGATATGTGGAGTTGGTTAGTCTTGAAGCTGCAACCGGCTCAAGCTGTCTTGCGATAGTCCAGATACCACTCCACGAACCGGCGCACTCCCTGCTCGACGCTCACTGCGGGAACAAAATCAACGAGGGCCTTGAGCAGATCCGGGGACGCGTAAGTGCGCGGAACATCGCCCTGCTGCATCGGCAGGAAATTGCGAATGGCCTCACGGCCCAGCGCTTGCTCGACAATTTCGACAAACCGCATCAACCCGATCGGTTCGCCGCCACCGATATTGACGACACGGAACGGCGCCTGTCTGGACAGGGTATCCTCAACGCCTTCCACGCTGACCCGGTTTTCCTCGCCGGGCGAAACGGCCGACAATCGCACGATACCTTCGACGATGTCGTCGATATAGGTAAAATCGCGGCTCATCCTGCCTTCGCCATAAATATCGATCGGCTTGCCTTGCGAGATCGCGTCGACAAACTTGAAGAGCGCCATATCAGGCCGCCCCCATGGACCATATACGGTGAAGAAGCGGAATGCCGTTGTCGGTACCTTGTAGAGATGGGCATATGAATGCGCCATCAACTCCATCGACTTTTTCGTTGCGGCATACAACGTCATCGGCTCGTCCGCCCGGTCCGTTTCAGCGAACGGCACCTTCTCGTTGGCTCCATAAATGGACGATGTCGAGGCCAGCATGAAATGTTGCGGCGCGATTTGCCTTGAAAGCTCCAGCATGTTCCATGAGCCGACAAGATTGGCGTCGACATAAGCTTTGGGATTTTCAAGGCTGTAACGCACGCCGGCCTGGGCCGCGAGGTGGATGATGATTTCAGGTTCGGCAATGTCTGCCGCGCGTTTCAGGGCATCCATATCCTCAAGCATGCCGATGACAGGCGTAAACCCGTTCGAGCGGGCCAGAATGGCATGACGCTTCTGCTTGAGCGCAACGTCATAATACTGGGTCATGCCATCGAAGCCGACCACGAAATGCCCGTCGTCGAGAAGCCGCTTTGCCAGATGAAAGCCGATGAAGCCGGCGGTGCCGGTAACCAGATAACGCAGGAGGTTTCTCCCAAACTTGCCGAGCGTCTCGCAACTCTCTGATTTGAGCCGAGGCGTTCGTTTATTTTTACTGGAGTGTCCAGTTATGCGTCATTGCAGGCAGGATGCAATGGGTAAAGCAGACACTGCTTCCTTCCTTCGGAGCGTTTTCCGATGCCGGTCAGGTGGCGAAGCTTGTCCCTCAGACGATCTTGCCGCGTGCCGCCACAGGCCAGATATCCGTCACGACATCGCCCTCGACGATGTGAACGGCATCCACCATGTTGGTCACCACACAGGCATGGTTGGGCACGATCCGCAGCCGATCGCCGACAGCGAGGCCGATCGCGCCTTCCGTCACCAGCCGTCCATGCTCCTCCGAAAGCTGATCGATGGCGATATCCGGCCGGCCCAGCACATGGCCGTAACCCGTCTGGCCGAACAGGTCCGATGTCAGCGTCTTCGATCCGGCGTCGATGATGGCGAGATTTTCCTCGGGACGGCTTACGACTGTCGCGGCGACACGCAGGGCGCAGCGGTCCCAACCGAACAGGCCTTTGGCCACCAGCGAGCGGTCATTGTAGACATAGGTCCCCGGCCGATACTCGGTGGCGGCCTTGAAGTCGCCGGCGTCGGGCAGTTGAGGCGTGCCGCCGATCGAAATCGTCGATACAGCAAACC
>JAVBSF010000108.1:0-12437 GCA_031556925.1 Pararhizobium sp.
CCTTAAATAAAGTTCCACGGTGTAGATCCCCTGTCCCTCCTGCGCTCATTGCAGAAAGGAAATAGGTGGCCGGATTTTACTCCGCCCGCGGCAGCATTATGCCGCCGCTACCGTGGCCGACTTTTGCACCGCCGCTCTCAATCATTGGTGCCAGCGCGCTGAAGTAGGCCTGATCCGGTGTCTGCCGGTCAAGGGATGAATGCGGACGTCGGCTATTGTAAAAGGTCAGATACCGGCCGATCCCGGTGCGGGCCTCGGACACGGTCTTGTAGGCGTGGAGGTAGACTTCCTCGTATTTGATCGACCGCCAAAGCCGTTCGACGAAGACATTGTCCCGCCACGCACCCGTGCCGTCCATCGAGATGGCGATCTCAGCTTTCTTCAGCACCGCCGTGAAGTCGATGGAGGTGAACTGCGACCCCTGGTCTGTATTGAAGATATCGGGCTTGCCATAACGAGCCAGCGCCTCTTCGACCGCTTCGATGCAGAAGTCCGCCTCCATCGTGATCGACAACCGCCATGAGAGCACGCGGCGGCTGAACCAGTCGACGACGGCACAGAGATAGACGAAGCCCCGCGCCATCGGAATATATGTCAGGTCCATCGCCCAGACCTGATTGGGTCTGGTGACCGCCAACTTGCGCAGAAGATAGGGATAAATCTTGTGCCCAGGCGCTGGCTTCGAGGTGTTCGGACGGCGATAGATCGCCTTGATGCCCATCTTCTTCATGAGCGTGGCGACGTGCAACCGCCCAGTTTCCAAGCCTTCTCCCTTCAAAAGCCCTTGCAACATCCGACTTCCCGCAAACGGGTATTCGAGATGCAGTTCGTCGATCCGGCGCATCAGGGCAAGATCGCCATCGGATACAGGACGCGGCGAATAATAGACACTGCCACGGCTGAAGCCGAGAAGCTTCGCCTGGCGTACGACGGATAGCTTATGCTCGCGGTCGATCATTTCTTTCCGCCCAGCAATCCCGCCTTGCCGAGCGCTCCGGCTAAAAAATCGTTCTCCAGCGTCAGCTCGCCGATTTTGGCATGCAGCGTTTTCACATCGACGGTCGGACCCGCCGGTTCCGTCTTCGTTTCATCGCCGAACACACCCGTCGCCCCCTCAAGGAGCTGGTCTTTCCAATGTTTGATCTGGTTGGCATGCACGTCGAACTGCTGGGACAATTCCACCAGCGTCTGCTCACCTCTAATCGCAGCAAGCGCCACCTTTGCCTTGAAAGCCGGGCTGTGGTTCCGGCGCGGTCGTCTCGTCATGGTATCTCCTGTTCCCGGCATCTAAGCCGAAGTCAGGCAGAAATTCCACTTATCCCCGCTGTGCAAAATCCCCGAGCCACCTCTCCCGCGGGCATGCCGGTGCATGGACCGACCGGGTCGGGGGCAAGCTCGCGATGCAATACGGCTTGCTCATCTACGCCGCAGCCGGCCTCATCTGCGCCCTGGCTGCCTGGCCTGACCTCTCGGCTGAACAAGGCTACATGCTGCTCCTCGTCGGCAGGCTCGTGCTCGGCCTGGGCGAGAGTCTTGCCTTGGTGGGCATGATGGGTTGGGCGATCGGCCTGACAGGACAGGCACGGTCGGGACGTGTCATCTCCCTTGTCGGCATGGGCATGTATGGCGCGTTCGCCGCTGGCGGCCCTCTGGGGTTGACCTTGCTCGACCGGATCGGTTTTGTGGGTTTGATGGGTGTGTGCAGTGTTCTGCCAATGGTGGGACTAATCATCATCCAGTCGGTCCCGGCCGTAGAACCTCATGCCGGTCCGCGCGAGTCCATCTGGCGCATCGTCGGACGGATCTGGCTCCCTGGCGCGGCAGTGGGTCTGCAGGGAGTCGGTTTTGCCGCCTTGGGCGCCTTCTTCCCGCTCTACTTCCTCAGCAAGGGCTGGCATCATGCCGGACTTGGCCTCACCTTCTTCGGCACTGGATTTGTCGCGATGCGGCCCTAAATCGGACTGCGGCCCGGTTTTCTGTCTCATAGGCGCTGCTGCCGGAGAGTGGCGCCGCCAGAAAGCGCAATTGTTGCTTTTTGAAACCTAAACTACACAGCAGCGTGAAACTATGTCGGCAACGCGACCTCCGAGATGACCAAAAGGGTCCGCCAGATCTAAAACGACACTCATATGGTTGAGACCCGGTATTGGCAGCAATTGCACGGAGCCATTGTCACTGACCAGTTTTGTGCTCAGCGCCAATGCCTGCTCCTGGAAGGGGGATGTTTCCTCCGCACCGAATGCGATTATCCGCCTGGGCGAAGGCAACTGGATCGCTGTCAAAGGTGACCATGCGGCGGCTTCCTCCGAGGTCATCTGAGCCTCCTCGCGCAGGAAGCTGTCCGGGATTCCCGACAGATCGTATATACCGCTCACCAGCAGCATCTCCTGCAGAACGGGCAGGGCAGGGCGTTCCGTTTCGGCCGGGGCCAAGGCGGCGAGAAAGGAGGCAAGATGCGCGCCCGCCGAGTGACCGCTGACGGTTATTTTGTCAGGGTCTGCGCCGAAGTCCGCCGCATGGTTCTGAAGCCACAGAACCGACCGCCGTACCTGATCCACCAAGACATCAAGCCGCTGACCGGGCATCAGGTCGTATTCGACGATGGCGGCGATGCCCCCGGCTTCAAGGACGGGAGCGGCGACAAAGCGATAGTTTTCCTTCTCGCCGGATCGCCAATAGCCGCCATGAACAAAGACATGCAGTGGAGCGCCGACCTTAACATTGTCCGGCAGGATGATATCCAGGACCTCACGGTCCCGCAGGCCATACCGGATATCGGCCTTCAGCCTGGATTTGGCTGACAGCTGGCGGCTGCGTTCGGCGAACTCGGCAGCGATCGCGTCGAAATCGGGGACGAAATCGCGAATTCGGTAGGGATCGTGTGATGTCATCGGGTTCCTCCTGCCTCAGTAGTCCACTGCGTAATACTTTGCCTCCATAAATTCCAGAATGCCGGTCACGCCGCCTTCTCGGCCAAGGCCGCTCTGTTTGACGCCGCCAAAGGGTGCGGCCGGATCGGACATCAATCCCCTGTTGATCCCCAGCATGCCTGTCTCCAGCTGTTTGCCGACCTTCATCGCCCGCTTGAGGTCCTGGGTGTAGATGTAGGCGGCAAGGCCATATTCGGTGTTGTTGGCCAATCGAACGGCCTCGTCTTCGGTTGTGAATTTATAGACCGGCGCGACCGGACCAAAGATTTCCTCACGCGCGATTGAAGCGTCCGCGGGCACGTTTTCGAGAACGGTCGGCGGGTAGAAATAGCCGTTCTCCGCAAGCGGCCTGCCGCCGGTCGTCGCGCGTGCGCCGGAAGCAATGGCGTCCGTGACCAGCCTGTCGATCTTGCGCACGGCATTCGTGGTGATCATCGGCCCGCACTGCGTGGCAGGATCATAGCCGGGACCGATCGTCAGCGCGGCCATGCGCGCTGTGAGGCCGGCGACGAAGGCATCATGGATGCCGGCCTGGACATAGAAGCGGTTGGCGGCGGTGCAGGCCTCGCCCGCATTGCGCATCTTCGCGATCATCGCGCCATCGAGAGCAGCTTCCAAATCGGCGTCGTCGAAGACGATGAAGGGTGCGTTGCCGCCGAGCTCCATGGAGCAGCTGACGACGGACTTCGAAGCTTCCGCGAGCAGCGTCCGCCCGACGCCGGTGGAGCCGGTGAAGGAGAGCTTGCGCACACGCGGATCCGCCAGCATGGCGTTGGTTACCGCGCCCGGCTTGCTTGTCGTCAGCACATTGACCACGCCCGCCGGCACACCGGCCTCTTCGCCAAGTCGCGCCATGGCATAGGCGGTCAGCGGCGTTTCCGAGGCGGGCTTCAGGATGACCGTGCAACCGGCTGCAAGAGCCGGGCCGATCTTTCGCGTCGCCATGGCGGCCGGGAAGTTCCAGGGCGTGATCAGGACCGCGATGCCGATGGGTTCGTGATCGACGATCATATGATGCGAACCTGACGGCGTGTGGCGATATTCCCCAGGGATGCGCGTCGCTTCTTCCGCGTACCAGCGGAAGAACTCGGCGGCGTAAGCGACTTCGCCGCGCGCGTCGGGCAGCGCCTTGCCGTTCTCCAGGGCGATGAGCGTGGCAAGCTCTTCGGCATGTTGGGTCATGAGCTCAAACCAGCGGCGCAGGATTTCCGAGCGTTTGCGGGCTGGTGTCTCGCGCCATGCGGCGGCGGCGGCGTCTGCGGCGTCAACCGCCTGCATCGCGTCTTCAACGGAGGCATCCGCGACGTCGGCCAGTTGTTCGCCCGTGGAGGGGTCCATGACGGCGATGCCGCCGCCCTTTCTCCAATTGCCGCCGATATAGAGGCCTTCCGCATGCAGAGCAGGATTGGCATATCCGTTGATCTTGGCATGAAACGTCATGATGAAAATCCTTGTTTAAATCAGGCGCGAGCGGTCGCCATGATAGGCGGCGGTGATGAGGGTCTGCATGTCGGCGAGGTTCAGGGGCCGCGGATTGTTCTGGATGAGGCGGGCAATGCCGATGCTTTGCTCGGCCACCCAGTCGGTGCGGCTCTCTTCAAGGCCAAGTTCACGCAGCGTCGAGGGGATTCCTATCTGCGCGAAAAGCGAAATGAGAGCGGGAATGACATCGTCCGACCCATCAAGGCCTGCCGACTCAGCTATGCTTCCCAGCTCGTTCTGGATGGCCGGAGCGTTCCATGTCATGACATAGGGCATGAGGCAGGCCACTCCGAGGCCGTGCGCGGTATGGGTCAGCGCGCCAACGGGATATTGAATGGCATGGGCCGCTGCGGTTCCGGCCACGCCAAAGGCGAGCCCCGCAAGCGTGGCGCCGAGCATGACCTTTTCGCGCGCGGCCTGATCGGCGCCATCCTTGCAGGCTGCTTCCAAACCCTGCCAGAGCAAGGAGATGGCACGCAGCGCGAAATGATCGGAGATTTCGTTTTTGCCGACAAAGACACGCTGTTGCGCGATGCCGGGCACCGGCTCCCGGCGAATGGCCGTGAAGGCTTCCAGCGCATGGGTGAGCGCGTCCGCACCGGCAATAGCTGTCAGGGCGGGGGGGCAGGTGAGGGTGAGGTCCGGATCGCAGATCGAAACCGTTGGAATAAGGTAAGGGCTGGAAATGCCAACCTTCAGGCTCCGCTCGGCATCGGAAAGCACCGCGACGGGCGTGACTTCGGAGCCTGTTCCGGCTGTGGTCGGAATTGCGATGAGAGGCATTACGGGGCCGGGAACGGTATGCTCCCCATAATAATCCTGCGGTCGTCCGCCATGCATAAGTAACAGGGCCACGCATTTGGCCATATCGAGGCAGGAGCCGCCGCCAATGCCGATAACGAGGTCTGGAGCGAAATTTCGGGCGCCCTCTGCGCTTTTTGCTGCGGAGTTGACCGGAACGTCGGGCAAAGTTGAGCTATCGATCATGACGGCAATCCCGACATCTTCAAGCTGCCGGACGAGCGCGAGAAAATCGGCATCCGCAGAAAGGCGCGCATCCGTAACGATCAGCGCGCGCTGGCCCAGCCGGGCGGCGATGCTTCCGAGAGCATGCCGTTGTCCCGAGCCAAAGAGCAGTTCGCGCGGCGCCCTCAGTGTGCCGAAAAGGTTCATTTTCCATCTCCTCCGATAATTCAGGCGGCCTCGAGCGCCAAAAGACTTTCAAAAAGTGGTTGCGGCAGCTCGATCCCTGCCTTCTCCGCCGCCATGCGGCGCAGGCGCGCGCCATCGCCGGGTATCGCCACCGGTTTTTCGGGGTCGGACGCGGGGGATTGGCGCAGATGGTCGAGATAGGCGGCAAGGGAGCGGGCGTTCCCGTGTCCCGATGCCGCGTCTATGAGAATGAGAAGGTCGCCCTTGTTGGCGGCATGGATATCATCAAGCGTGCCGTGCACATCGGGTGCCAGATCGGAACCGGCAAGTGCCGCAACGAGAAGTTCGATCGCCAAGCCAAGGCCGTAGCCTTTGGCGCCTCCGAACGGGGCGATGGCCCCTGATTTCGCCGCGTTTGGGTCCGTGGTCGGCAGGCCGTTTGCATCCACGGCCCAGTCTGATGGAATCGATGCACCGCGCATCGCGTGGTTGTTAATCTTGCCCATTGAGACAACGCTTGTCGCGAGGTCCAGCACAAAGGGGTGATCGCCTGAAGGAATGCCGATGGCCACTGGATTGGTTCCCAGCAAGGCTCGTGTTCCACCAAAGGGATGAACCAGGGCTTCACTGGTCGACATGACGATGACGATCAGGCCATTCCTTGCCGCGGCCTCTGCATAATAGGCCAACATGCCCATATGGTTGGCGTTGCGGACTGCCGCGATGGCGATCCCTGTCTCGCTCAGGACAGGCCGTATCGTTTCCATTGCACGCATCATGACGACCGGGCCAAGACCGCGCTCGCCGTCGATGCTGAGAAACGAGCGTTTCTGCCATGTTCCCGTTCCATAGGTCCGCCCGTCAGCGAGGCCCTTTTCCAATCTTGAGAGAAGCAGCGGCAATCGCTGCAGTCCATGCGAGGGCAAGCTTCGCAATTCGGCTTCGATGAGGAGATCAGCCTGAAGATGAGCATTGGCAGCTGAAGCTCCTCTAGCTTCCAGGAGAGCCGCCGCCAATTGTCGAAGCCGTTCAGGCGATGTCTTCATCTTAAATCCTATATCAGATCATATACGATATTGTATTTGACATACGATATCTTATTTGCAACAAATGCCGGCGTGTCAAGAAGCAAGCTGGAGATTGAAAGTGGCATTTGCAGCGGAGCGGGAAGTCAAGGGGCAGAGCCTGCGTCCGAGCAGCGTGGTCGATGGTGTCTATGAGAACATCTATCACCGCCTCATGTCGCTTGAGATCACGCCCGGCGCTCGAATTCCGATAGACGTACTGGCGCGGGAAATTGGCGTGTCTCAAACGCCGATCCGTGAAGCTCTAAGCCGTCTGGAGCGGGAAGGCCTGGTGCGCAAGGAGCACCTCGTCGGCTACAGTGCAGCGCCCCAATGGACAAAAAAGCAGTTTCAGGATCTCTACGCTTTCCGTCTTCTGGTGGAACCGGAAGGTGCCAGGCTCGCCGCAATCAATATGACCCCCGAGGCCTTGCAGCAGCTGGAGCATTCAGCGGCGGACATGGGCAATGGCGATATGCCCGTCGACCGCAACACCCGGTATTCGCGTTTTGCGCGGGCAGATGCGCATTTTCACGATGCAATCCTCAAGATTGCCGGCAACGATGTGATCCGCAACACGCTTTCGAACCAGCATGTGCATCTTCATATCTTCCGGCTGATGTTCCATACGCGCGTGACGCAGGAGGCTCTCGAGGAGCACGAGAACCTGCTGATTGCTTTTCGATCCGGTGATCCGCAGGCGGCTTTCGATGCCATGCGCATCCATATCGAGCGCTCGCGTGATCGGCTGCTGTCGGCTTTCGAATGAACGCGGTTCTTTCCCCTCAACCCCTGGCGCCGCCGGAAAGCTCTGCGGTCGCGGTTCTCCGCGCCGATTGCCTCGGCAAGACCTACGGCCAGATCACCGTCCTGTCGGATGTGACACTCGATGTCCGTGCGGGAGAGATTCACGCCATCATCGGTGAAAACGGTGCGGGCAAATCGACGCTGATGAAGTTGCTGTCCGGATATGTCGCGCCGACGGAAGGCCGGTTGTTGATGGATGGCGCGCCGCGGGAATTTCGAAACGCGGTGGAAGCGGAAGAAGCCGGCATCGTGCTGGTTCATCAGGAAATCCTGTTGGCTCCAGATCTAACCGTCGCAGAAAACCTGTTTCTGGGGCGTGAAATCGGCCGCGGCCTGATGGTCGATGATCGAGCCATGAACAGGCGGACAGCCGAGCTATTGGCGAAAGTGGGCTCGACGGCGCGTCCGCGCGATCATGTTGGCACATTGCCGCTTGCCCAGCGCCAGCTTGTGCAGATCGCGCGTGCGCTTCTGGATGACCGAAAGGTCGTCATATTGGATGAGCCGACCGCCGTGCTGGCCAATGATGAAGTGGCGGCTCTGCTCGGGATTGTCAGGATGCTGCGCGATCATGACGTAGCGGTCCTCTACATCTCCCATCGTCTTGACGAGGTGCAGGCCCTGGCCGACCGGATTACCGTCCTGCGGGATGGCCGCATGATCGGCACCTGGCCGGCCGCAGGCTTGAGCCAGCGTGAAATGGCCGAACTCATGGTCGGTCGCGAGCTGGAGATGCTTTATCCCCACAAGCGCCCGCCCTCGCAAGCAGCGCCGATCCTCTCGGTCACGGATCTGACGGTCGATCATGGCAGCGACAGCGCCAGTTTCAGCGTCCGGCCGGGCGAAGTGCTCGGTATCGGAGGCATGATCGGTGCGGGGCGGACGGAACTGATCGAAGGGTTGATGGGGCTGCGTCCCTCCCATGCCAGCAGCGTCGTGCTCAACGGTACGGACATCAAGCACCGTTCGGTGCGCACGATGATGGACGCCGGCCTCGTCTATCTGACCGAGGACCGCAAGGGAAAGGGCCTGCTTCTGGAGGAGAAGCTTGGCCCCAACCTGACGCTTCAGGCGCTCGATGCGGTCAATCCGGGCGCCGTGCTTGACAAGCGGGAGGAGCGCTCCCGCTTGGAGAAAGTGGTCGCCGACTACGATATCCGCGTGCGCTCCCTTCGGCTTGATGCCGGCAAGCTTTCCGGCGGCAACCAGCAGAAACTGCTGTTGGCAAAGGTCATGCTGGCCGATCCCTCTGTCGTGATCATCGACGAGCCGACGCGCGGTATCGATATCGGCAACAAGAGCCAGATCTACGACTTCATCGACGCCATGGTGCGGGCGGGCAAGGCCTGCATCGTCATCTCGTCGGAGATGCCTGAACTGGTGGGGCTAGCAGACCGCGTTCTCGTTATGCGCGCGGGCAGGATCGTTGCCGAACTGAGCGGCACTGAAATCAATGAGGAAAATGTCGTCTACGCTGCCACGGTCGGTGGACGCGATGACGTCGGGGAGGACGAACATGACCGCAGCTACCGCAACAATCATACCCACTGACGAAGGAGGCCGCATCCGCTGGGCAGACCTTGCGCCCTTCATCGCCCTTGCGGTGATCGTGCTCATGGGCGCTTTGGTGAATTCCAACTTTGTCGCCTCCGCGAACCTGATCAACGTCATCACTCGCAGCGCCTTCATTGCGATCATCGCTGTGGGAGCAACTTTCGTCATCTCGTCGGGTGGCCTCGATCTTTCGGTCGGTTCCATGATGGCCTTCGTCACCGGTATCATGATCATGGTGATGAACCATCTGGCTCCCTCCTTCGGCGCCTGGGCTATCCCGATGGGAGCAGGGATTGCCCTCGTCGTCGGAGCCCTGTGCGGTCTCTTCAACGGGCTTATCGTCACGATCGGAAAGATCGAACCTTTCATCGTCACGCTCGGCACGATGGGTATCTTCCGGGCGTTCATCACCTTCATGACCGATGGCGGCTCCCTGCCGATCGACCGGGCTCTGCGTGAGGCCTATCGGCCGGTTTATTTCGGCAGCCTCTTTGGCATACCCTATCCGGTCCTGATCACCTTCGTCGTGGTCATGCTGGGTGCATTCCTGCTGTACAAGACGAAGTTCGGTCGTCGCCTGACGTCCGCCGGATCGAATGTCGAGGTCGCACGCTTCTCGGGCGTCAACGTCGCCGCTGTGCGGACGATCGCCTACGTGATCCAGGGCATTTGCGTCGCCGTTGCGGCCATCTGCTACGTGCCGCGCCTTGGCGCTGCAACGCCGACCACCGGTCAGCTTTGGGAGTTGCAGGTCATCACAGCCGTCGTCATCGGCGGCACCCTTTTGCGCGGCGGTCGTGGGCGCATCGGCGGCACCGTGGCCGGCGCGCTTATTCTCGAGGTCATCGCCAACGTCATGGTTCTTTCGGACATGGTCTCCGAATACCTCGTTGCCGCCGTGCAGTGCGCCATCATCATCATCGCCATGCTGGCACACCGCTTTACCGCCAACCGCTGAAAACAGCACTGACTTCAAAGGAGGAGAAAATGAAGTCTATGATCCAGAAAGCCGGTCTTTTGTTATCGACCGCAGCATTGGCCCTTGTCCTGCCACTTTGCAGCGCACAGGCCGAAGACAAAATCACGATGGCCGTTTCCATCCCGGCGGCGACGCATGGGTGGACCGGGGGCGTCGTCTATCACGCCGAGCAGGCGGAAAAGGAACTGGAGGCTGCTTTTCCCAATATCGACGTCGTTTTGTCCACCGCGTCTTCTGCAACCGCGCAGGTTTCTGCGCTCGAAGACCTGGCAGCCAGCCGCAAGCTGGACGCCTTGGTGATCCTGCCTTTCACCTCGGAAGAGTTGACCGGGCCCGTCGAGCAGATCAAACAGAACGGCACGTTCATTTCCGTGGTCGACCGCGGCCTGACCGATCCGAGCGTTCAGGATCTCTATGTCGCCGGCGACAATATCGCAGTCGGCGCCAATACGGCACATTGGCTCGTGGACAAGCTTGGAGGCGAGGGCCAGATCGTCGTGCTTCGCGGTATTCCAACCGTTATCGATGATGAGCGCATCAAGGGCTTCTCCGACGTCGTCGCCAAGTCGAACATCAAGATTTTGGACATCCAGTATGCCAACTGGAACCAGGACGAAGCCTTCAAGCTGATGCAGGATTATCTTGCCAAATATCCCAAGATCGATGCCGTCTGGGCCAATGACGACGACATGCTGCTTGGCGTTCTGGAGGCGGTGGATAATGCCGGCCGCAAGGACATCAAATATGCGCTTGGTGGCAATGGCATGAAGCAGGTCATCGAGATGGTGAAGGAAAAGAACGAGCGCACGCCGATCTCGACACCCTATCCGCCGTCGATGATCAAGTCGGCGATGTATATGACGGCTGCACAGTTCACCGGACAGGCTCCAGTACGCGGTTCCTTCCTGCTCGGCGCACCGCTGATCACGCCGGAGAATGCCGACCAGTTCTATTTCCCGGCATCGCCATTCTGATGCGCAGCGGCGCCCGGTTGATCCGGGCGCCGACCATTCAATTTTAACAGGAGATATATTATGAGCGGCAAGAAAATCCTCATGCTGACCGGGGAGTTCACCGAGGAATATGAAATCTTTGTATTCCAGCAGGGGATGGAAGCAGTTGGCCATACGGTCCACGTCATCTGCCCCGACAAGAAAGCCGGCGATCGCATAAAGACATCGCTGCATGATTTCGAGGGCGATCAGACCTACACGGAAAAACTCGGCCATTATGCCGACATCAACAAGACATTCTCCGAAGTGCGCGTCGAGGAGTATGATGCCGTCTACGCGGCGGGCGGTCGTGGTCCGGAATATATCCGCACCGACAAGCGCATTCAGGATATGGTCCGCCACTTCCACGACACCGGCAAGCCGATCTTCACGATCTGCCATGGCGTGCAGATCCTGATGGCGGTTCCGGGCGTACTCAAGGGACGCAAGGTCGCGGGCCTCGGCGCCTGTGAGCCGGAAGTCACAGCCGTTGGCGGCATCTATATCGACGTCAAGCCTACGGAGGCTTATGTCGATGGCAATATGGTATCGGCCAAGGGCTGGACAGGGCTTGCCGCTTTCATGCGTGAATGCCTCAACGTGTTGGGCACGAAGATCACGCACGCCTAACGCTGCAAACCGTGAACCTTCGCCCTGTGTTCACTGTTCGGGGCGGAGTGATGTTCCGAAGCCGACGTCGCGCCTTCAGTCGCGATGTCGGCTCAGCCAGCTACGAAGCTCCCGGTCTTCCCGCTCCAGCGATGAGACGTTCAAGAGTTTTCGCAGGATCGCTACGCTTACCGCTCGAGCCCTCAGGTTAAACGCACCTTCGTCTCCAGCGATTCCATAGGGTCGATAGACCTCGAGCTTCGCATAAAGTTGCTGGAGCCGGTTCTGCACGCTCCGCAAGGAGAGATTGCGGCGACGCGCGATCACATTGTCCGTCAGGCCGAGCGCAATATCCAGCAGCACCTCATATTCGCTTTCGGTCAATCTGCCAGTGTTCGTCTGGCTTCTCTGTTGCAGACCGCGGACCTCTCGGTCGATGACACATTGGTTCTCTATGAAGATCGAACGAAGCGCCAGTTTCAGCCGGTCGTCGGAGGCCGATTTCAACACATAACCATAAGCCGCACCCTCGGGCACAATGCGTGAAACACCGCGTACATAGGCTTCGTCGGCATAGTTAGACCAGAACAGGATGCGGGTTTCGGGGCGCTCCTTCCAGATGGTGCGAGCGGCCTCGATGCCGTTGCGGGCGTTCATCTGCAGGTCCATGACGATATGGGCAGCCTTGTTCTCCCGCGCCAGCTTCTCGCCAGCGCTGCCATTTTCGGCCTCGATGACGTGGTCGCATTCCGGTAGTGCCGAGCGTACGGCCTCGTTGAGATAGGAGCGGTGAAGGGGGTCGTCCTCGACGATCAGGACCTGCATGTCATTCATCCTGAATGGGTGGTTTAAATGGGGGCCGTCTGTG
>JAVBSF010000336.1:0-10437 GCA_031556925.1 Pararhizobium sp.
CTTTGGCGACATCGGCTTCGACGTTCTGGCCGGTCCCCTGTTCCAGACGCCGGACGAGGCTGCCGATCTTGCAATCCGTGAAAAGGTTCAGGTGCTCGGCATGTCGTCGCTCGCCGCCGGCCACAAGACGCTCGCGCCGCAACTGGTCGAGGCCCTGAAGCGCAAGGGCGGCGAAAACATCGTCGTCATCGTCGGTGGCGTCATCCCTCGTCAGGATTACGACTACCTGATGGAAAACGGCGTCGCCGCCGTCTTCGGCCCCGGAACAAACGTACTGGATGCCGCAAACTCCATCATCGATATCCTGGAAGGCAGGCGCCGGAATGCATAAGGCCGCGCCGGGCCGGATCACGCCTTCGGTCCCGAGCGGCAAACTCTATCGTCCCCTCTCCCCGCAAGCGGGGAGAGGGTTAGGGTGAGGGGCAAAGGCCGCGCCAGGTCCAGACCATGATCCCCGGCCCAAAATGCCGTGCTACCCTTCAGGCAAGGTTCAGACGAATGGTGTCCGCGGCCTCCAGAAGCCGAGGCAGAAACTGGTCGACCATCTGCGAGGGGGCGACATGGGCGGCGGGCGCACCGACATTCAGGGCGGCGATGATATCGCCCCGGCGATTGCGCAGCGGCACCGCAATCGAGCAAAGCCCAAGCTCCAGCTCCTGATCGATGACGGCGTATCCCTGATCCCGCACCCGCCGGAATTCCGCAATGAGCAATTCGACATCGACAATGGTCCGCTCGGTATTGGCGCGCAGCTCCGTCCGGGCGAGGATTTCGCGGATCTGGGGCTCCGGCAGGGCCGCAAGCAAAACCCTGCCCATCGAGGAGCAATAGGCCGGCAGCCGGCTGCCCGGATTGAGATTGATCGACATCACCCGCCGCTGCGATGCGCGGGCGACGTAGACGATCTGGGTGTCGTCGAGAACGGAAGCAGACGAGCTTTGCCCCGTCACCTCGGAAAGCCCGTCCAGATAGGGCTGCAACAGCACCGGAAGCGTCGTCGCCGACAGGTAGGAATGACCGAGCCGCAAGATCCGCGGCGTCAGGGTGAAGAACTTGCCATCGTAATCCGCATAGCCCAGCTCGACCAGCGTCAGCAGCGACCGCCTGACCGTCGCCCTGTCCAAGCCGGTCTTCTTCGCGACATCGGCGATCGACAGGCGGCGGTCACTCTCGCCGAAGGACTCGATGACCCGCAGCCCCCTGGCGAAGCCGCTGACGAAATCCGTTTCTTTCGTTTCGCCGCGCATGACCGGACTCTCCATTTTGTGCGATATATGAACAAATATCAATTAACGCACATTTTCTGTTGCCGCAAGAGACCGGCGGATTTATTTAGGGTGCGGAGGCGCGGCCGGTCTGCGGCGGGTGCATCGTCAAGGAGACATCAATGGACAAGACTATTGGGAGCGCGGCGGAAGCCCTCTCCGCCATCGGCGACGGCGCGACCGTTATGATCGGCGGCTTCGGCGGCTCCGGCGCGCCGATCGAGCTCATTCACGCCCTGATCGATCATGGCCCGAAGAACCTCACCGTCATCAACAACAATGCCGGCAACGGCCGTATCGGCATCGCCGCCATGATCGATGCCGGCATGGTCAGGAAGATGATCTGCTCCTTCCCGCGCTCGACCGACCCGCGTGCTTTCACCGACAGATATCTTGCCGGCGAGATCGAACTCGAACTCGTGCCGCAGGGCACGCTCGCCGAACGCATCCGCGCCGGCGGCGCGGGCATCCCCGCCTTCTACACCCCGACGAGCTTCGGCACCGATCTCGCCAAGGGAAAGCCGGTGGCGGAATTCGATGGCCGCCAATATGTGCAGGAGCGCTGGCTGAAGGCCGACTTTGCCATCATCAAGGCCCATGTCGCCGACATCCACGGCAACCTGACCTACAACAAGGCCGCCCGCAACTTTAACCCGCTGATGTGCATGGCCGCCGCCACGACGATCGTGCAGGCCTCGAAGATCCTCCCGCTCGGCGGCATCGATCCCGAACACGTCGTCACGCCTGGCATCTTCGTCGACAAGATCGTCGAGATCAGCGACCCGCAGCAGGAAGAAGACCTTATTCGCGCAGGAGTGGCCTACGTATGACCGTCGATACCCGTGAAGACATCAAGCTGAGCAACTCCCAGATCGCCTGGCGCGCCGCGCAGGACATCCTCGATGGCGCTTACGTCAATCTGGGCATCGGCTTTCCTGAAATGGTCGCGAAATACCAGCCCCCCGGCCGGCAGGCGATCTTCCACACCGAAAACGGCATCCTCGATTTCGGTGAAGCGCCGCCCGCCGGCGAGGAAGACTGGGATCTCATCAACGCCGGCAAGAAGGCCGTGACGCTGAAGCCCGGCTCCGCCTTTTTCCACCACGCGGACAGCTTCGCCATGGTCCGAGGCGGCCATCTCGACGTCGCCATCCTCGGCGCCTATCAGGTTGCCCAGAACGGCGACCTCGCCAACTGGCGGGTCGGCAGCAAGGGCGTACCGGCCGTCGGCGGCGCGATGGATCTGGTCCACGGCGCCAAGCAGGTCTTCGTCATCACCGAACACATGACGAAGAACGGCGAGCCGAAGCTGGTCGAGAAATGCACCTTCCCGCTCACCGGCGTCGGCTGCATCACCCGCATCTATACGAGCCACGCCGTCATCGATGTCGTCGACGGCGGTTTCGTCCTGCGCGAAAAGCTGCCGGGCATGACCGTCGAGGAACTCCAAGCGATGACCGGCGCTCCGCTGAAGCTCGATGGCCCCGTCGCCGATCTCGTCGTTCCCGAATTGTGAGAAACCCATGACCGAAGCCTTTATCTGCGACTATATCCGCACGCCCATCGGCCGTTACGGCGGCGCGCTGTCTTCCGTTCGCGCCGACGATCTCGGCGCCATCCCCCTCAAGGCGCTGATGGAGCGCAATGCCGGTGTCGACTGGGAAGCCGTCGCCGATGTCATTTACGGATGCGCCAATCAGGCCGGCGAGGACAACCGCAACGTCGCCCGCATGTCCGCCTTGCTCTCCGGCCTGCCGGAAACCGTGTCGGGCACGACGATGAACCGCCTCTGCGGCTCGGGCATGGATGCGGTGATCACGGCGGCGCGGGCGATCAAGGCGGGCGAAGCCGAGCTGATGATCGCCGGTGGGGTCGAAAGCATGAGCCGTGCCCCCTTCGTCATGCCAAAGGCCGAGACCGCCTTTTCCCGCTCCGCCGAAATCTTCGACACCACCATCGGCTGGCGCTTCGTGAACCCGCTGATGAAGCAGCAATACGGCGTGGATTCCATGCCCGAGACCGGCGACAACGTCGCCATCGACTTCAACATCTCGCGCCACGATCAGGATGCCTTTGCCGTGCGTTCGCAGGAAAAGGCGGCCGCAGCCCAGCGCAACGGCCGGCTGGATCAGGAGATCACACCGGTCACCATCAGGCAGCGCAAGGGAGATCCGATCGTCGTTACCAAGGACGAACATCCGCGCGCGACCAGCATGGAGGTGCTGGCAAAGCTCAACCCGGTCAACAGGCGCGAAGGCGCGACGGTGACGGCGGGCAATGCCTCGGGCGTCAACGATGGTGCTGCCGCCCTGATCATCGCGTCTGAAGCTGCCGCGAAGAAATACGGCCTGACGCCGATCGCCCGCGTCATGGGTGGGGCGACCGCCGGGCTCGCGCCCGGGATCATGGGTTTCGGCCCGGCGCCGGCCACGAGGAAGCTCTGCGCGCTGCTGGGCCTCGCGCCATCCGATTTCTCGGTCGTTGAATTGAACGAAGCCTTCGCCTCGCAGGGCATCGCCGTGCTGCGCGATCTGGGCCGTGCCGAAGACGCCGAGCACATCAATCCCAATGGCGGCGCGATCGCGCTTGGCCATCCGCTCGGCATGTCCGGCGCGCGCATCTCTGGAACGGCAGCCCTCGAACTGTGCGCGCGGGGCGGCAAATATGCCCTGGCCACCATGTGCATCGGCGTCGGACAGGGCATCGCAATCGCGCTGGAACGGGTCTGAGCCGCTCAAACGAAAAATGGCGCCGGGCGGTAATCCCCGGCGTCATTCTTCATGTGATAATACGGCTTTTGAGGTGATGCCATCAGCCTCACGGTTCATATAACCGCAAGGAGAGCGGAAACCCCGGCTGATGGGCCGGATCAGGCCAGAAAATCCGCCCGATGCGGCGTGAAGCAATCGACCAGCCGCCCCTTCTCCAGCGCCTTGACGCCGTGGCGGAGACCGGAGGGCACGATGTAACTATCGCCGGCCTTCAGCGTTTCCGTGCGCCCATCGATCGTCACCTCGAAGAGCCCCTCGGCGATATAACTCGACTGCACATGCGGGTGGGAATGCAACCAGCCTTCACCGCCCTTCTCGAAGGCGAACTCGACCATCATCAGCTCGTCCGTGTAGCAGACGATGCGGCGCAGGTTGCCGTCAGGCGTCGGATCCCAGACACCCTCGGATGCCCGTACGAAAATATCGGCACTCTGAACCATGATCACCTCGCAAGCCATCCGCCGTCTACCGGCAGGACGGCACCATGCATATAATTCGACGCCGGCGCGAGCAGGAAAACGGCCGCATCGCCGATATCGTCGGCAACACCCCAGCGCCCGGCCGGGATGCGATCGAGAATGGACTTGCTACGATCCGGGTCGTTGCGCAGCGCCTCCGTGTTGGTGGTCTCGATATAACCCGGCGCGATGGCGTTCACATTGACGCCCCTGGCCGCCCATTCATTGGCAAGCAGGCGCGTGATGCCGAGAACACCGTGTTTCGAGGCGGTGTAGGAGGGCACCCGGATGCCGCCCTGGAACGACAGGAGGGAGGCGATGTTGACGATGCGGCCGGGACGTTTCGCCTCGATGCATTGGCGGCCATAGGCCTGGCAGAGAAAGAACGTCGACCGCAGGTTGACGTCCATGACGTCATCCCAGTCCTCCTCGGTAAAATCGACGGCATCGGCCCGTCGAATGATCCCGGCATTGTTGACCAGTCCATCGAGCGGTGCGGCGGCCATCAGCTCCCTGAGCACCGCGACGGCGGCTTTGGAATCGGCGATATCCGCCTTCGCGGAAACAAAGCTTGCACCCTGGGCTTCGACGAGCCGTGCCGTCTCGTCCATGGACGAGCGGCCGATACCGACCACGGTGCCACCGGCGCGGGCGACGGCAATGGCGATGCCCTGCCCAATACCCGTATTGGCGCCGGTCACGGCGATGCGCTTTCCGGCAAGGCTGAATGCGGAAAGATCGCTCACCGGATGTCTCCGATCGCAACGGCATCGACATCGGTATAATCGACATTGTCGCCCGCCATGGCCCAGATGAAGGCGTAGTTGGAGGTGCCGGAGCCCGAATGGATCGACCAGGACGGCGACAGGACCGCCTCCTCGTTCGCCATGACGATATGCCGTGTCTCCGCCGGCTCGCCCATGAAGTGGAAGACGCGGGCGGTGTCCGGAAGGTCGAAATAGAGATAGGCCTCCATGCGACGGTCATGCACATGGGCGGGCATGGTGTTCCACACCGATCCTTCGGCAAGCTGCGTCATGCCGACGACGATCTGGCAGGTTTCGATGGTGGTGGTGAACTGGAAGATCGAGCGTTCGTTCGAAGTCTTCAGGCTGCCGAGATCAAGACGCTTGGCGCTGTCGATCGTGATCAGCCGGGTCGGGCATTTGCGATGGGCGGGCGCCGACAGGATGTAGAATTTCGCAGGCGCCGCGGCGCTCTTCGACGTAAAGGCGACCTCCTCGCCCAGCCCGACATAGAGCATGTCGCGCGTCCCCAGAGCGTAGGTCTCGTCGCCCACGGCGATCTCGCCGGGGCCGCCGATATTGACGACCACGAGCTCCCGGCGCTCGAGGAAGGATTTCGTTCCGACCGGCTTGATGGTCTCCAGCTTCAGGACGCCATCCGTCGGAACGGCCCCGCCGACGATCATGCGGTCGTAGTGCGTATAGGTCAGGCTGACCCGGCCCGGCTCGAAGAGATTGCCGATATGGAAATTGTGACGCAGCTCATCCGTGCCCATCGAAGCGGCGGCAAAAGGGTCGATCGCGAAACGGGAGGTGTATTCAGTTGTCATGTCACTCTTCATCCATCGTTCAAAATGTTCGGATACGGGTTTGCGGCGAGATCTGCTGGCTGTAATCCGCCTGCTGGCCGGAAAGGCGTTTGCGGTAGCGTTCCTGCGCGGCCGTCAGATGCGCGCGCATCGCATCGCGTGCCGCATCCGGATCGGCAGCCGATATGGCCTGCAGGATGCGCAGATGCTCGCGCTGAAGGCCGGTGAGATATTCGGCGGAAAGAACCTCGACGGAATACCAGGGGGAACTCCGGTCGCAGGGAATGGTGCGATCACCCAAGGCGTCGAGGATTTCGACGTAGAAGGGATTATTGGTCGCCGAAGCGATCTCGCGGTGGAAGGCGAAGTCGGCCTTGCCGGTCGGCTCGCCGAGCTTCAGCAGATGTTCGAACTCGAAGAACGCCTCCTGGATGCGCGCCTCCTGCGAGGGGCTGCGCCGCTCGGCCGCAAGACCCGCACTCTCGATCTCGATGCCCATGCGGACCTCGAGCACGTTGACCGCCTGGCTGATGCGATTGCCCATGTCGGCGGTGATGGCGCTGATCTTGCGTGTCGGATGATCGAGGACGAAGACCCCTGCTCCGTGTCGCGCCTCGACCAGATTGTCGGCGGCGAGCGCCGCCACGGCCTCGCGGACGACCGTGCGGCTCACGCCGAAGATTTCGGTCATGCGCAGTTCCGTCGGCAATCGTTCGCCGACCTCGAAGTCACCGGCGAGAATTTGTGCCCGCAGTGTCTGCGCCACATTCTCGGAGAGCTTCGGCTTACGCTCCACCCTCATATCCGTTGAATTTCCGCTCATGACCAATTCCCTATTTGAAGACGCTCGGCAGCCAGAGCGACAGGGCCGGAATATACGTGACCAGCATCAGCACGACGAGGCCCGCCCCATAAAAAGGCCAGATCGAGCGCATGGCTTCCCACACCGATATCTTGCCCACCGCGCAGGCGACGAACTGCACCCCGCCGACCGGCGGCGTATTGAGGCCGATACCGTAGTTCAGGATCATGATCACGCCGACGTGCACGGGATCGATGCCATAGGCGGTGGCGATCGGCAGGAAGATCGGCGTGGTGATGATGATCGTCGGCCCCATGTCCATGAAAGTGCCGAGCACCAGCATGAGCACGTTGAGCAGCAGGAGGATCATGATCGGATTGTCCGACAGGGTCTGCATCCAGGCGACGAGCGTGGCCGGCACCCGAAGGAAGGCCATGAGCCAGGAGAACGCCGCCGCGCAACCGATGATCAGCAGCACCATGGCGGTGGTGCGCACCGCACCCATGGTCGCATGCACGAAATCCGCCCAGCTCAGTTGCCGGTAAATGAGCAGCGTGACGAGCAGTGCATAGATCACCGCGATGCAGGAGCTTTCGGTTGCCGTGAAGATGCCCGAACGCACGCCGCCGAAGATGATCGCGATCAGCAGGAGGCCGGGAAGAGCCACCGCCAGCAGATGCAGGGCGGCCGCGACACCGGGAAACCGCTCCGTCGGATAGCCGCGCTTGCGCGCGACAATGTAAGCCGTGACCATCAGCACCGCCGCGAAGAGCAGGCCGGGAATGACGCCCGCGGTGAAGAGATCGGCGATGGAGATCTTTCCACCGGCCGAGATCGAATAGATGATCATGTTGTGCGAGGGCGGCAGCAGCAATGCGATGAGCGCCGCCATCGAGGTGACGTTGACCGCGTAATCGGCGCCGTAGCCGCGCGCCTTCATCTGCGGGATCATCAGGCCGCCGACAGCCGCCGCCTCGGCGACAGCCGAACCGGAAATACCGCCGAAGAGCGTCGAGGTCAGGATGTTGACTTGACCCAGGCCGCCGCGCAGATGCCCGACGATGGAGGCCGCGAAGGCGACGATGCGGCCCGCAATGCCACCACGCACCATGAGGTCGCCGGAATAGATGAAGAAGGGAATGGCGAGCATCGAAAAGACGCTCATGCCGGAATTCATGCGCTGGAAGACAACCAGCGGCGGCAATCCCATGTAGACGACGGTCGCCAGGCTGGAAACGCCGAGGCAGAAGGCGATGGGCGTGCCGATCAGCATCAGCAGCGTGAACGTACCGAACAAAATCCAGAGTTCCATCGTTTCAATTCCCCTTCAGCACGGCAGCCGCGTCCTTGCGGACGTCATCGATATTTTCCAGTTCGACGGCGATTTCGGTCGGCGCCATTTCATCGAGGGCCTCATCGATCGGCGCGCCGGTGGCGCGCATCAAAATGCGCTCCAGCGAAAACAGCGTGATGAGAACGCCGCCGCCGATGAGCGGCGCATAGTCCCAGGCGCCGGATATGCCGAGCGCCGGCAGCGTGGTGCTCCAGGTCAGGCTGATGAGATTGGCGCCATACCAGAGCATGCCGAGGCCGAAGACGAAGATCACGATATCGGAGATCATGCGCAGCCATTTCTTGCCGGCGCTCGGCAGGACATAAAGCAGCACATCGAACCCCATGTGGTTGTTTTCCCTGACACCGACGGCGGCGCCGAGGAAAATGAACCAGCTCATGAGGATCACCGCGCCGGGCTCGGTCCAGCTTGGGGAATCGTTGAGGACATAGCGGCAGAAGACCTGCCATGCGACGATGCCTGTCATGACGACAAGCCCGAGGCCGGCAACATAAAGCGCCGCGGTGTTCAGCTTCGTCAGCAAGGGCAGGCCTGTTCTGATTTCGGTGGACATGGCTTCCTGTGTCTCCTGACCTTTCCGGTCCCAGACAAATCCTTGAAGCACGACCGCCCTTCCCACGGATGGAAAGGGCGGCCGGGCGACCGTTACTGCACCGCCTGAACGTCGGCGACGAGCTTCTTCAGGACTTCATCCGTGATGTGCTTGTCGTAGACAGGCTTCATGGCGTCGATGAAGCCCTGCTTGTCGACCTCGTTGATCACGGCACCGGCCTTCTCGACAATGCCGCGCGACTCCTGCGTCTTGGCGGCCCACAGCTCGCGCTGCTTGGCGACGCTGTCCTTGGCGGCCTGCTTGAAGATTTCCTGATCTTCCGGGGTCAGCTTGTCGAAGGCGGCCTTGTTCATCACGAACACTTCCGGAAGGATCGTATGCTCATCCAGCGAGTAGTTCTTGGCGACTTCGTAGTGCTTGGCGGTGTCGTAGCTCGGGAAATTGTTTTCCGCGCCGTCGATAACGCCGGTCTCGATCGAAGAGTAGACCTCGCCATAGGGCATCGGGGTCGCATTGGCGCCGAGAGCAGCAACCATATCGACGAAGATATCCGACTGGATGACCCGGAACTTCAGCCCCTTCATGTCCTCGGCGGTCTTGATCGGCTTCTTCGAATTGTAGAAGGAGCGCGAACCGGCATCGTAGAAGGCCAGCGCCACCAGACCGGCCGGCTCGAACGCCGCCTTGATCTGGTCGCCGATCGGGCCGTCCATGACCTTGTGCATGTGGTCTTCCGAACGGAAGATATAGGGCAGCGCCGGGACGATGGTTTCCTTCACCGTGCCGTTGAAGGGCGCCATGGAGACGCGGTTGAGTTCGATGACGCCGGAGCGGACCTGCTCGATCGTGTCCTTCTCTTCGCCAAGCTGGGCCGAGTGATAGACCTCGATGGCATAACGTCCGCCCGTCCGTTCCTTGACGAGTTCGCCGAAATATTTGACGCCCTCGACAGTCGGATAACCGTCAGGATGGGTGTCGGACGATTTCAGCACGGTCTCGGCCGACGCCGCGCCCAGCATGAGCATCGATGCGAGCGCGACGCCCGACCACAGTTTGGTAATATGCAACATTTTCTCCTCCCAGTTGGCGGGCCCTGCCCGCTGTTGCAGTCACACAGTCAAAGATTGTATGCCCTCTTGGCGAGGCCATAGGTGAGCTCGTGCGCCAGCTCGTGCGCCTCGTCTTCCCGAAGACGATGCTCGGCCACGAGCCGTCCAAGGAAAGCGCAGTCGACCCGGCGGGCGACATCGTGCCGCGCCGGGATGGATGGAAAGGCCCTTGTGTCGTCGTTGAACCCGACCGTATTGTAAAAGCCTGCCGTCTCCGTCGTCATCTCGCGGAAGCGGCGCATGCCCTCCGGGCTGTCGTGGAACCACCAGGCGGGACCGAGCTTGAGGGCGGGATAAACGCCCGCCAGCGGCGCAAGCTCCCGCGCATAGCTGGTTTCATCGAGCGTGAAGAGAATGATCGAAACCCGCGGATCGGTACCGACCGCATCGAGAAGCGGCTTCAGCGACCGGACGTAATCGGTCTGGGTGGGAATATCGAAGCCCTTGTCGCGACCAAATCTCCGAAAAACCGCCGGCGAATGGTTGCGCCACGAACCGGGATGTATCTGCATGACGAGGCCGTCGTCGGCGCTCATCTTCGCCATCTCGGTCAGCATCTGCGCACGAAAC
>JAVBSF010000482.1:0-5531 GCA_031556925.1 Pararhizobium sp.
AGCCGGCCGAAGGAATGCGGTAGCGGGTTTTCTCGATGACGATGCCGATCGCCTGGCGCATCATGTCTTCCGCGTCATCGAGCGGAATGTCGTATTCGAACTCTTCGCGCACCAGCTTGGTCTTGGAAATCTTGGTCGTGAGCTGTGCCCGCGTGTCTCCAGAGATGCGGACACGGACCGAGCGATCTTCCATGGCGACGATATAGGCCTGCTTCATTGATGTGCCGCCATCGGCCTGTCGGCGCCAGCGGTCGTTCGACACGAGAAACTTTCGCTCTATTTCCTTGGCCATCAATTCTGCCTTGCATGGTGTATATCGTGGTCGAGGTCCGGCAGAGATTAACGAATTGTGCAAACTCTGCAAAGCCCGGTTCTCTGGCCTTGAGGTAAATTACGCGTTCATCGTGGCACCGTATTTGCGGGGGCAGGAATGATCAGCGCCGCACTCGACAGAACGCGCGCCAAAGAGTATTCCGGCATCACTTCAATCGTTTTAAAACCTCAAGAGGCCCGGCATGAGCACGAAGACCGACAAACTCCTTTCCGTTCTCAAATTGCAGCCGGTCGTTCCGGTTCTGATCATCGATGATGTCGCAACCGCCGTGCCGCTCGCCCGCGCGCTGGTCGCCGGCGGCCTGAAGGCGATCGAGATTACGCTGCGCACGCCGGCAGCGCTCGATGCCATCCGCGCCGTTGCCGATCAGGTGGAAGGCGCTGTCGCCGGCGCCGGCACGATCCTCAACGCCGCGCAGTACGAACAGGCGGTCAAGGCCGGCTCGCAGTTCATCGTCAGTCCCGGCACGACGCAGGAGTTGATCGATGCCGCCAATGACAGCGATATTCCGCTGCTGCCGGGTGCTGCGACCGCCAGCGAAGTCATGGGCCTGCGTGAAGAAGGCTATGATGTCATGAAATTCTTCCCGGCCGAGCAGGCTGGTGGCGCTTCTTATCTGAAGTCCTTGTCCTCGCCGCTCGCCGGCACGCTGTTCTGCCCGACCGGCGGTATCTCGCTGTCGAATGCGAAGGATTACCTGTCGCTGCCGAACGTCGTCTGCGTCGGGGGTTCCTGGGTCGCGCCGAAGGATTTGGTGGCCAAGGGCGACTGGGCCGGCATCACCCGGCTCGCTTCCGAAGCTTTCGCTCTCAAGGGCTGATTTTCCCGTTTCCTTTTCTCTCTGAAGGCCGTCTTTTTGGCGGCGCAGCGCATTTCATTTAACAATGAAATGCGCTGATATTTGTATTCCCGTCGTCACGTTCCTATGTCTCAATCCGGTCGGATGAATGGCCGGCTTCAACCAGCAAGGGAGTGAGACCACATGTTCGACGCGAAGAAACTTCTCGATCAGTTTCTAGGGTCTGAGATCCCCGGCGCCGGGGGAACTGTAAAGGATCGTGCCGGACAGGCCATTCAGATGGCGAAGGACAATCCCTGGAAGACCGGCGCCCTCGCTGCCGTTCTGCTTGGCACCGATACGGGCCGCGAGGTTGCCGGTGCTGCCGTGAAGCTCGGCGGTCTCGCCGCCATCGCGGGCCTCGGCTATCAGGCCTACAAGAATTATCAGGCGGGCAAGGAGCCTGCCGCCCAGCCGGACCCGACCCAGCCCCGGCCGCAACCCGAACTCCTGCCGCCGCCCGCCGATTCCGGCTTCAGCACCGAGCCCGCTGCCGTGCGTAACGATTTCGTCCTGTTTCTCGTGCGAGCGATGATAGCTGCGGCCCGTGCCGATGGACATATCGATGATGGCGAGCGGACGCGCATCATGGACAAGGTGAAGCTCGCCGGGCTCGATGCCGAAGCCGAACAGTTCCTGCACGACGAACTGACCAGGCCGACCGATCTCGACGCCATCGTCGCCGCCGCGACGACGGAGGAGGAGAAGGTTGAGCTTTACACGGCGTCGCGCCTTGCCATCGAGCCGGATAGTCGCGCCGAGCGTGGATATCTCGATCTGCTCGCCGGCCGCCTCGGCCTTGCCGATGCGCTGGTCGATCATATCGAAGCCACGGTTTCCGCGGTAAAGGTGCCGGCTCAGCCGAGCGGTTCCAATCCCTGGGCCTGAGCTTCCCAAAGCATGAATAGGACACAACTCCGTCCGGAAAACCGGGCGGAGTTTTTTGCGGCTGGCATTCGGGCCGGAATTTCGTTCGCGATGGCCGCTGAGGTTCCCGGTGCGGGCAGGTGTATCGAAGGAGAAGAAGGATGACCGAAGGCAAGGGTAAGGAGCGTTCGCCGGCTGTCGCCGCCGCCGTCATTCTTCTTGTGGTCGGCTTCGGTTTCTTCCTGCTGCCGAAAGCGATGATCTGGCTCGGCGGTTTTTCGCCTTGGCTCGCGGCAGGCTTTGGAGCGCTCTGCGTTCTCGCCTTCTTCCTGATCTTCTGGCTGCGCGCCCGGTACCAGCGCAATCGCGGGCTCTGAGCGCTAAGCCTGCAGGGCGGCACCCAGCAGCACCAATCCCAGCACAAGAACGAGCAGAGCGCCGAAGATTTCGATGCCATTGCCGATCCGCGTCGCCGTTGCCGCATTGCTGGCATAGCGCACGGCAAAACCCTTGGCGGTGACCGCGAGCGTCGCAAGGATGGAAACGGTGATGGCGGTGCCGATCGACATGGCGAGGACCGAAAGCACGCCACCGAGATAAAGACCGTTCAACAGCGCGAAACTCAAGACGATCAGCGCGCCCGAGCAGGGGCGCAGGCCGACGGCGACGATCGCCGACCAGGCTTCGCGCCAGTCGAACTTGTCACCCTTGAGCATTGCGGGATCAGGCGCGTGGGCGTGGCCGCAGGTCGAGCAGACGTCGCCGGCTGCGTGATGATGGTGAGCGTGATTGTCGTGATGGTGATACCCATGGTGATCATGATGATCGTGATGCCCATGATCCCCGGCCATCGCCGGAATGAATGCGGGCATCGGCGCAATCATGCTGCGCAGCTTGCGGTAAAGCAGCCACCCACCGAACGCGGCAATCAGAGCGTAGCTGGTGGTTTCGAGAAATTGCGTCGCCTCCGTCATCGAAATCGAGGAGCCGCGCAGCACCAGATAGGCGGCGCCGACGAGCAGGATGGCGACGAGCCCCTGCAGGATCGAGGACAGGAACGAGAGCACGACGCCGCGCTTCAGTTCCGTCTCGTTGGCGATCATGTAGGACGAGATCACGGCCTTGCCATGGCCGGGGCCGGCGGCATGAAAAACGCCATAGGCAAAGGACAATCCGATCAGCGACCAGAGCTGCCAGGGATTGTCGCGCATGCCTTTGAGCGCTGCGGTCAGCGTGTGGTAGAAACCCTGCTGCTCCTTGTTGATCCAGGCGAAAAAACCGCCGAAAAGGCCAGATGTGTTGAAGGCCGGCTCAGCCGTGCCGATGCCGAGTGGCGACTGGGCGTGGGCAAGGCCGGCGCAGGCAATGGCCAAGCCCAGGCCTGCAACGACAATCGCAATCGGCTTCTTCGCATTCAGCATGTGAATTCGATCCTGGTGGCAAACATCTTCGACATGTCCGTGCCCGTCGGATCGTTGAAGAACGCATCCGTCAGGCTCGCCTTGTTCTCGGCCAGCACTTCGTCCGGATCGGGGCGCACGACCTTGTGTTGGCAGGCGTTGATCTGATCGCCGATCGGCGCCAGATCTTCGTCAGTCGGAAAGTCGATCGCGGTATACATGGTCGGATCGTAGACGCCGAAGGAGAGCTTGCCCTTGAGCGGCAAGGCTTCCGCCGGCTTGACGGCGAACATCAGCAGCAGCTGGCCGTCCTTGTAGTCGGCAACGATACTTTCCGGCTTATTGACCTTTACGGTTTTGCCGTTGTCGGTGATCGTCGTGTAATAATTGTATTCCTGCAGCGAATCCAGAACCGTCTGGCCGATTTCCTCGAGTTCATCCGGATCGAGCTGGGCGTTGGAGTTCTTGTCGAAATCCATCACCACGCTTGCGGAAAAAAGATCGTCGAAACGCCAGACGTTTCTCAGTTCCGAAATCTCGTTCTTGTCGTCGGAAACGATTTCCAGACGGGCCTCGGCGAAAATATGCGGATGAGCAAGGGAGACCGACGGCGCCAGCACGGCTAGGAGGGTGAGGGCGGCGGTTATATGTTTCATGGAGCTTCCCTTGCCTGGCGGATGCGAGGCGACATCCGCCCGTTCATGCTGCAATGCGGTTTAATTGGGACGGAATTGGGACTGAGAGTGTGCAGGCGTCGCTGCGCCCTGCTCAGCTGTTCTTCTTGAACCAGTTCGTCAGAAAATCGACGAGCGTGCGAACCTTGGTCGGCAGATAACGCCGATGCGGGTAGATCGCATAGATGCCGCGATCCGTCGGCAGGTAATCCTCGAAGAGCGAGACCAAAGTGCCTGCCGCGATCTTCGGTCGTGCGATGAATTCCGGCACGGAAGCGATCCCCATGCCCGATTCGGCGGCGCGAATGGCGGCGAGCGGACTGTTCACCTCGATCGGCCCGCTGACCGGCACGCTGAAACTCGTTCCATCCTTCTCGACAAATCGCCAGTTGCTGTAGGACCGGCCATTGGTGTCGATGACGCAGGCGATCCTCGAAAGCTCGGATGGATGCACGATCGGCCCGGTGATCGCGAGAAAACGCGGCGAGGCGCAGATTTTCAGCTGAAAATCGGAAAGCTTGCGGGCGATCAACGCCGAATCCTCGAGCTTGGTGATGCGGATCGCAACGTCGAAACCCTCTTCTACCAGATCGACGAAACGGTCATCGGAGACGATTTCGAGCGAAAGCTCGGGATGCGCCTTGCCGAAATCGATCAGCGACTGGCCTATATCGGCATCGACGAAGGTGCGCGGCGCCGTAATCCGGAGTTTGCCCTTGAGATCGGAATTGCCGGCGCGCACGAGATCGGCGAGGTTGTCGATCTCTTTCAGGATTTCGGACGCCGTCCGGTAATAGGTGTGGCCGGCTTCCGTCAGCGAGAACTGCCGGGTCGTGCGGTTTAAGAGGAGCGCTCCGAGTTCGTCTTCCAGTTCGCGCACATATTTGGAAAGCAGCGCCTTGGAGCGGCCGACCTTGCGGGCGGCGGCAGAGAAACCTTCGGCATCGACGACGTCGATGAAGGCGCGGATGCGGGTCAAGGTATCCATTCAGCTCTCCTGCTTCCCATTCTTCCGATGCAGAGCCACGGCGATTCGAACCGGCGCCGAGCTTCGGATGATCCCGCCGCGAGCGTCGCATCGAAAGAAACCTATTTTTAACGGCTGTTTTTTGCCGTGTTTTCTCAGCGGTCTCTGTTGTGGAAAATTATTTTAAAACAGTAGGTTATATTTGAGCGACAGGTCAAGGCAATTGTTCGGGAAATGTGAACGGAAAGCCGCATTCCGTTTCGTTTCGAAAAATATACCCTTCCCCCCAAAATCCTCTTGATTACGACAGCATTTTTTCTTATCTCCCCCTGGCCCAAAGTCGCACGTGCCTGTGGGTGTCCGCCGACCCTCGAACTGGGAAATGTCCCTAAGGTGAGGTCATCGGTAAGGTACCTGGAATTAACCCCTCCAGTCGTTTCTCCGGCCAACC
>JAVBSF010000497.1:0-4511 GCA_031556925.1 Pararhizobium sp.
TGAGCTCTCCATCAATTTCAAGAGTCTCTCCAGGGTTTTCATCATGGCCAGAGAACATGCCGCCGATCATCACCATGTCAGCGCCAAACGCGATGCTCTTAGCGATGTCCCCATATTGGCGGATTCCTCCGTCTGCGATCACTTGAACATAGGGATGAGTTTCGTCTAGCGCCTTAGAGACCTCAGCAACAGCTGAAAGCTGCCAACCTCGGCTCCCAAAGCCCGTGTTCGGCGCAGTGAGGCATGCAAGCCCCGGCCCAACCCCCACCTTTACTGCGTCAGCACCAGCATCAGCTAATCGCCTCGCGCCTTCAGCGGTGGCCACATTTCCAGCAATGATGAAGGTGCCAGGAATAGCTTGGCGAATGGCGCGCACCATGTTGAAAACCTCATTGCTATCTCCATGAGCAACATCAACAGTTGTATACTCTGGCTTCACTTTTACTAGCTTTTTTAGCGCTTCGTAATCAGCAGCTTTAATTCCGAGGGAAATACTAGCGATTTGTCCAGCATCATGCATTTTTCTTGTGAAAGCAACTGGATCCACATCGAAACGGTGCATCACATAGAAATAGCCTCGCTCAGCTAGCCAAAGTGCAGTGGTCTCGTCAAGAATTGTGGACATGTTAGCTGGAATAACGGGCAATTCGAACTTGTTAGGTCCGAAAACTACCTCGGTGTCCACCTCACTCCTGCTTTTAACAATGCATCTGCCGGGGACTAGCATGATGTCATCGTAGTCAAAAACCTCTTTAGCGGGAAGGTATTCTTGAACCATTAGTTAACTCCTAAAGTCTGTACTCGTTGTTATACCGTCAACATTAGGTGTTTTGCACTCATCGCCAATCTTCTTTAATGTAAACATATGTATTGACTGTTTGAATGTCTAAGACAGACTTGTCCTCTTTAGAGGCGCTATAGGTTTGCTCATAAATTTCAACCTCCTCGAGCCCCTCTAAGGTGTGATTATCCCCTGGAGTGAGCTCAAAGAATGCTTCCCGATAGCCGGCCGAGCATTCTTCAGTCTGCTGATTTCCGAGCTGATGAACTAAAAAGAGAGATGCTGCTTCTGCGTTGTATTGAATTTCTTCAAAGTTGCTTCGGCATTCGCTACTCTCTCCACCGCCAGCCTCCAAATAAAGTTTAGAGTCCAGAAGTTTAATCGCATTTCTTTCCGAGATCTCCTTTGGGACCTCACTCGGCTCAAGCTCTCGAATGCTCCAACCCGAGTTTTTATCCTCTAGCGTAGCCCCCTCTAAAGTTGTTCCTCCTGAAGAGGAATTAAATAGTCCCTCGGAATAGAAAGTCTCACCTTTTTGAGAGAAGCCGAATCCGTCAGCATTGTCCGCCGCGGAACAGCCAGATAGCCCAAGCAAAATGATTACACAGGGGACTAGAGCAACTTTTTTAAAACTAATCATTCGCTTACTTTACCGTAATCGTATATCTCTTGGTTACTGAGCCGCCGTCATTTGTTGCGGTCACTGGGAAGCTGTGAGTGTCAGCTTTCGAAAGCGTTCCAGTTATTTCACCGGTGGTTGGGTTTATGGTGAGCCCGTTTGGTAAGTAACCTTGGCCATAAGCTCCAGCGCTGAATTTAAGATCTACGCCGGTCATGTAAATGCCAGAGGAGTAAGGTACCCCCACTGAGGCATCTGGAAGCGTTTCTTTTACCACTGTGGCTGGCGCATTTTTCACGCTGAAGGCCATGGTTTTGGTAGTCGCGCCGCCATTATTAGTTTTAGTGACGGTCAAGGAGTAGCTACCTAAAGCTGATCCAGTACCAGCTATAGCGCCTGTTTCAGGATCGAAAGTAAAACCAGCGGGGAGTCCAGTTACGTTGTAAGTCACATCTAACCCAGTTCCCTGAATAGTTTCGTTGTAGGGAACATTCAAGAAAGCCACGGGCAAGCTGCCACTAATGGTGGGCGCCACGTGAGTTACGCTGAACAGATAGTCTACCTCTACAGCTCCTGAGCTATTGGATTTACGGAGTGTGAAGTTGAACTCTCCCAACTCTGTAGGAGTTCCCAGCAATCTCAAATATGTCCCCATGTCCTGTACGGAAAGGCCTGCGGGAAGTCTTCCCTTCACAATGCTCAGTTCGACGTTGCTTCCCCCGCCGTAAATAACTTGATTGTATGCCACCTCAAATTTAGCTCCAGGGATTGTGGTTGTTGTGATTGCCGGTTTCGTATCCACAACTTTGAGTGTGAATTCTTTCCTCACTTCTCCAGCTACATTCTTTTTTAGCACGGTGAAATTGTACGAACCAATAGCGGTGCTGCTACCATTAAAACGGCCAGTTGCGGAGAGATTAATGCCAGCTGGTAACGCACCTTCGCTAACCGAGTATGTTGATTCTGTACCCGCTCCAGCTAGTGTTGGAGTATAGGATACTCCATATGTTGCGTCCTGAAGAGATTCTGTCGTAATGGTTGGCACAACCGGTAAAATAGTGAGTGGATAAATGTGAGTTAATGCGCCGCCGGTGTTATAGACTCGAATTTGGAGATTGTAAGGGTTTCCATTGTTAGAGTTGCGAGGAGTGCCGGAAATCACCCCGGTGGTGGAGTTGATCGAGATACCGGTGGGTGAGCCACTCAGTATTGAATACATGAGCCCCTCGCCTTCGGCCTCAATTTTAGCCGAATAGGGCACATCTACCTGACCCGTAGGAAGCTCCAGCGTGTTTATAGCTGTTGGTGGCTGGAATTTTACGCTAAAGCGATAGGTTTGAGAGCGGGAGCCACCTGTGTTAGTAGCCTTAACCGTGACGCTGAAGGCGCCAGCTTCTGTTGGGGTTCCCGAGATCACTCCAGTCGCTGAGTTCAGCGTAAGCCCGGGGACCGTGGTGCTTGAGGTTACAGAATAGGTTATTTCATCTCCTGTACCCGGAATACTCCAAGAATATGGCTCTCCTTTAGTTGGGTCTGGTGGAGTTGTGCTCCCTAGAATGGGTGCTACATGCGTTACTTCAATTGTGAAACTCTTTGAAGCTGCCCCAGCTTCATTGGTTTTAGTGATTGTGAATGTGAAGTCTCCAACGGTGGTGGGTGTTCCCTCAATTACTCCAGTTGAAGAGTTGAGCTTCAATCCAGGAGGCAACTCGCCAGCTACAGAGTAGGTGACTTCGACACCGATACCAGCAAGACTGTCAGAGTAAGCTCTTCCGACTTTGCCGTCAGCTAATGAGCTGTTAGTGATAGTTGGCATCTGATAGCCTACCGTGATGGAGTAATCTCTAGAAATAGAGCCACCGCTATTAGTGCGAGTCACGGTGAAATTATAGGTTCCATAGCCAGAGGTCCTTCCGGCGATTCGACTGTTGCTGGCGGAGTCTATGATGCTCAGACCCGGCGGAAGCTTGCCAGCTGTTATGGTGTGGACATTATCCTGGCCAGCACCCTCGAGCAATTGCGAGTAAGACTCTGTTTGAACAGCATCCGCTAGAGTCTCAGTTGTAAGGGTTGGAGCCTCGCTTATGACTGTTATGGGGAAGGTTTTATAGGTTGTCCCGCCGCTGTTTCTCAAGTAAATAGTGCTATTGTAGTTTCCGATTACTCTCGGGACTCCAGAAATCACCCCAGTGGCCTTGTCAATGGACAGCCCAGCGGGGAGTGAACTTGCGGTGTATTCGATGTTTCTACCGTAAACCTCTACGAGGAAAGAATACTCACTTCCCACTTGTGCTTGAGGTAACTCTTCAATGATGAATTCGGGGATAACGTCCTTCACCACATGATTTATAGTGCGGGATACAGTGCCAGCAGAATTCGTTTTAGTGACTTTGAATTGATACACACCTGAGGTGCTGGGATATCCTGAGATTAATCCCGTTTCAGAGTTTATCGAAAGTCCTGGAGGAAGCTCCGTAGATGAATAGGTGGCGTTTCTTCCTACACCATTAAGCTGCGCTTCGTAGAACTCACCTTTAACACTATAGGGAATAGATGAATTAGTAATTGTAGGTGCAGCTAGCACCACATTGCCGCTGAAAGTAGCCTCGGCAAACCCGCCATTATTCTCTTTACGTAGTGTGAAGCTGTACGCGCCAAGCTCGGTTGCGGTACCGATGAGCCTATTGTTTTTCGCGTCTATAGTTAACCCAGCTGGTAGCGCTCCAGCTACTACACTGTAGGTTACCTCCTCACCTGAGCCACCGAAGTAGCTAACATAAGCAACATCTTGAACTGGATCGGGAAGTGTGGTTCGAGAAATCGTGGGAGGCGCATAGCGCACATCAATTGAAAGCTCCTTAACGGCTTCTCCGTATTCATTGGTTTTCTCAACCGTGAAATCATAAACACCAAGAGCTCTTGGTGTGCCAGAAATCCTTCCAGCTGATTCATCTAATGAGATACCGGCTGGCAACTGCCCCTCAACGATTTCGTAGCTAGACTCCGCTCCGGAGCCAGCCAGTGTGTAGTCGAATAAAACGTCTTTATGAGCAAGAGGAATATCTGTTTTCTCGGTGGAGATAATAGGAACGCCGGTATCTTTCTCTTCAT
>JAVBSF010000025.1:0-12913 GCA_031556925.1 Pararhizobium sp.
ATCGCCGAGATCGTCCGCGCCGGTATCCGTGGCGTCAGCAAGGGACAGACGGAAGCAGCAGGTGCTCTCGGCATACGCCCCGGCCTTGCCACCCGCCTCGTCATCGTGCCGCAGGCCATGCGGATCATCATTCCGCCGCTGACCAGCCAGTATCTCAACCTCACCAAGAACTCCTCGCTCGCTATCGCGATCGGTTACGCCGATCTCGTTGCCGTCGGCGGAACGATCCTCAACCAGACGGGACAATCCGTCGAGGTCGTCAGCATCTGGCTGATCGTCTATCTGTCCCTCAGCCTGATCACGTCCGTCTTCATGAACTGGTTCAACGCCAGAATGGCATTGGTGGAGCGCTAAGAGATGACGGCACAAAGTTACATCCGCAGCGAAATGCTTGAGCCTTCGGCGCCTCCGGTCAATGAATCCGGCGCGTTCTTCTGGCTGAAGCAAAATCTGTTCGCCACTCCCAAGGACACGATCCTCACTCTGATCAGTCTGCTCGCCCTCGGCTGGTTCCTGCCGCCGATGATCGACTGGCTGTTCATTGATGCTGCCTGGACGGGCGGTGGTCGCGGAGTCTGCGCGACCGTCGCGCAGGGCGGCTCGCAGCCGGAAGGCTGGAGCGGCGCCTGCTGGGCCTTCGTCGGCGCCAAACTCGACCAGTTCGCCTTCGGCCGTTATCCGCTCGAAGAAAGATGGCGGCCCATGCTGGTCGCAATCCTGCTCGTGCTTTTGCTCGTGCCGATGCTGGTTCCGAAGGCCCCCTACAAGGGCATCAACGCGATCCTGCTCTTCCTGGTGTTGCCGATCGTCTCCTTCTTCCTGCTCGTCGGCGGCGTGTTCGGCCTCGAGCATGTGGAAACGGCGCTCTGGGGTGGCCTCATGGTCACGCTGATCCTGTCCTTCGTCGGCATCGTCGTATCGCTGCCGCTGGGCATTATCCTGGCGCTTGGCAGGCGATCCAAGATGCCGGTCATCCGGCTTTTGTGCACGACCTTCATCGAAATCGTGCGCGGCATTCCGCTGATCACCGTTCTCTTCATGGCCAGCGTGATGCTGCCCTTGTTCATGCCGCCGGGCATGACCGTGGACAAGTTCCTGCGTGCCTTGATCGGCGTATCGCTCTTCGCTTCGGCCTATATGGCGGAGGTGGTGCGCGGTGGTCTGCAGGCGATCCCGAAGGGCCAGTCGGAAGGCGCCGATTCACTCGGCCTCGGCTATTGGCAGAAGATGCGTCTCATTATTCTGCCGCAGGCGCTGAAGCTGGTCATTCCCGGCATCGTCAACACCTTCATCGGTATGTTCAAGGACACATCGCTCGTATCGATCATCTCGATGTTCGATCTGCTCGGCATCGTTCGCCTCAACTTCTCGGATGCGAACTGGGCGTCTCCAGTCACGCCTCTGACGGGGCTTGTCTTTGCCGGTTTCATATTCTGGCTTTTCTGCTTCGGCATGTCGCGCTATTCCGGTTTCATGGAACGAGTGCTCGACCGCGGCCACAAACGATAACAGGGGAATAAACATGGCGAATGAAGCCACCAAGAAAATGCAGGTCTCAGCCACCGATGTCGCCATCGAAATCATCGGCATGAACAAGTGGTATGGCGATTTCCACGTTCTGCGCGACATCAACCTCAAGGTCATGCGCGGCGAGCGCATCGTCATCGCCGGCCCTTCGGGCTCCGGCAAATCGACGATGATCCGCTGCATCAACCGGCTGGAAGAACACCAGAAGGGCCAGATCATCGTCGACGGCATCGAGCTCACCAACGATCTGAAGAAGATCGACGAGGTGCGCCGCGAAGTCGGTATGGTGTTCCAGCACTTCAACCTTTTCCCGCATCTGACGATCCTGGAAAACTGCACGCTTGCCCCGATCTGGGTGCGCAAGATGCCGAAGAAGCAGGCGGAAGAGATCGCAATGCACTATCTGCAGCGCGTCAAGATTCCGGAACAGGCGCATAAATATCCGGGCCAGCTTTCCGGCGGCCAGCAGCAACGTGTGGCGATCGCACGCTCGCTGTGCATGAAGCCGAAGATCCTGCTGTTCGATGAGCCGACCTCGGCGCTCGACCCGGAAATGGTCAAGGAAGTTCTCGACACCATGGTGTCGCTGGCAGAGGAAGGCATGACCATGCTCTGCGTCACCCACGAAATGGGCTTTGCCCGTCAGGTGGCAAACCGCGTGATCTTTATGGACCAGGGTCAGATCGTCGAACAGAATTCGCCCGCCGAATTCTTCGACAACCCGCAGCACGAGCGTACCCGACTGTTCCTCAGCCAGATCCTGCATTAACAGCAGACAGGGCTTTGTGAGGCATCGAGGCCCCGCTTCACGGCGGGGCCTTTTGCATTGGTGGTTGGACTTGCCGTGGTTACGGCATCATTCGACGCGATATCTCAGCGTGCCCGCATGCCAGATCGTGCCACGATTTTCCGCATCGCCCGTCCAGACCGTCCTCAGCCGCGCCACGATATCGCTCAACGCTTCCCGCGCATCGATCCTGTCGGAAAGCCCTTGCTCCTTCGGCGCCACCGGCATCAGATCGACATCGTCTTCGACGACGATGGCGACGAGCATGTTTTCCCCCTTTCCCTCTGCCTCGAAATCGAAGCCGTAATAGGCGTCGGGAATGGTGAGCAACTCTCCGGCCGTGAGCGGCGTGATCTTCTGCGCCAGCGTGTTGGGAAAAATCTGGGTCGCCATGCCCGTGCTGTCGACATCGAGCAGCACCAGCTGGCCATCATGTCGACTCGTGACGGATATGGTGAAAACCTCCCCCGGCTTGAGGTCCGGGCCGGGCTGCAGGCTGACGGAAACCGCGTCTGCATCATTGCGCCCGAGAATATCGCCGATACCGTCGAGCGGATCGGCGGCGATATAGATGGGCGCGGCGACCGTTGCCGGTTTCACCTCCTCATAGGCGATCGCCGCGGCGGGCTCGGTCTCTTCCGGCTTCGTTTCGGCGAACGGCTCCGGCTTGACCACCGCCGCGCCCAGAACTTCCGGCGTCGCTTCAAGCTGCGGATCGATATCGTCGCAGGCTTCCTGCCCGGCGCAATAATCCTTGGATTGGGCGGTCACGTAGTCGAGAAGCTCTGCGTTGCTGATCAGGCCGTTGGCATTGGCATCCGATATCTTCTGCCGGTATCCCTCGACGAAAGCGGCCGTGAACACCCCATGACGATCCTCGACAGGCAGCCGCACATCGTCCCAGGCAACCTGATAGGGGGCGGCCGCACTCCAGACGGTGACACCGGCCTTGACCAGCGGCGCGGGCTTGTCGATCACACCGACATCGATGCGCAGTCCGCGGGTGGTCGGTTTGCGCGCTGCCGCGAACGGCCGGGGCAGATAGCGCGCGCCCTTCAGGCCGGCGACCGACTGTGGCGAGAGCGAGCGTGAAATCGTGCCGGAATGGCAGGCATCGATGACGACGGTCACCGCCCTGCCCTTCAGGCCGGCGAGCAGCGGCTCCAGTTCGTCGTCGAGGATGACGTTGGTCCAGTCGTCATCGGCGGCCTTCAGGTCATAGGTCGAGATCGCCTCGTCCATGCCGTCGCCCTCGTCACCGCTCTCGTCCTTCACCTGCAGGCCGTGGCCGGAGAAATACAGGAAAACCCGGTCTCCGGGCTCTGTGCCGGCAATCAGCCAGTCCTTGATGGACGACAGCAACGCCGTCTTCGTCGCCTGTTCATCCGTCAGGACGCGGATGGCCTCCGGCCTGAAGCCGAGTGTGCCGGTGAGCAGGCCGGCCATCGCTTTGACATCGTTCTTCGGACCATGAAGGAACATATTCTCCGGCAGATTTTCGTAAGCGCCGATGCCGATCACCAGCGCCCGGTCTTCCGCGAGAACCGGCGACACGATGCCGGAGATGAACAGGCTGAGGGCGAAGATGAATATCCGAATGGCCGCTGCGCCCCTCTTCTCTCCAGCGGGGAGAAGAGGCCCGAAGGGCAGATGAGGGAGGGATTCCGCAAATTCAAAGCCAGCCGCCCCCCTTGTCCGACGCTGCGCGCCACCTTCTCCCCGCTGGGGAGAAGAGGAAGCAAGCTGCCGTTTGAGGGCATCCCTCACAGCTTTTCCCTCGTGTAGAGCGGCTGGATCGCGACGGCCGTATCGGTGCCGTCGAGGCGCGACAGAACAAGTTGCAAGAGATCAGCGGCATCGACCCGCTTCTGCCCGAGGAGTGCCGCGATGGCGTCGATCGGCTCGTCGGTCGAGATAACCACCAGATGATCCGCGCCGAAGGGTGCGACGACTTCGATATCTGTCAGTTTGAAGAGATGGCTTTCGGTGCCCTGCGCCTGCACGTCGAGCAGCTGAACCTCGCCGGTATTGGCGAGATTGAAAACGATCGTGTTGCGATAGCGGCTTGCCGGAGCCTCGAAGGCGATCCGGTCGCCCTTGGCATAGATATCCTTCTGCGGGGCAAGCGAGACCGAGCCCGGATTTCGGCTGGCGAGGATCTTCAGGAAATCCAGCAACACGAATTTGTCGACCACGCCCTGAACGGTGCCGGTATCGACATGCTCTGCGGCGACATCGCCATTCGGCGTATAGAAGACGCCGCTTTCCGCGTCCCAACGATAGGGCACGCCGGAACCACCGATATGCTGAAGCTGCACCGTGGCGCGCCCGGTATTGAGCGCCAGCCGGTCCTGCCATCCCAGCTCCGCCGCCGTCTTGCCGCCGCCTTTCCGCGCAGCCGTAAGCGCGCCGATCGGCAGCATCACCTCATCGGCCGAGCGCGGCAGCTGCGGGGTGAAGTTGGGAACCTGCAAGGCTTCCGACTGATGCTTTACATTGGCGAAGACGTAATCTTCCAGCTCGATCCGCGAAATCCGCCCATCACCGTTGCGGTCGGCCGCTCCTTCGATGGCGCGGGCGAAACTCCAGCTCAGCGCGCCGCGCGGCTCGCCTTCGATGATCACCTCCGGCGACGGCTGGCTTTCCAGCGATGCGGCCAGAACCGTCACCTGCCGGAAATCGGCCTCCCGGACGACGGCACCGCCCGTTGCCTCCTGCGAGGGCGGCGAAAGCTTCACGGTCACGGCCGGCGCAAGCCGCGTCCTGCCGTTGAAGGCGCGGCTCATGCCGCCGGAATGGCAGCTGTCAGAGACGAAGAGAACCCGCACGCCTCTCGCTTCGGCCTCGGAAAACCAGGCATTCAGCTCGTTGTCGACGATGATCTCATGCTCGGTGTCGGATGCTCTTGCCCTGTCGAAGCCTGGCAGTTGCAGGAACTCGTCGAGCCCGTCCTCCTCGTCGCCCGTCACCAGTTCCGGCATCTGCGAGCCGTGACCGGCATAGGTGAGAACGATCGTGTCTCCCTCGACTGAGCCGGCGACCAGCCGTTCCCATGCGGCGCGAATATCGTCCTTGCGCGCGTCAGCGTTGTAGAAGGTCACGATTTCGGCGACACCAGCCCCTTGCAGGGCGCTCGCGACATCCCGCGCATCCCTGGCCGCGCCTTCGAGGCTCACCTCATGCGGATAATCGTCGATGCCGATAACCATTGCTCGGGTCGCGCCAAAGGCGGAATGGGAAGCGGTGAGGCAAAGAAAAGCCGAAAGCAGAATGCCGCGCATCGTCATGGCTCCAGATCGACTTCGACACGGCGGTTCAGCTGATTGAGGGTTTCCTCGTCGTAGACGCTGGCGTCATCCGGCTTGAAGGGCTCGTCCTCTCCCTTGCCGACCACCTGCCACGTCCCCTCATATCCCTCCGCAACCAGATAATTCGCCAAGGCTTCGGCCCGCGCCACCGAAAGCGTCCGATTATCGGCCGCCGCGCCGATCGGATCGGTGTGGCCGATCAGGGTGATGGCGGCAGGCTTCACCGATTTCAGACATTGGGAAAGATCTTTTGCCGCGTCGATCCCTTCCGGCGTGAACTCGGCGGTGCCGAAGACATAGCGCACGGGTGCCGACTTCTTTTTCAGGGAAACGCCGCGAAAATTCACCTTGCAGGCGCCGCGCATGGCAAGGTTCACCGGCTTCGGCGCGGCCAGCCGCATCTCCGTCGCCATCCGGTCGAGGCGGGCGATGTAGGTGGCGTCCGGAGCCATCCAGTCGGGGGTCAGGGTACGATTGTCGCTGTCTTCCAGCGCCATCTGGTAATAACGCGCCGCAGCCTCGTAATCCTTCCGGTCGCGGTTGATATCGCCGAGCGCATCGAGCACCTGCCAGGGAGCCGCCGTCTCGGCGATGACGCCTTGAAGCTCGCTTTCGAAGTCAGCGAGATTTGCGCCCGCACCAACGGCGGCGACGATGCGGTTGAAGGCCGAAAGCGCCGCGATCCGGTCGATCAGCGCCACGTCGTCGCTGCCGCAGCCGGTCCTGTTCCCGGCGACGGCGATCTCCTTCGCGCGCACGTCCTCCCCTGCATTCGTCGCCTTCGCAACCGCCTCCAGCGCCGCGCAGGTGGCCTGGGCGACAGGGCTTGACGCGCCCAGCAGCAGAAGCGCCAGTCCGATAGACGATCCCCTCATAGCCCCCTCTCCCTCAAGGCCTGATCTCGAACGTCACGACCTGCAGGCTGCTCTGGCCATGGTCGTCCTCGGCCTTCTTCGCCAGATTGATCGCAAGCCCGCGCGTCGGCGGCAGATGCGACTGCTCGACCAGCTGGCGCGCCCGCTCCGCCGTCAGCTTCTGGTCGCCGAGGCCTCCGGCGCGGCAGAAGGCGATCATGGTCTCGGCCGGAGCCGGGCTGTCGAAGGTCAGGTTGCCGGTGCCCACCTGCGGGATGAGCCGCCGCTCGCCGGCCTCGAGCGTGGTGTTCCCGATCATCGCATCCGGGATAACCTCGACATTGCCGGTTTCCTCGACATAGAGAATCTGGAGTTCGCAGGCCTTGTTGGAACTCAGCTCGAAGGAAAGCTGGTCCCCCACCTTCGCGGCGGTCGAGGCGACATGCAGGGCGAGCTCCAGCTTGTCGTCTTTCGCCTTATCCTCCTGCCGGTAGGCGGGGATTGCGGCAACCAGCGCCATCGGCTTGACACTCTCCTGCGTCGCCGTAGCCTCGGGGTGGGCGGTCAGAAGATAGTCGCCGGAGAAGTTGACGGTGGTCGTATCGAGCGGCTTCAGCTGCATCAGCGGGTGCAGCAGGTTGGCATATTGCTGCTCGAGCTCGGCGCGGGGAACGGTGCCGCCGGCCTCCAGCGTCGTCACCCAGTCGAGCGCCAGCCGCAGCGTGTCATTGTCCGTCACCTGCTGGACCGCGCGTGAAAATTCGGCCGGGGTCATGTCGAATTCGGCCGCCATCGCCTCGAAATCCAGCTCATCCTCATATTTGTCGGCGAAATAGGTGACGAGTTCGGCGCTGCCCGGCGCCTGCATGCTTTCGGCGCCGCCATCCGGCGTCGGCTGGGTCACGCCGAGCTTCACCAGCGCATCGACGAAACGCTTGCGGTCCTTCTCATAGGCCGCATCCAGGTCTTCCTGCGGAACATAAAGCTTGAGCAGGAGATCCTTCTGGTCGCGGTCGAACAGGATCGAGGTCTGGATATGGTCGCGCAACTGGTCCCGCTTCGACAGAATGCCGTTGGCGTGGCAATCGAAGCAGGAGCGTGCATTGACGATCTCCACCCCCTTGCCGATCGGCCGCTTGCGGAAGGAAACGATCGAGGTCGGGCCGACATCGAGCTGCTTTCCGGCTGCGGTAGAGAGATAATACCCCTGCAGCCCGTTCGGCAGGGAGAAGATCATCTCGCCGCCGTCATGCTCGAAAGCCGTCAGACCGGTGTCGAGCGGCTCAAGCTCCTTCGGTCCGTGCGGAAAGCGCTTCAACACCTGCCGCCCGACATCGCCGCCGAAATCATAGGACTTCCAGTAATAGCCGCCGAAGGGCATCTCGTGGCGTTCCAGCATGCGGTTGTGATCGGAAACGCCGGAAGACCCATCGGCAAAGCCGGCTCTCAGGACATTGGCCCGCCGGATGTTTTCATCGACATCGATCTTGAAGCGCTGTTCGAGGTCGCGGATATGGGGCGGCAGCTTCATCAGCTGGTTGTAGATGCGCGGCTTGGCGGCATTGGCCATGAACCAGTCGATGCGCATGATCGGCAGGACGCTGTCCGTCTCCTTGGACAGCGCCAGCAGCGAGGCGTCGCTTGCCGGATCGACGCCGTAAAAATATTCCTTCACGAGAAACTTGTAGTCGTCGCCACTCCAGTCGAGATCGCGCAGATCGGCGCGCACCAGCAGGCCATTGGTGCCTTCGACTTCATGCGGCAAAACCAGCTCCGAGCCGTAGGAAAGCGAATTCAGGAGCTTCTTGAAGCCGCCGGCGAGCGTCGCCATGCGCTTCATGAAGACCTTTTCCTCCTCGCAGCCCATCATGCCGTTGTACTGGTTGCGATAGGAGAAATAGCGGACGAACTGCCGGTCGAGCGGGTTGACCGTCGAGATGTCCTTCAATGCCGCCTCGATGAAATCGCCATAGGCGAGCATGGGGCGCATGCGCTGCGGCTTGGCCGCCGCCGTCTGCGGCAGGCTAGCGGTGTTAAGCGAATTGATCCAGTCTTCGAGGCTCTTGACCTCATCCGCCGTCGGCCTCTTGCCGAGCGGCATGCGGCCGCTGGTGACGGAGGTGAAGAGGCGCGATTTCGCCGCATCGCCGGGGGTCACGAAGGCCGGATCGGCGGCAATCGAGGTGAGATCGCCGGCGGGATAGCTGCCCTGCGCGCTCTCGCCGGGGCCGTGGCAGTTGCGGCAATATTTGCCGATAAAGGCGTCCGCCGCCGTGGCGAGTGGGGCGTTGCCGCCTTCCAGTGCGGCGGCTGGCGTGGTTTCCTTGCAGACGGCCGTCGCCGATTGCTGCACCGGCTCCGGCGGCTTGATCTCGCGGTCGGCCAGAAAGGCGTAGATTGCCGTGCGGTCCTTTTCCGTCAGGACGGAAAGCCCGTGTGCCAGCCGGCGCATGACAGGATCGGTGAGCGGCGAGCCGGAAAGCTTCTTGCCCTCGTCGATCAGCCCGACGGTGAACACCTCCGGCGAGGCAAGGCCCGCCATGCGTGCCTTGGTGATATCGGGCGCGACGGCGCCGGTCAGACCTTTTTCCCCCTCATAGACGCGTTCCATGTCGAGACCGTAGGTGGTCGTGCGCGGGGTGTGGCAATCGCCGCAGCCGCCGACATTCTCAACCAGATAGCGCCCACGCTCCATCTGGGTTTCCTCGCGGGACTGGTATTCCGCAACGTCGAAATGACTGCGCTTCCAAAGCGTGATCGTCGTCTGCCGGCTGAAGGGGAAGGAAATCTCGTGTTCCATCGAGACGGCGTCGGAGGCTTCGAGCGTCTCGATATAGGCCTTGATGTCGAGCACGTCCTCCGGCTTCATGCCGCCATAGGAAGTATAGGGCATGACCGGATAGAGGTTGTCGCCCTCGTTGTTCACGCCGAGCATGACCGCGTTGAGAAAGCGCGCGTTCGACCAGCCGCCGATACCGTTGGCATGGGGCGAGATGTTCGGCGCGAAGAAGGTGCCAATCGCCGTCTGCATCTCCAGTCCGCCGGAAAGAAGTTCGGTGTTTTCGCCGGAGCCATGACAGGCGCCGCAGCCGGCGGCGTTGAAGAGATATTTGCCGTTGTCGAGGCTCGGCTTGTAGGTGGCGTAGGCATCGGCACTGAAGGGATCGCGCGCTGACGCAGTGGACGGACAGAGCAGGCTCGCGCCAAGCGCCAGCGCCAAAGCCGCCATGACAGCCCAGCCGGACAGACTCTTTGCGCCAACCCGATAGCCGCTTGCCCTCGCCTGTCCGCCGAGCTTGTCCATTGTCTCTCTCCCGCTCATGGTGTTGTTCACCTGAACTCGAACCGTTCAAACTCGACCCGCTTCGGCTTCTTCCCGATCGCCCGCAATCCGCTTTCAATCGCCTTGCGCAAGGCGGGCGGCCCGCAGAACCACAAATCCGCCTCGCCCGGATCGATCGCGCTGGACCTGGCGATCAGCTCGGCGTCCAGTCGCCCGTCCGTTTTCGAAGCATGCAATATGAAATTGAAATTGGCGAGTTTTTCCGCCTGCGAACGGAAAGTTTCAAGGCCGATCGCCTCCCTCTCGTCGCGCACGCAGTAGATCATCTGGATGTCCTGCCCCTCATCCCCCTTCAGCCGGCTCGCCATGGCCAGAAACGGCGTCACGCCGATGCCGCCGGCAAGCCAGATCTGCTTCTTTCCGCCGCGGCGATGGTTGAAGCGGCCATAGCCGCCTTCGAGCGTCAGGCGGTCGCCGATCGCCAGCCCCTCCCTGACGGCACGGGTGAAGTCTCCGAGCGGCTTGATCGCAAAGCGGACGGTGCCGTCGTCGTCCATGCCGGCGATGGTGAAGGGATGCGGCTCGCGCAGTCCGTTCTTTTTGGCGCGAAAGAAGCCGAACTGGCCGGGCCTCGCCCTCAGCCGCCAGCCGAGCGGACGCGCCGAAACGATCGTTGCGCCCTCGTGGCGTTCGATATCGAATACCTCGTAGCGGCGGCGGCGGATCCAGGGCAGAAGCTGGGAGTAGAGATAGCTCGCCGTGCCCAGCATAGCGAAAAGGTTGAGATAGACCGCCAGCATCGCCGTGCCGTCATAGGGCCTCTTGATGAACGTCTGGTGGAAGGCCGCGAGGATGAAGAGAATGCCGATCAGCCGGTGCGTCCAGCGCCAGAGATGATAGGGAAACTCGATGCGGGTGCGTGGGATCGTCTTGACGATGCTGATCAGCAGAAGGACAACGAAGCCGTAGAAGGCATAGGAGCCAGCCTCCTTGGCGAGCTCGTTCAGGCCACTGGTCAATGCCAGCCCCTTGAAGTTCGGCGTTACGACATAATGCACGAGGATCAGTGCCAGAACCGCGATGCCGATGCTGCGATGAACCCGGTAGACGCGGTCGAGACCGCCGAAAAGATGTTCCAGAAAAGGTGGCCTCGTCGCCAGGAACTGGGCGATCCCCATGCCGGTAAAGGCCATGGATGAAGCCATCAGCGAAAATGTCGTCGCGGCATTGGTGTGACTGACGGCGGGGACGGCGAGTACCCCGGCAAGACAGATCAGCAACCAGACAATGAACGCCCCGATCGTCATCCGCTGAATTCCTCCCGTTGCCGCTGCGTGCGGCCGCTTGCCCTGCGTCAAGACTGGCGTGCGGCAAAGGCATCGTCAACCGCCATGAAGGCATGACGGATCGGGTCGAAACTTTATTCTGAAGCGACAAGCGATTGGCATTGCTGGAAAATCGACAACCGGCTCATCCGATCGCCTTGGAGACGGTCGAAAAGTCCCATGCGATTTCAGCGGGCGAGCCGGGCCCGTGCCTCATCCGCAAGCGGATGATCGGGATGACGGCGAATGAACAGCCGGTAGGCCTCGTCAGTCCCCTCCCGGACGACGCCCTCATATTCGCGGCGGACGGCTTCTTCGCCATCCGGGGCTGGCGTCATGATGCCACCCGTCCCGGCGGGCACATTTGCGCCATAAGCAGAACTCAAAAAAACCATGGGAATCAACCAGACGGAGCCTGTGATTATCGATGCGCTAACCGCTTCGCGCAAAAGCTTCAACATTTAACCACTCGCTTCAAGCTCAGGAAAGCTCTCGCGGCTAGCTTTGCCATGCCGAGCCTTCGCGCCTCCTGGTGAATTGACGTCGCCGCTTCGAACAAGGGTATGGAATGACAGGCATCAACAAGCAGGCCAAGGCCATTTCCGATACGGGCAGCCATCTCGTCAATGGCATTCTGTCCGGTTATGCCTGGGATGCTGCAAGCATCACCTATGCCTTTCCAAGCAGCAAGTCGAGCTACAGCTACGCGGGCGAGCCCAACAACAGTTTTGCAGCCGTGGCAACGGCCCAGAAAGACGCCACCCGCTTTGCATTGGACACCTCCTATGGCACCAGCGCCAACGACGGTTTCTCGGTGGAAGGCTTTACCAATCTCACGATTTCCGAAGGCAGCACCAGTTCGTCCACAATCCGCCTGGCACAATCCAAATCCGCGGCGCCAACCGCTTACGCCTATTATCCGGGGACTGCAGTCGAGGCAGGCGATGTCTGGTTCAGCACCACCTATGCTGGCACGAGCAATGACTATCGCAAGCCCGCCGCCGGAAACTACGCGTGGCATACGCTTTTGCACGAACTCGGCCATGCCCTCGGCCTGAAGCACGGCCACGATGAAGGCGACGGCGAGGCGTTACCGTCAGCCTATGATTCCATCGAATACTCGGTCATGACCTATAGCGGCTATGTCGGCGGCGACGGCTATGATTACGAACAGTTCGGCGCGCCGCAGACCTATATGATGGCCGATATTGCCGCCTTGCAGCATATGTACGGCGCCGATTACAAGACGCAGGCCGGTGATACGGTTTACAAGTGGACGCCCGGCAACGGCGATACGCTTGTCAATGGAAAAGTCGGCATCGATGCCGGTGGTAACCGCGTCTTCGCGACCCTGTGGGATGGCGGCGGCAAGGACACCTTCGACCTGACCGCCTACAGGACGGCACTGAAAATCGATTTGCGGCCGGGTCAGTATTCCGTCTTCGACAAGGCACAGCTTTCCTACCTCGGCGGAGGGCCAAACGGGGGCTATGCGCGCGGCAACATCTTCAATGCCCTGCTCCATGAGGGCAACACGGCCTCCTTGATCGAGAACGTCAAGGGCGGTTCCGCAGGCGACACCATCACAGGCAACCAGGTTGCCAACGTGCTTTACGGCAATGCGGGCAATGACACGCTGAATGGCGACGCCGGCAACGACACGCTTTTCGGCGGCATCGGCGCGGACAAGCTGAATGGCGGGGCCGGTACAGATACCGCCTCCTACTCCGGTGCCACGACCGGCGTTGTCGCCGACCTCGCAACGCCGTCCGGCAACACGGGCGAAGCGAAGGGGGATACGTATTCCTCCATCGAAAATCTTTCCGGCA
>JAVBSF010000150.1:0-5708 GCA_031556925.1 Pararhizobium sp.
TGTTTGCAAACAACATGGGGTGAGCCAGCGTCGGGCGTGCGCAGTTTTGTCGGTTGATCGGTCGAGCACGCGGTATCGCATTCGGCCCGACGACGCACATATCCGGGATGCGATGAAGAAGGTGGCGTCAGAGCGCCGCCGTTTCGGCTATCGCCGCATCCATGTGATGCTAGATCGGCAAGGCATCGTCATGAACCTGAAGAAGCTCAGGCGGCTCTATCGCGAAGAGAAGCTGACCGTCCGCAAGCGCAGTGGCAGAAAGCGTGCCTTGGGAACGCGGCAGCCTTTGGCATTGCCGTCGCGTCCGAACGAGCGCTGGAGCCTCGATTTGGTCAGCGATGCCTTCACGGATGGCCGTCGCTTCGTGTCCTGGCCATTGTCGACGACTTCACCCGCGAGTGCCTGGCCCTGGTCGCCGACACGTCACTGTCAGGGCTGCGGCTTGCCCGGGAGTTGGATACCATCATCGCCAGGCGAGGCAAGCCAAGGACCATCGTTTCCGACAATGGCACCGAGATGACGAGCATGGCCGTTCTCAAATGGTGCCAGGGCACGCACGTCGAATGGCATTACATTGCCCCTGGCAAGCCGATGCAAAACGGCTTTGTCGAAAGCTTCAACGGCAGCTTTCGCGACGAATGCCTCAACGAAACCCTGTTCTCATCGCTGGCCAAGGCGCGGACCGACATCACGGCATGGAAGGAGGACTAACCGAAACAGACCGCACTCATCGCTCGGAAATATCACCCCCAGCGAGTTTGCAACGAAAATGACTATGGAAAAACAGGCCGCATAAGGCCAGATTGAAAACCCATGACTCTCCTGAAAACTGGAGGAGAGATGGGTCTCAGGTCAGTGCGCATGAACGCCCAAAGCCCGTGACCATTTCTGGTTCACGGGCTATTTGATGATTTTGAATGATTTGGTTGCGGGGGCACGCAACCACCGAGACCGACACTCGCTGGAAATTGCGATTTGAACCTGCGTCCCATCGCCTGTTTCATGCTCTCAAATATCCTTGTGATCGTTGGTGATGGCGGTGTTCGGGCGGTCAGCCAGTAGCAAAACCAGCTCAACCCTGTCGTATAGAACTCGTGGTTCGATTTTTCGGTTTGGTCCGTATCCTGCGTGGACAAGACCAAAGCCGTCCCATTCCGCAAGTATGGGTGACAGGTCGGATGGGGTAAGGCCAACAGCGTCTGCCAGTTCATCCAAAGAACCGGGCGCCTCCTCCGCAATGATGCGCAATATCTCGCGATTCCGAGTGGAGAAAACTCTGGCAAAGGTTTCCGTCGAAACGAACCAGACTGTTGGGTCGGCAGCAGAGGGATTTTCTTTTCCAAGCACGACCCGCATGGATCGCGCCTTAATCGCCTCATAATTAGCAATCCCGACTCTAAGCGTTGTCATGAGGCACCTGTGGCATTCCGGCAGGGGCCGTCCGACGAGCCTTAGCGAAACCGCGATCCGTTGCTATGAAACGTTCCAGCATGGGCACGATGAGGCGAAGAGGATCGGCGGCCGGCTGGCCCGTTTCGCGGGCCAGCACTCCGGCATAGGCGGTCAGGTCACGGTGCAACGCGGCAGGCAGTTCCAGCGTCACCTTCACAGGCTTTTCATCGGCCAGCGGGCCGAGTTTTAGTTTCGGCATGGGTCAGTTCCTATATGGTTCGAGGATCAAATCTCTTGTGACGACGATCCGAAGGGGGAACCCTGGACGGATCGTCAGCGTCGGTGCGATCTGAAGTTGACGACGGATAATCTGCTGTCCCGCGTCGTTGATCGTGTCCTGCGCACCATCGCGGATCGCCTGCACGAGCCGGTCGTCGTCGTTAGTCGCAAGTTCTGCCGAGAAGGAAAGCAGTGTTGAAAGGCCGGCGGCCTTCGCCAGGTCCCACCAGTGGTAATCGACGCCATCCTGAAGGCCCGCATAGCCTTGGGGGTCTGCCCCCGGCAGGCGTTCAAGGACGATGGAGCGGCCGTTCGGGAAGATCAACCGGTTCCAGACCAACAGAACGCGCCTTTGCCCGAAACCCACATTGTTGTCGTATTGGCCGATGATCCGGGTGCCCTGTGGCACAAGCAGCACACGGCCAGTCGGGCTGTCGTAGACGGGTTCCGTGACCTGAGCGATGATCTGCCCTGGCAGTTCGGAGCGGATACCGGTGATGAGCGCGGACGGAATGACGGCCCCGGCCTGAAGAATATAGGGCGAAGCCGGAGGGGCGATGCGATCCGGCGAGACCGTGCGCCGATCGGCGCCGGCGTTCAGGAAAGCAGATTGCTTGTCCTGTGCTGTAGGCGTGCTGGTTTGATCGAAACCGGACAGATTTAGAGTTGTGTTCTCACCGGACGCAGTTGAATTGGCCGTCGTCCGCGTTTCGGTCTGGAAGAAGACGTGGCTGGTGCGCGCGGCCTCTGCTTCAGCGAGCCGGCGCTGCTCTGCCGGATCAACGGCAGGTGTCGTGACAGTAGGGACAACGACAGGCTGGCCTCGGTCCTGCGCACTGAGGATCGGGCGACCGAGATCGCCCGGCAGCGCCGGGCCGAGAACCGGCCCGGTATAGTCGCGCGGCAGGCCCGCAAGGCCATCGGCGGTGGTCCGGTTCTCGGTCGAATACAGTTCCTCGTTGCCAGCCCCGCGATCACGGGTCTGGAGCGCATAGATCAGCGCTCCGCCGACGCCGAGCGAAGCGACAAGGCCAAGTCCGGCCAGCACCTTGCGCGACAGGCGAGTGACTCGCGGCGGATCGGCGCGCAGTCGCATAGGGGCGACGGGATCGGGAGTCGTGCCTTCCGGTTCGTTCATCGGTCCGATCCCTCCCCTGGTTTCGCGGCGGCAAGTCGCGCCCGTTCGACGCCATCGGTCCGAACGATCCTGACCACCTGTTGCCGTTTTCCGCCGCCAAGGCGCAGTTCGGCCGCGCCGAACAGCCGATCGACGATCAGGATGTTTCGATAGATGCGGGTATTGGAAATCTGGGCTTCACCCTCGGAACCGATCACGAAAATCGGCGGCATTTCGCCCTGCACGATGCCGCGTGGAAACTCGACATAGACGCGGCGACCATCGTCATAGACAGAGACCGGCCGCCAGGGCGGCGTATCGCCCGTCAGTTCCAGACGATAACGATAGTTACGCGCGGTCGCGGACGGAATAACCGGCGTCGTGGGAACCGCCCGGCCCGATGAAGGCGTCTGCGGATAGGACCAGGCCACGGCCGGCATATAGGGATTTTCACTGGCGCGCAGTTCGATCATGTAGGTGCGCCGGTCGGTAGAAATCACGAGATTGGTGGTGATGTCGGGCCGGGCCGGTTTCACCAGCACATGCACCTGCCGGGTAGCGCCGCTGCCGCTCTCGGTGTCGCCGATGATCCAGCGGGTCGTGTCGCCCGATGCAATCGGCCCGGCGCCGGTCAGGCTTTCGCCCGGTTCAAGCGCGATGTCGGTGATCTGGCCGGGCGCGGCATAGACTTGATAAAGCGCACCGGCGGACCACGGATAGACCTGAATGGCATTGTAGTAGCCTTCCCGGCGCGGCTCGACGCGGGCGGCCGCATTGGCGTTCTGTACCCGGCCCGTGGGCGTGCTGGCCGCCGTCCCACCGCGCGCGGGCGTCCAGCCCGGTGGCACATGCAGGGGTTTCGGGCGCTCGTCGGTAACGGCGGCAGGCAGGGCCGGAAGCGCGGGAACGTCGCTGTCATAGCTGATCTGCGGCGGCTTCTTCGGCGTGGCGCAGCCGGCCAGTGTTGTTGCGGACAGCAGCAAAAGCATGATGACGGATTTACGGAAATGCGGAGTTTCGGTTTTTCGGACGGGTGGTTGTTTCATTGGGCCATCTCCCGCGACCATGAAATTGCGTTGACGTAGATGCCGAGGGGGTTGGCCTTGAGCCGTTCGGCGTCGCGCGGCGGCTGGATCACGACGGTCAGGATCGCGGTCCATCGCTCGGTCGTAGAAAGCTGGCCGTTCTCGAAGTGGCGTTCTGTCCATGCGACGCGGAAGCTGTCCGGCGACGCGCGGATCACGCTCGACACTTCCACGGCGATCTGCTGCCTTCCGACCTTCGTGAATGGATCATTCGCACGGGCATAGTCATTCAGCGCCGTCGCCCCCCGGTCAGTGGTCCATTCATAGGCCCGGAGCCAGTTCTGGCGGACGATGATGGGATCTGCTGGGATCGAACGCACCTGTTCGATGAACCGTCCGAGATGCCACGCAATCTGCGGATCGGTCGGGCGGTAGTCGGCGGACGCGGCGGCGACGGTCTGCGCCTCGCCCAGCTTGTCTACCTGCACCACCCAGGGCACGACAGTTCCGCGCGCCGATTGCCATACCAGCGCACCGGCGAAGCCTGCGGAGAGAAGCAGGCTGCCGAACGCCATGTATCGCCAGTTCTTCGCCTGCACGCGAGCCGAACCGATCCGCTCGTCCCAGACCTGGCTCGCGCGCTGATAGGGTGTCTCAGGCTGTGGGGTCTTCCCGTAGTGGGTCGTCGATCGTTTGAAGAGACTCATGTTCAATCGCTCCCGGTAAGGTTGATGGATGAGCCACCGCCATGACTGTCGCCGGAGCGAACGGCGTGGGCGGCGGCGGAAATTCCGTGGCTGAGGTGCTGGTTGCGCTTCATCCGCTTTGCCCAGTCGGGCGCCCTGCCAGCAGCGACGGATGCTTGCCCGCTGAAATCGGTATCATTGGCAGCGTCATTTCCGGCTCCTATAGTTCCCATGGTGGAGGAACCGCCGGTGGTGGCGAATGCGCCCCTGCCGCCGCTAGCATGGCTGGATTTGACGGCTTCGGCAGCTCGGCCGGCGGTTCGCTTCAGCGGGGAAACGGCAGCAGAACCCGCAGCGCGACCAACACCGCCGAGACCAGAAGCCACGCCGGCGGCACCAGTCTGCCCCGTTGAAGCAAGACTGTACGATGTCGAAGCAGCCCCTGCTGCGGCTGCGCCACCACGAACGGCTGCCGCACCGCCGGACAGGGCCGCGGCCCCACCCCTCAGGGCCAGTCCTGCCGCTCCACCCGCAGCCATGGCCGCGCCGCCGACAGCAAGGCCGGTGCCAATTGCCGCGCCGGCGCCAAGCTGCGGACCGCCAGAGACAAGGCCATTGGCAATACCGGGACCGAAAATGCCGAGACCGAGTAATGACAATGCGGCCAGTACGATCGACATGGCCTGATCGATCGTGGGGGTGACACCTCCAAAACCGGCAGTGAACTGGCTGAATAATGTCGAGCCGATACCAATGATAACGGCGAGCACCAATACCTTGATACCGGAAGAAACCACATTGCCGAGAACTCTTTCGGCCATGAAAGCGGTCTTGCCGAACAGCCCAAAGGGGATCAGTACAAAGCCTGCCAGAGTGCTCAACTTGAACTCAATCAAGGTGACAAATAGCTGCACAGACAAGATGAAGAACGCGAGCAGCACAAGCGCCCACGCCAGAAACATACAGGCGATCTGGATGAAGTTTTCAAAGAAACTCACCCATCCCATCAGTTCGGAGATGGATTCGAGCAAAGGGCGACCAGCATCGAGCCCGGTCTGTGCGACCCTGCCGGGACGCATAAGTTCCTCGACTGTGAACCCCGTGCCAGATCCTTTGAGGCCCAGACCGGCGAAGCTCTCAAAAACGATACCGGCGAGATTGCTCCAGTTGGAAATCAGATAGGCAAATATCCCAACGAATAATGTCTTC
>JAVBSF010000046.1:0-4453 GCA_031556925.1 Pararhizobium sp.
GGTTTGATATAAAACCTTATCTTTAAGAAAAGGCTTATCATGAGAAAAACCGCAATGGCTTTCGGGGCCGTGTTGCTAGCTGGCTTGCTAGCTGGTTGCACGGCCCCCTCCCCAGTGGACGAGGACGGAAACGCTATCCCCATGTCCACTGAAACATTCACTAATTTAATTTACGCTGGTGACGGGCTCACAGAAATTTCAACCGCGCCAAGCAAAGGCTCGACAGTTTACTGGAATGCGGGTGCCAAAGATTACTCTGAATCCGGACGCTATTCAGCCTACTTCGAAAACTTCGGAAGCAATGGCACCGATATGTGCCTAGAGGATGATCAGAGCTCCGGCAGTGTCATGGTAACCACTAAAGGCGGAAACGACTACAATACCTATTACAAAGTGTCACTTACAGAGCCATGTGAATCATTCTCTGAGGACATTTCTCTCGTAGCAGAACTCGACGGTCCGGGACGTTTTGACCTTAAGGTTTCTGCTAGAGATGATAAAGCTGAGTCAGAAGAGTTCGCTGAAGCTTTGCAATCGGTGATCGATGAGAAGGCCGCTAATGAACCGGATTCATCTGAACCGCCCGCATAAAATAGCGTTAAAATTGCGTAACAAGTGGCCAGAGACCCGCAAAAATCAAGGGTTTCTGGCCACTACTGTCTGATATTCATTTTGTAGATGAAGATGGTATTTTCATCTAAAATTTGGTTAGAAAGCACTATACAACTTAATACTGCTCCATTACTACAGAACAAGGAAGAGCATGGCTGCTTCAAAGATTCAGAACTCATTGGCCGAAACTTTGAAAGGGAGGGTTGTAGTAGCTGACACATCATCATTGCTTGTCGCAGGTATTTATCTGCTGGACATCATAGAAGAGTGTCAACTGGTTCTTCCCGCCGTAGTAGTTAAGGAACTCGAAGAGAAACGTACTCACACGACTCTCGGTTTCCTAGCTAGAGAGTGGCTAAGGCTCATCGAGCAGTATCGAGTTTCTGACGGAAGCAAGCTCAATAGCGGCGTTGCCCTCAAAGATCATCCGGGAATTAACCTCCGAGTAGAGCCTAATCACTCGAATCAGGAGTCACTTCCTAAGCACCTTCAGGATGGCTCACACGACAGCACTATTCTTGCTGTCGCGGTTAACCTACAGAAGGACGGCTTGGATGTTGCGCTACTTTCCAATGACATGCCAATGAGACTTCACTCAAGCCTCGAAATTGGCATCGATGCTTTCGAGTACATCGCAGCTGATGCGAATGTCACTCCCTTCCTAGGGCGTTTCGTACTTGACCTTGCTGGCGATGAAATCGATGAGCTTGATGTTTACGGCGAATCCCTCAACAGAAAACTACGTCAGCGTGTCCTTGACAATCTTCCAGAAGGAGCCGCAAGCACCTCCTACACGGAGATTCTCGTGGAGGGCGATCACACTAAGACAGCCGTGCTCGTCTCTAATGATAGTGCAATTAAAGTGGAACACAAGACTAAGGTTTCTGGCATTACAGGAAAAACCTTAGAGCAGAATGTCCTTATTGAGCTGCTCCAGCGCCCTTCTGATGAATTGCCGGTTGTTTCCGTTGGCGGTGGCGCTGGTACCGGTAAAACACTCATCACAATCGCTACTGCGCTTTCAGAGCTAAAGGCTCACCGCTATGAGAAGATCGTTGTATTCCGCTCACTCCACGAGCTTGGCCAAGGTCAAGAGATGGGGTTCCTCCCGGGTGGCGTGGATGAAAAAATGGCCCCTTGGGCGGGCGCCATTTATGATGCTATTGATACGCTCGCGCGAGTGGCAAAACCACTCAAGCGAAACGCTACCGTAGCGGATGTTGAGAAGCAGAAGGCAGAGGCAAAACGTCTTCGCGAGCTTGTAGAGATCGCTCCGATCACCTACCTCCGCGGTCGCTCTCTTGCTAACACCTTCATGATTCTAGAGGAAGCTCAGAACTTCAGCCGCTCTGAAATTCTAAACATTCTTTCTCGAGCAGGTGCAGGAACCAAGATCGTACTCACTTTTGATTCAGCACAGGTTGACAACCGTTTCCTTAAGTCTGGAAAGGATGCAGATATTTGGTCTGTTATCGATTCCCTCAAGGATACGGAAATTTTCGGTCACATTACTCTGCTCAAGACTGAACGTTCAAGGGTTGCGGAGGTTGCTTCTAGGATCCTAGAGCGCAGCCACTAAACCGCTTTAAGCAATGGTGACGATGACTAAAATTGCATCGTCACCATTGCTTTTCGCTCTCGAGACTCTTTCCGATATTCTCACTAACCTCACTCACACCTTTAGAAAGGCCGCTTTCAGATGACTAACTTGCCACCTTCTGGCTCACGCTCTGTTCCCGCGCGAGCACGAAAAAGCGCGAGCGGAGTGAGCGGAGGCTTCGGCGCAGCTCTTCGCTCAGGAGCTCAAAATATTGGAAATTCTCCCGACGAGGAACAACAGAAACCGAAGAAAGCTCCGCAGGTCAGAATCGCTAAAAGTACTTATGGCAACCTCATGGCCACAAAGGTGCTCAAAGCCCTTGGAGTAGGTTTTTTAGTTATTGCGCTTGTCTATGTTTGCTTTGCAATCAGTATTGCGAGAATTCTCCCTACTACTACCGTCGGACTTATCCCCGTTAAAAACATCACGTTCGCCGGCGGATTAGTGCCTGCTGGAGAAGAAATAGTTGTGGATATGGCTAATCCTCAGGGTACTGAGATTTTAGATTATCTCAAGCAAAGCTTTATCCCGAACGGAAATGCCGCCATCGTAGAGGTAGCGGCTGGTCCCTGGGGTTCATTCGAGTGGAGCAACGGTATCGTCACTCATGACGAGCAAATTCTCAACATGGCGATGCCCGAAGAGCCCGCTAAATTGACTCTCGATAATGAATATCTTGTCACATGTGTTGAAGGTGCTTGCGTTCCTGGTCAAGGCTACGTAATCCATGCTTCTCAGCTCATGGGTGAAGTGATCCAGAAATGAGGAACTAAAATGGCTGTTTTTGACGAGCTCAATAGAGGACCTAAGAGATTAGAGGATCCAGAAGCTAGAAAAGCTGAACAGATTAATCGAAAGGGTGAGGTGAAAAACCTCAAACGCCACAGCTCCGGCGTTACCCTATCCACCTATAAGCGCTCTATTTCAGCGGTCTACTGGCTAGTGGGGTTATTAGTTGTCGGTGGGATTGGCTACTTAGGTTATATTGCTATTTCTGCTTTTGTGGGGGGTTGAACAATGAAAAAAGACTTTAAGGAAATATCCATCATTGGCCCCAGCGTTTTGGCGGGACTATTGCGGGATATCACTGATGATGTCCCCGAATTTGCTGAAATAACTAAAAGTAAATCCTTTTACAAGCGAGTAGTTCCCCGTGAATCCGAGAATGAGGATCCTTATCTTGAGATAACGCTGGTGTACCTTCAAGACTATAGTAGCCCTTTAGAAAATTTAGATGAGCGTGTTCTAAAGTCTATAGAAAACGCATTAAAGGAAAAGGGACTCACGGATGTGGTGAGCGATGTTATTGTGAATCTTTCGCGTTTACGCAAAGGCGAGATAGTTAACTAGGAGTAATCTTATGGCTTGGTGGAAGCGCTTCATCTATCAAGAAAAAGTCGAATCTCGAGAGCTCAAAACTCCTGAGGTAGACGTTAAAGACGTGGATAAGGTAAAGAACGTCTCTCTTCGAAAGTTGAATGATAAAGACAAAGAGGCTATTCACAAGCTCGAACGCGAGCTTCTTGCAGCTGGCGTATTAGCGCCGCGAGAAGAGGCTATTGAAATTACGGACAGGCTTGAGGATATCCTCAAGGTGGCCTACGAGCAAGGTTTAGCAAACGTCCAGGATCTCGTGGGCGACTTTGAGCTCGACGAAAGGATCTCTTCGGGCACCGGCGGGAATAATCTCATGCTGGATGAAATTGACGATTATGAAGATACCGTGTATGATCTTTATGAAGAGGGTAAAACCTCTACGCCCGGTATTAGCGTGGAAGCCGATAACCGGGCTGGTGACGTAGCATTACGCTTGCCAGACGGCTCAATTCATTACGGTAAAATACCAGATGAGAAGTGAAGTCCAGAACCTCTAAAATGTTTTTGAGGGGACGGAATATACTCCTCAATGTTGATATTATACAGTGAAACGAAGTTCCTATTTAAGAACTTCACAAGTAAGTTGAGCCTCGCAAGTAAGAAGAAAAAGGGAGAAAAGCATGGCTGCAGAACATCTAACTAAAGAACAGGAACTAATTCTAGGTACCCTCGTTCAAAAGTCGCTTCGAGCGCAGTCCCTCAAGGAATCCCCTCAGGATACTTACGAGCTCGACGGTGAAGTTCTCACTCCCGCCCAGCTAGAGGCTGTCATTAAAGACGGAAATCAAGCGACTAAATCTCTAGTAGACTCTAACACGGCTCTTGTCTGGTCTCAGGCTCGCCGATTTAAGTCAACGTTCCCCT
>JAVBSF010000360.1:0-9536 GCA_031556925.1 Pararhizobium sp.
CGATGATCTTGGCGACCGGCCCCTCAATGGACTGGAGGATTTGCTGCAAGGGCTGTTCCCATGGCATCGACGAACCGGACGCATGGGCGGCCGGGGCGAGCATGAGGCTGATGGCATGGGTGGATGCGGCGGTCGCGGCGAAGCGATAGCCGCGCGTGAGCGTGCGGATCATGAAGATTCTCCTGTGCTGGTTTGGATTGCGGGGTTGATGCGGTAGTCGCCGTCAGGCCCCAGCCCATCGACGCGGGCGAGTTCGGCCAGCCGGCGCGCTGAACCGCGCCCGGAAAGGACGGCAACAAGGTCGATGGTCTCGGCGATCAGCGCGCGCGGGACGGTGACGACAGCCTCTTGAATGAGTTGTTCAAGGCGGCGCAGCGCACCGATGCCGGTGCCGGCATGGATGGTGCCGATCCCGCCCGGATGGCCGGTTCCCCACGCTTTGAGCAGATCGAGGGCTTCGGGGCCGCGAACCTCGCCGATGGGAATACGGTCGGGGCGCAGGCGCAGCGAGGAACGGACCAGATCGGATAGCGTCGCCACGCCGTCTTTCGTCCGCATGGCGACCAAATTGGGCGCGGCGCATTGCAGCTCGCGCGTGTCTTCAATGATGACGACACGATCCTGCGTCTTCGCCACCTCGGCGAGCAGCGCGTTGGTCAGGGTGGTTTTGCCGGTGCTGGTGCCGCCCGCCACCAAGATATTGGCGCGGGAGGAAACGGCCGCGCGTAGCGTCGCGGCCTGATCGGCGGACATGATGCCGGCCGCTACATAGTCGTCGAGGCTGAACACTGCGACGGCGGGCTTGCGGATGGCGAAGGTCGGCGCGGCGACCACGGGCGGCAGCAGGCCCTCGAACCGCTCGCCGCTCTCCGGCAGTTCGGCCGAGACGCGGGGGCTGCGGGCATGAACCTCCGCGCCGACATGATGCGCGACCAGCCGCACGATGCGTTCGCCATCGGCGGCGGACAGCCGTTGGCCTGTATCGGACAGCCCTTCGGACAGGCGGTCGATCCACAACCGACCGTCCGGGTTCAGCATCACCTCGACCACGGCCGGGTCTTCGAGCAGCCGGGCAATGGCGGGGCCGAGCGCCGTGCGCAACATGCGCGCGCCGCGTGCAATGGCTTCCGGTCTGTGGTGGTTGGTGGTCATGTCGGCCCCGGCTTCTGGCGAGGGCGCAACAGACGGTCCCCGCAACGGGGTCGATTAAGAAAGCCCGGAATTGGGCCGGTTCAACAAGTATCTAGCTCTGTGCGGTGATCGGCGGCGAACGGCGGTAAATAGGATGGGTCCGAATACTTACTCTTGATCGCCGTTGCTCTCGGACTCGTCCGGCAACGGATCGTCGGGAAGTGAGTCGAGGTCACGCGACAGCTCTTTGAGGAACCTGTCGCCCGTCGCCAGACGCCGGCCGAGATTCTGCATGAAGCCCTCGAACCGCTCCGCGCCTTTGGCGCGGGCAGCGGATTGTGCGGCTCCCGTGAGCGGCGGCGTGATGGTCATCCAGAAATGGATGAACTGCGCGACCGTCTCGCCGAGGACGGCGAGATCCAGGTCGAGCGTGTCGATCTGGCGGCCGAGCTTGTCCAAGCGGCGCGACATGGCGGCTTCAAGCTGGTCGTCGGCATCGCCGGACAGGTAGGACATGACCGCCGCCTCCACGATGGCGGATTTCGAGACATTGCGGCGCAGCGCCACCGAGCGGCGCAGCGCCATCGCCTCGATCTGCGGAATGAGCGCGGGGTCGAAATAGATATTCAGGCGGGTTCTGGTAGCCATGGGCGTGTCCTCAAAGGTCGATTCCGTCATCGGGATTTAATGCCACCTGCCGCGCCACCATCCTCATGCGCTGGCGCATGGCGCGGGCCTTGGCCGCGTCAACGTCCGGTTCGTCGTCCAGAAACCCGAACTCCTGTTCGGGCGACGGCGGCGGCGTGACGATTTCCTCATGCTCGGGCAATTCCGGCTCGCGGCGGATGCCGGCATTGGCCGGATCGACCTCGGCTCCGTTTCCGGCAGCCGGCGCGGAATGGCTTTCCGCCGCGACCACGCGGCCGGACCAATCATCGGCGGATGGGCTGGACGCCAGCGGAGCGGCGACCAGATCGGGCGGGGTCAGGATGCGTTCCTGAAACCGCGCATCCTCGAAATAGCGGGCTTTGGTCGCTCGGATCGGTGGCGTGCCCGCGACCATGACGATTTCATCGGTGGGCGGAAGCTGCATGATTTCGCCCGGCGTGAGCAGCGGCCGGGCCGTCTCCTGCCGCGACACCATCAAATGCCCGAGCCATGGGGCCAGTCTGTGCCCCGCATAGTTGGTGGAATCGCGCAGCTCGGTCGCGGTGCCGAGCGCGTCGCTCACCCTTTTGGCGGTCCTTTCGTCGTTCGTGGCAAAGCTCACTCGCACATGGCAGTTGTCGAGGATCGCGTTATTTGGCCCATAGGCGCGCTCTATCTGGTTGAGGCTCTGGGCAATCAGGAAGCCTTTGAGGCCATAACCCGCCATGAAGGCGAGCGCCGATTCAAAGAAGTCGAGCCGGCCGAGCGCCGGAAACTCGTCCAGCATGAGCAGCAGCCGATGGCGCTTGCCGGAGGTGGTCAATTCTTCCGTTAACCGCCTGCCGATCTGGTTGAGGATCAGGCGAATAAGCGGCTTGGTGCGGTTTATGTCGGACGGCGGCACGACCAGATAGAGCGTGACGGGCTGGCGGCTGCCGACCAGATCGGCAATGCGCCAGTCGCAGCGCGCCGTCACCCGCGCCACCACGGGATCGCGGTAGAGGCCGAGAAACGACATGGCGGTGCTCAACACGCCCGACCGTTCGTTCTCGGATTTGTTCAACAGTTCGCGGGCCGATGACGCGATGACGGGATGAACGCCAGCCTCGCCGAGATGCGGCGTGTCCATCATGGCGCGCAAGGTCGCCTCGACCGGGCGGCGCGGATCGGACAGAAAATTGGCGACGCCCGCCAAGGTCTTGTCCTTCTCCGCATAGAGAACATGCAGGATCGCACCGACCAGCAGGCTATGGCTGGTCTTTTCCCAATGGTTGCGCTTGTCGAGACTGCCTTCGGGATCGACCAGAATATCCGCGATGTTCTGCACGTCGCGGACTTCCCATTCCCCTTGCCGGACCTCCAACAGCGGGTTGTAGGCCGACGATCTGGCGTTGGTCGGATCGAACAGCAGCACGCGGCCATGCTTCGCGCGGAAGCCCGCTGTCAGCGTCCAGTTCTCGCCCTTTATGTCGTGGACGATACAGCTTCCCGGCCATGTCAGCAGCGTCGGGACCACCAGGCCGACGCCTTTGCCGCTGCGGGTCGGGGCGAAGCATAAGACATGCTCGGGACCGTCATGGCGCAGATAGTCTCGTTCGTATCGGCCGAGCACGACGCCATCGGGGCCGAGCAATCCGGCCGCGCGGATTTCCTTGTCTTCGGCCCATCGCGCCGATCCATATGTGGCGACGTTGCGCGCTTCCCGCGCCCGGATGATTGACATGAAGATGGCGGCGGCGATGGCGAGGAAACCACCCGATACCGCGATGATGCCGCCCTCGACGAAGATCGCCGGCGCATAGGCATCGAACGAAAACCACCACCAGAAGAAAGCCGGTGGATAATAGACCGGCAGGCCCACCAGCTCGAACCACGGATTGCCAAGCTGGGGTTGGAAGCCGAGGCGGAACGCTACCCATTGCGTTGCCGCCCACGTCATCACCAGAACGATGGTGAAGACGACGGCGATCTGACCCCAAAGGATTCGGCCTCCGCGCAATGCAGGCTCCAGTCGGCAAAAGAGACGGAGTCGATCAGAGAGTAGGCATAATCGGGACAGGCAACAGGAAAGGGGATGCGGTAGGGCTGCCGGATACTATCGGCGGCAAATAGGAGGGGTTGCCTTCACCGTCATCCGGCCGGGTGATCGCCGCTGCTCAACTGGTCGGGCGAATCGCCGCAATGGATGTCTCGGATAGCCCTCGCATCATGTCGCCGTTGTCACATATGTAACTTGCATAATGGAAGTCACTCCGTTATGGATGTGCCATGCAACGCACAAGCTTTTTGTCATCCGAATGTCCCGCAGCCCGAGCGCTGGAAAGCGTCGGTGATTGGTGGAGTATTTTGATCCTCCGAGACGCTTTTCAAGGGTTGAGCAAGTTCGATGAATTCGAGAAGAACCTCGGAATTTCCGCGAACATTTTGGCGAGGCGATTGAAGCACCTCACGGCGGAGGGGCTGTTTGAAAGGCGACGATACAATGATCATCCGCCTCGATTTGAATACGTCCTTACCGATAAAGGGCGAGATTTCTATCCGGTAGCAATCGCCCTTTTTGCGTGGGGGAACCGGAACCTTGCGCCCAATGAGATAGCCATGCGTCTTGGCGACAAGAAAACCGGACGGGAAAGGACCGCCGTTATCATCGACGCGAATACAGGAGAAGCAATTACTCCTGAAAACACCGTTCTTCTGGCAGGTCCCGCCGCAACAGAAGAAACGATGCGCGTCATAAATCGCGTGAAGCGAATAAGCTTAGAAAAAGAAACGGAATAATCCAATGCGCCGAATTGTTGTAACCGGCATGGGTTTAGTTGGCCCTCTTGGTTCTGGAATTGAAATAAGCTGGAAAAGACTCCTTGACGGGAAATCGGGAATTAGGAGTTTGCCCGATGAAATCTCCAACGATCTGCCGGTGAAAATCGGGGGAATCGTTCCCAGCCTGATTGAAGATTCCGAAGCCGGTTTCGATCCCAATTTGATCGTTGACGCAAAGGATCAACGAAAAATGGATCGCTTCATCCTGTTTGCACTTGCGGCCGCGAAGGAGGCTCTTGAAACGGCGGGATGGCATCCCACGAGCGACTACGAACGTGAGCGCACGGCGACAATTATCGCCTCTGGTATAGGCGGGTTTCCTGCTATCGCTTCGGCAGTTCGCATAACGGATACACGGGGAGCACGGAGGCTCTCACCCTTTACCGTGCCATCGTTCCTCGCCAACCTCGCGGCAGGACAGGCTACCATTAGGTATGGATTTACAGGCCCAATTGGCACGCCTGTAACCGCCTGCGCTGCCAGCGTTCAGGCCATCGGCGACGCCGCGCGGCTGATACGCTCCAACGAGGCCGATATCGCTCTGTGCGGCGGAGCAGAAGCTTGTATTGACAAGGTTAGTCTCGGGGCATTTGCCGCCGCGCGAGCACTATCCACCGGCTACAATACTACCCCGGAACTGGCGTCGAGGCCGTTCGACACCGGGCGCGATGGTTTCGTAATGTCTGAAGGGGCGGGTCTGATCGTCATAGAGGAATTGGAACATGCCCTCGCTCGGGGTGCCAAGCCCATAGCGGAATTGGTGGGATACGGCACAAGCGCCGATGCACATCATATGACTGCCAGTCCAGAGGACGGCCGAGGCGCAGCCCGTGCGATGGAAATTGCACTCCAGAGTGCTGGGTTGAAACCAATCGATATTCAACATTTGAACGCACATTCCACCTCCACCCCCGTAGGAGATCGAGGAGAAATTGCCGCGATAAAATCCGTGTTCGGCAATCATGATGTGGTCGTAAGCGCCACGAAATCGGCTACGGGGCACCTACTTGGTGCCGCAGGCGGTATTGAGGCAATCTTCACGGTGCTCGCTTTGCGCGATCAAATTGCTCCCCCAACGAGAAATTTAGAAACCCCCGATCCTGTTGCCGCTGGTATCGACCTCGTTCGCCAATCTGCGCGGCCCATTCTCATGGAACATGCCATTTCCAACGGATTCGGCTTTGGCGGCGTTAATGCAAGTGTCGCTTTCCGGCGATGGCAGTAACAGTCCCGGACTGTGCTTCCGCAAACACTTCGGTCCGCTACGCAACGATGGTCAGATAACGCTTTTGAGAGGAAGGCCGAATAGAGCATTGATCCTATAGCGCCGGTCCTATCTGCCCGCGCAGACCTCGCTGCCGAGCTGGCGGTTGATGACCGGCCGCCACGGGACAAGGGTGCATTTATGGCTCTTTTCACCACAGCGAACTGGCTGCTGGATAACTGTACGGTGCCGGTGGACTTGTCGCTCACGCCTTCGCTATCCGTGGTAGTATCGAACGGTAGTCCGTGCAGACCTTCCGGCCCATGTCGTTGGCGAGGCTGAGCAGGTTGCGAAGCGCCGCGCTGCGATTGGACGGCGACCAGACAGCCGAGAAAGCGACCGGCTCCGGCTCGTCGGCGAAGGGCAAGAAGACAATGCCATTTGTCGGCAACAGCGACGTGGCCGCGCTGACGATGGTGATGCCGAAGCCCTGTCCGACTAAGGACAAAAGGGTGCCACGCCCCACGTCGAAGCGCAGGATCGACGGCGCAGGCCAGCACTCGGCATGGCGTAGCACGATATGGCTATGAACCTGCGGTCCAGTGCCGCCATGCCGGACAAGGAACGTCTCGCCTGCCAGATCGGGCCATGTGACGGCTGACCGCTTGGCGAGCGGATGCCGTTCCGGTAGCACCGCCAAGAGCGGTTCGGTCCATGTGCGACGGGAATGGCAGTCGGGTGGTTGGGGCGTGCCCGCGACGAACGCCACGTCCAACCTGCCGGCGCGAAGCTGCACCACCGCTTCACGGGCCGGGCCTTCGGCGATCTCTACTTCAACGTCGGGGTGATCCTTGCGGTATTGGCCGATCAGCTTTGCGAGGAAGCTATGCGGAATCAGGGCATGGATACCGATACGAAGCCGGCCGCTTTCTCCGGCTGCCGCCATGCCGGCGGTTTTCACCGCATGGTCGAGTTGGTCAATACCTACGGCTATCCGCTCGACGAAATGGCGTCCGGCCTCGGTCAGCCGAACGCCGCGCGCATGACGCTCGAACAAGAGGATGCCGAGGTCTTCTTCCAGTGCCTTCACGCGGGCGCTGACGCTGGACTGTGCAACGCCGAGCGCATTGGCGGCGTGACGGAAGTTGAGATATTCGGCGACAGCGAGAGTGTGAACTAAGGTCATCATTGGCACTCGCCCCGAAAGGAGAAGATTGCTCAACAGATTTAATCCGTCATTTCTCCTAAGTCTACGCATGCCAATTCGCCATGATTAAATCACAATGAAGTTGCGAATGGTCTGCGTAGTATTGGCAGACATATTAAATAGAGGATCGCGCCGACAATCCAAACCCAACCGTTCCATGCTCCGGCGGTGGCAGAATAGAGTGCTGTGAAGCCAAGCGGTCCCGCGATAGAGCTTAGATTGGTGAGGCTCGATAGCGTTCCCTGCAAAGCCCCTTGCTTGTTACTGCTGACATTGTTTGAGAGCATTGCCTGCAAGGCCGGCATGCCAACACCCCCGGCGGCAAGCAGCAACAGAATCGGGAACACCATCCATCCCTGCGTGGCAAAAGCCAGAAGAACGAAGCCAGTCGCATCCGCAGCCATGCCAAAGAGTAGCGTGCGCCGCTCTCCAAGCCGGCTTGAAAGCGGGCCGGTAACAAACGCTTGGAAGATCGCATGTGTTGCTCCAAACGCCGCAAGCGACAAACCAACGGTCGCGGTGTTCCACTGAAAACGGTCCTCGCCATATATGACCCATAGGGCCGCAGGCACTTGGCCGATCAGTTGAATAATGAAGAAAACGGCGAAAAGCGCAGTCAACCCCCGCAACACATCGTCCAGCCGGAATAGAACAAATGGTTGGATACGAACCGGCTTTCCGGTCTTGCCATGACCGCGACGGGTCTCCCTGAGGAAAATGCAGGCAAGCAGGAACGCGAGCCCGTTGAGAAGGGCGGCGGCGATAAACGGGGCATGAGCAGAGATACCACCGAGCATGCCACCAAGTGCTGGCCCGGCAATCATGCCCGCCCCATAACAGGCCCCCATGTAGCCGAACCAGCGTGCGCGAGAACCTTCCCCCGTCGAATCGGCAATGGTTGAGGCAGCTACAGCTCCGGTTGCGCCCGTGACGCCGGAGACGAGTCGGCCGATATAGAGCACCCATAAGACCGGCGCTGATGCCATAATCGTGTAATCGACTGCGGCTCCCGCAAGAGAAGCCAGAAGCACCGGACGCCGACCGTAAGAATCCGAAAGCTGTCCAAGCACGGGCGCGAAGACGACCTGCATCAATGCATAGAGCGACAGCAAGGCACCATAGTGACCAGCGACCTGCTCTGCTGGCACAAGCTCACGCAGAAGCGTCGGAAGGACGGGCATGATGAGGCCGAGACCCATGGCGTCGAGACCCACGATCAGCAGGGCAATGATGGCAGAGCTGCGCATCTAAAACTCCAGCGCCGCTCAATGCGAGCGACTTTATCAATGATAAGGATGTGGACATAGAGCTTATCAATGATAAATTGTCAAGTACTGGCGAAGGAACGTGAATGACCAAACTGGACAAGGGCACCGTGATCGCGGCGGCGCTGGAGCTGTTGAACGAGGTTGGCATGGACAGCCTGACGACGCGGAAGCTCGCTGAACGCCTCAAGGTTCAGCAGCCTGCGCTTTACTGGCATTTCCAGAACAAGCGAGCGCTGCTTGACGCACTGGCGGAGGCGATGCTGGCGGAACGCCACACCCGCTCACTACCCGAAGGCAATGAGGACTGGCGGGTGTTCCTGAAAGAGAACGCCCTGAGCTTCAGAACGGCGTTGCTCTCTTATCGCGACGGCGCGCGTATCCATGCCGGCACTCGACCGACAGAACCGAATTTTGGCACCGCCGAGACGCAAATACGCTTTCTCTGCTCGGCGGGCTTTGGTCCGAAGCGCGCCGTTTGGGCGCTCCGGGCGGTCAGTCACTATGTGGTCGGTTCCGTTCTGGAGCAGCAGGCATCTGATGCCGATGAGAGAGTTCCGGACAGGCCAGATGTGTCCGAGCAAGCACCGTCGTCCTTCCTGCACGATCTGTTTCACGAGTTGGAAACAGACGGCATGGATGCTGCGTTCAACTTCGGACTCGACAGCCTCATCGCTGGTTTCGAGCGGCTGCGTTCATCTACAACAGATTAGAGGCTTATCCCCCTTTGCCGGCCCAACTGCCACGACACCGATCCGCCCTGCACAACGCCCATGACCTCGCGGCCGAGCTGGCGGTCGATGACCGGCCGCCACGGGACAAGCGTGAACTCATGGGATTTTTCGACAACGGCGAACTTGCCGCTCGATAGCTGCACGGTGCCGGTGAACTGGCCGCTGACGTTCTCGCCGTCCGTGGCGGTGCGGAACGGCAGCCCCTTGCCCTCGGCCAGCTCCGCGCCGACTCGGGCAACCTCGCGCTCGCGCAGCGTGGCAAGAAGGTTGCGCCTATAGAAGATACGGCCGTTCCGTGCTCGGGTGGCGTCACCCTGTTCGATATGATGCTCGCGGCGCTGGTCCATGGCCTCGCGCACCTGCTGGCCGAAGCCGGTCGGCGCAAGGTCGGCCGTCTCGCCATGGATCAGTCGCCGGTCCAGCCAGGTCGCGCCATCCGATCCGATCTGCTTGTTCAGATCGACCGGGGAAAGGACGCGAACGCTGGCCTGCCGGTCGCGGCCGGCGTCATAGGCGGCGGCGCGGCT
>JAVBSF010000171.1:0-6975 GCA_031556925.1 Pararhizobium sp.
TCGATTATCTCGCGGGTTTCAGGATGGTCACCGACCATGTGGTACGCGAGGCCGCCGCCGAGCGCAGCAAACTCATTCAGGACTATTACGAGGCCCGCCACGAATCGGCCAATCCCGGCAAGACGGCGATGGCGCAGGGCACGCCCTACAAGCCGATCCCGCCGGAAATGCTCTATCTCGGCGTGGAATCCTTCAATGCAGCGCTTGTCTCGCGCCAGGCGATCCGCCTTTCGCCCTTCATCGAGCATGAGGGCGAAGCGCGCCAGGTGATAACCATCGATGCCCGCCTCGGCGTGCGCTGGGCGAAGAACGCGACGGAGGCCACACCCGACAACGAGCGTGTCAACGTCTTCGATCAGGCCGTAAAGTATATCGCCGACCGGAGATCGAAGGGCGCGAAGGTGCTGATCTCCGCCTGGTCAGAAGGCTCCCTTGACCGCTTGCTGCAGGTGCTCGTGGAGCATGGGCTGGGCAATATCCAGCCGGTGGCGAAGCTCGCGGATGTCGCGAAGCTGAAGCCCGGCGAAGCCGGATCGGCGGTTCTCAATCTGGAAAGCGGTTTCGAGACCGGCAATCTCGTCGTCATCGGTGAACAGGATATTCTCGGCGACCGCATGGTGCGCCGCTCGAAGCGTCGGCGGCGAGGCGCGGATTTCATCGCCGAGGTCGCAGGTCTCGATGAAGGCAGTATCGTCGTTCACGCCGAACACGGCATCGGCCGCTTCGTGGGCTTGCGAACCATCGAGGCCGCCGGCGCGCCCCATGCCTGCCTCGAACTCGTCTATGCCGATGACGCCAAGCTGTTCCTGCCGGTCGAAAACATCGACCTGCTCTCCCGCTACGGCTCCGAAGGCACCGACGCGCTCCTCGACAAGCTCGGCGGCGTCGCCTGGCAGGCGCGCAAGGCCAAGCTGAAGAAGCGGCTGCTCGATATGGCCGGCGGCCTCATCCGCATCGCCGCCGAGCGCCTGACCCGCCGCGCGCCGGTTCTGACCACGCCGGAAGGTCTCTACGACGAATTCGCCGCCCGTTTCCCCTATGAGGAAACCGAGGACCAGTTGAACTCCATCGAGGCCGTGCGCGAAGACCTTGCCGCCGGCCGACCGATGGATCGCCTCGTCTGTGGCGATGTCGGCTTCGGCAAGACCGAAGTCGCGCTGCGCGCCGCCTTCGTCGCAGCCATGAACGGCATTCAGGTCGCCGTGGTCGTGCCGACGACGCTGCTCGCCCGCCAGCATTTCCGCTCCTTCTCAGAGCGTTTTCGTGGTCTTCCCGTCCGTGTGGCGCAGGCCTCGCGGCTTGTGGGATCCAAGGAACTGGCACTGACCAAGAAGGAGGTGGCGGAGGGCAAGACCGATATCGTCGTCGGCACCCATGCGCTTCTTGGCGCATCGATCAAGTTCGCCAATCTCGGCCTCCTGATCATCGACGAGGAGCAGCATTTCGGGGTCAAGCACAAGGAGCGGCTGAAGGAGCTGAAATCCGACGTGCACGTTCTGACCCTTTCGGCGACGCCGATCCCGCGCACGCTGCAGCTTGCCCTGACGGGCGTGCGCGAGCTTTCGCTGATCACCACGCCGCCGGTCGACCGCATGGCGGTGCGCACCTTCATCTCGCCCTTCGATGCGCTGGTGATCCGCGAGACGCTGATGCGCGAGCATTATCGCGGCGGCCAGAGTTTCTATGTCTGCCCGCGCCTGAGCGACCTCGCGGAGATCCATGAATTCCTGCAATCGAGCACGCCGGAACTGAAGGTCGCCGTCGCCCACGGCCAGATGCCGGCCACCGAGCTCGAAGACATCATGAACGCCTTCTACGAGGGCCGTTACGACGTGCTGCTGTCGACGACCATCGTCGAATCCGGCCTCGACGTACCGACCGCCAACACGCTGATCGTGCACCGCGCCGATATGTTCGGGCTGGCGCAGCTCTATCAGCTGCGCGGCCGCGTCGGACGCTCGAAGGTTCGCGCCTTCGCGCTCTTCACATTGCCGGTCAACAAGAAGCTGACGGGCACGGCCGAGCGCCGGCTGAAGGTGCTGCAATCGCTGGATACGCTAGGCGCGGGCTTCCAGCTCGCAAGCCACGATCTGGATATTCGCGGGGCCGGCAACCTGCTCGGCGACGAGCAGTCGGGCCATATCAAGGAAGTCGGTTTCGAACTTTACCAGCAGATGCTGGAAGAGGCCGTGGCCGAGCTGAAGGGCGAGGAAGAGATCATCGATACCGGCTGGTCGCCGCAGATTTCCGTCGGCACGCCGGTCATGATCCCGGACGATTACGTGCCGGACCTGCATCTGCGTCTCGGCCTTTATCGCCGTCTCGGCGAGATTACCGAACTGTCGGAAATCGATGCGTTCGGCGCCGAACTGATCGACCGGTTTGGCCCTCTGCCGCTCGAAGTCCAGCATCTCCTGAAGATCGTCTATATCAAGTCGCTCTGCCGCACGGCCAATGTCGAGAAGCTGGATGCCGGGCCGAAGGGCGTCGTCGTGCAGTTCCGCAACCGCGAATTCCCGAACCCGGCGGCACTTGTCGGCTATATCGCCAAGCAGGGCACGCTGGCGAAAATCCGCCCCGACCAGAGCCTTTTCCTGCAGCGCGATTTCCCCACACCGGAAAAACGGCTTTCGGGCGCCGCCGTCGTCATGACGCAGCTTGCGGCGCTGGCAAAGGAGACATGATCGCGGGCCACCGTCTCCCCCGTTGGGGAGAAGAGGAAACGGTCCGGATCAGTTGACCTGTTTCGGATTCTTCATCTGCGCGATCTCGCGGAAGGCATTGGCCAGCACGTCGACCGGCTGGGCACCCATGACAGCATATTTGTTGTCGATAATGAAGCAGGGGACGCCCGTGACGCCCATGTCGCGGGCCATGTCGACTTCCTTGCCGATGCTGTCCTTGTCCGCGTCGGAGGCCAGCAGCGCATCGATGACGGCCTTGTCCAGCCCGACTTTCGCCGCAATCCCGCTCAGCACGGCGCGGTCGCCGATGTCGAGGCCTTCGGCGAAATAGGCGCGGAACAGGGCGTCCGCGACCTCGTTCTGCCGCCCCTCGTTTGCCGCCCAGCGCAGCAGGCGGTGGGCGTCCAGCGTGTTGGGGCTGATCTTCACTCCGTCGAAATTGAAGGCGATGCCGTCCTGGCGGCCGAGTTCCGTCAGCCTCGCATGGGACTGCGCCACGGCTTCAGGTCCGCCGAGCTTTTCCGCCAGATGCGCCTTGTGGTCGACGCCGCCTGCCGGCATGTCGGGATTGAGCTGGTAGGGGCGCCAGTTCACCGTCACCAGGACTTCACCGGAAACAGCGGCGACAGCCTGCTCCAGACGGGCCTTGCCGAGATAACACCACGGGCAGACGACGTCCGAGACGACATCAACGACAACGTGTTCCATGCTGCTTGTTCCTTTGTCCAGCGCGCTTCGAAACGCGACATAGGTGATCGGCGGGAGCGGTTCAATGCGTTACCTGGAGTATACCGCCCCCATGCCGGAGCTTACTGGACGTTCGCATCCCACCAGGCGGGCAGCTGGTAGCCATAAAGCGGCACGGTGTCCGGGCGGCCGATATGCTTGTTGCGGGCCACCCACTGGGCCGAGATATGGTAGAGCGGCACCAGATAGAAGCTCGACACCAGCAGGCGGTCGTGCGCCCGCACGGCGGCGGTGAAATCCTCGACCGTGCGGGCCTGCAGGATGTCGTTCACCAGCGTATCGACGTCCTTGTCGGCGACGCCGGCGAAATTGGAGCTGCCCTGCCGGTCGCGGGAAACCGATCCCCAGTAGCTCACCTGCTCGATGCCGGGCGACAGCGAGGAAGGGAAGGACTTGATGATCACGTCGTAATCGAAGGTCTGGCTGCGCTGCTGGTATTGCGAATCGTCCACGGTCCGCACCGAGACAGTGATCCCGAGCGCCGCCAGAAAGCGCTGATAGGCGAGCGCCACCTTTTCCTGCCCTTCGTTCTGCGTCATGATCTCGAAGGTGAGCGGAGTGCCCTTGGCATCCAGCATCTTGCCGTCCTTGATCGAATAACCCGCGTCGCGCAAAAGCGTCACGGCCTCGCGCAGCACGTTGCGGTCGCGCCCGGTCGCATCGGTCACCGGCAGGCGGTAGGTGCCATCGAGCACCTTGGGATCGATGCGGTTCTTGATATCCCCGAGCAGACCGAGTTCGCGGTCGTCGGCGGGCGTGTCGAGATAGGAGAGGTTGGAGTTCTGCCAGAAGCTCTGGGTGCGGGTATAGGCGTTGTCGAACAGGTTCTTGTTCACCCATTCGAAATCGAAGGCCATGGCGAGGCCCTGGCGCAGCTTCTGATCGGCAAAGACGGGCTTGCGGGTGTTGAAGACGAAGCCGAGCATGCCGGACGGGGTTTTCGGCGTGAACTGATCCTTGATGACCGTGCCGGACTGCACGGCAGGGAAATCGTAGCTACGCGCCCATTTGGTCGGACTGCCTTCGGGGTAGATATCGATTTCACCTTTCTTGAAGGCTTCGAACAGGGAATTGTCCTGCAGGAAATATTCGACCGAGATTTCGTCATAATTGTCGAGGCCGACCTTGGACGGCAGATCCTTCGCCCAGTAATTCGGGTCGCGCTTGTAGACGATCCGCTCGCCCGCCTTCACCTCGGCCACCTTGTAAGGTCCGGATCCCAGCGGAAACTTGAGTGTCGTCTGGTCGAAGGTTTCAACGTCTGTCGCATGCTTCGGCAGGATCGGCGTCATCGCGATCAGAAGCGGGAATTCGCGGTCGGCGTCGCCGTTGAAGGTAAAACGGACGCTGCGGTCGCCGACCTTTTCGAGCTTCTCCACCTTCGCCATGCGTGTGCTGAACGGCACGCGGCCCTTGTCGCGGAAAAGCTCGAAGGTGAAGATCACGTCTTCCGGCGTCACCGGCTGTCCGTCGGCCCATTTGGCCTTGGGGTTGAGATTGAACTGGATGAAGCTGCGGTCGTCGTCCCATTCAACGGTTTCGGCCAGCAGCGGATAGAGCGTGAAGGCTTCGTCACGCGAGCGCAGCATCAGCGAATCATAGATGAGATTGCCATATTCCGGATCCAGCATGCCGCGCGCGGTGGTGCGCATGCTTTTCAGGATGAATGGATTGAGGCTGTCGAAGGTGCCGACGACGCCATAGGCGATTTTTCCGCCTTTCTTGACGGCGGGATTGACGTAGGCAAAGTTCTTGAAATCGGCCGGCAGGGCGGGCTGGCCGTGCATGGCGATGGCATGAACGGGCTCGGCGAAAGCGGCCGGACCCGCGGCGAGGCCCGCCGCCAGAGAAAACAAGCCTAGGATCAATGCGCGCAAAGTTCACCTCCCGCCGCAGCATGCCATGTGATTCACGGCAAACTAGCACGTCGCAGGTGTTTTCCAATTGCCGCCCTCTTCAAAAACCGTATCCGTCGCCGCAAAATCGCGAAGGAAAGACTGGATATCCGGCCGCTTGCATTGTAACAGGTGTCTCCGGAGACAAGGGTCATGCAATTGCCTTATTTTCCCAACAGGAGAGCGGGCGACTGACCAGAGATGACGAGCGGCAAAGGCACGCTCGATGACCGGAATTCAGGAGACCGATATCGCTATGATCTTCACGTCAAACTTCACGAAAAAGGCTGCGCTGTCGGCATTTGCGGCTGCCGTCGCCGTCGCTGCGATGCCGGCCGTATCCTTTGCCCAGCAGGCCAATGGCGGCCGTCCGCAGGGCTGGTTCAAGGTCTGCACCAAGCAGGAAGATAATGACGTCTGCATCGTCCAGAACCTGCTGACCGCCAACAACGGCCAGCTGATCACCGCTGTCGGCCTGATCGACGTCAAGGGCAAGGTCAACCGCAAGATCCTGCAGGTTTCGGTTCCCTCCGCCCGCATGATCCCGGTCGGTATCCAGATGCAGATCGACGGCGGCAAGCCTGCCAAGCTCGATTACGCCGTCTGCATGCCCGACAAGTGCGTTGCCGAAGTTCCGCTGAGCGACGCCGTTCTCGCGAGCCTGAAGAAAGGCGGCGAGGTGGTATTCACCTCCGTCAACTTCCAGCGCGCCCCGAACCCGATCAAGCTGACGCTCGAAGGTTTCACCGGCGTTTACGACGGCGAGCCGATCGAGCAGTCCAAGCTCGAAGAGCGCCAGCGTCTGCTGCAGGAAGAAATGCAGAAGAAGGCCGAAGACGCTCGCAAGAAGCTGGAAGAAGCACAGAAGGCTGCCAAGCAGAACTGATTTTTCGCGGAAGCGAAAAGACAAAAAGGCCCGACATCGTTGTCCGGGCCTTTTTTCATGCGCTGTTGCCGCCCTAGTGGCGCTGGACGGCCTTGGGCGTGTATTGGCCGACGCTCGCCGGATCGAAGAACGCATTCACCTGGGAGTGGCGAACGGGGTCTCCGCTGTCGTCGGAAACAAGATTCTGCTCCGAGACATAGGCGACGTATTCGGTCTCGTCGTTTTCGGCCAGCAGATGATAGAACGGCTGGTCCTTGGACGGGCGAATCTCGGCCGGGATCGCGTTCCACCATTCCTCGGTGTTGGCATATTCCGGATCGACGTCGAAGACGACGCCACGGAACGGAAACACGCGATGGCGAACCACCTGGCCGATCTGAAATTTTGCGTCTCTTTGTTTGATCATGTTCAGTTCCTTTCCACTACATTATGTGGGTGTTTTTGAACGAACATCAATAGCTGCCGCATAGACGCCCGCAGGCAGCGCGCAGGTTGCCACACAGGCCGTTTCGGCGTACCTCATCCGATGACGGTTTCTGGCGTGACGGATGCAGCATGAGCAATCAATGGGGCAGAAATACGCAAGGCGAACGCGGCGGATCTTCCGGATATCTGCTCGCGGCGATCCTGTGCCTCCTGCTGATCGGAGCGGGCGTCTATGGCTGGTTCGCCCGCGCAAGCCTGCAGGCCGAGGTCGCCAGACTGACCGAGGGCACCGCCGACCTCGCCGCAAAACTCTCCGATGCCGAAACCGCCCGGCAAA
>JAVBSF010000368.1:0-14661 GCA_031556925.1 Pararhizobium sp.
AGCCCGCGATAACGATCCATGCGCTCGATGGTCAGGACCGAGGTGCCGTGGCCGGCGTCCTCCACGACCAGCCGCTCGTGAAAATCCTTCCAGAAGGCGACATCCAGCGCGCTGTCCTCGATGACGGCAATATCCATCCGCCGCGCGCCTTCGCTATCCACCATCTCCTTGAGACGAAGCACGCGCCGAATCGGCGCGCCATGGCGATCAGGCGCCGTCAGCCTCTGCTCGACACATTCGTCGTCGCCCGGAACCGGCGCGCTGGAGACGACGGCAGGATGCCAGCCGGCGAAACGTCCGCGTGGCGAAACCGCATCCCAGACGCGGTCCGGCGAAGCAGGCAGGCAGACGCGCCTGGCAAGCTTACGCCTGCCAAGCGGCACCGCCATCAGCAGCCAGACCAGCAGGACATTGAGCACGGCAAGCAGGATCGCCGGAAGATAGGCCATCATCCGTCCCTTCCTCCAATGTTTCCCGCCCGCACCGGGTACGTCACCGACGCTCGCCTTAGGCTGCGGCCTGGCGGTTGCCGATTCCGGTCAGAATGCCGATCTGATGCAGCATTTTCGTCTCCCGGTCGGAAAGGTTCGATCCGCGCGAGCGGGCGATGGCGACCATGACGCGGCAGAGCAGCTGCACGTCGGCCTTGTTCAACTGCCCGTCCGAACCGCCGCGGACCGACGCCCAGATCCCGCTTTTCTCCGTCAGGGCGAGACGGATCTGCTCCATCGCGAAGATCGAAAGACTGTCGGGAATGGCGGATGCCACATCGACGATGTGAAAAAGCAGGTCGAGTTCGACACGGGAATTCACCACCCCGCGGGTCGAGATCATCGCGATCAGCCAATCGGTGTTCCAGTCGTCCATGGCTCCTTGAGGATAACAATGGTCGACGATGAACGCCGTTATGGTCTCGATGAAATAAGGGTGCCATTCCGGGCATTTCTCGGTGCAGGACGAATTGATCGCGAGCAGGATGACCGCGTCCTGGGACGTGGTGACACCGCTTACGAAGACATGTTCTCGCAGGATGTCGATATCCTGTGCGGTCAGGCGCATTTTTCCGGCGATAACACATGCCGGATAAGACAGACGAAGCTCGCCCATTCTTTCTCCCCCGTTTCATCATGAAACTGCGAGCTAGGTTAGGTTCAAGCCGTTTCCAATCCGACAATAAGAAGGCTTAGCGGGAGCTTGCCCGTTTCATTCAATATTTACCTTTTGCCGCGCCAGACGCCGTTCGCGCCAGATGATGTAGAGACCGGATGCGATGATGATCAGGATGCCCAGCCACTTCGATGCGGTCGGGAAATCGCCGAAGATGAAGTAGCCGAGCGCCGTGGCCGAGATGATCTCGAAATAATGGAACGGCGCGAGAATGGAAACCGGCGCGGCCTGAAACGCCTTTACCACCAGGAGATGGCCGTATCCCGACAGCGTTCCGAGCGTGATCACCAGCACCCAGCCGAGCGCCGTGTGAGGAAGCGAAGGCACGAAATCCACCGAACCGATCCCGTGCCCGACGGCAATCGCACCGACCATGAACAGCGTCCCGCCGATGCCGGCCGTCGTCTGCATGACCAGCGGCGTATCGGCATTGCCCAGCGCGCGGTTCATCAGCAAATAACAGGCAAAGAGAAAGGCGCAGCCCACCGGTAAAAGCGATGTCAGGCCGAAAAGCTCGAAGCTCGGTTGAATGACGATCATCGCCCCGCCGAAACCGATGACGATGGCAAGCCAGCGCCGCCAGCCGACCTTTTCGCCCAGCACCAGCGCCGAAAGGCAGGTGAGGATGAAGGGCTCGACGAAATAGATGGCGAAGACATCGGCGAGCGGCATGTATTTGACCGATACGAAAAACAGAAGCGCCGCCGCCGCGAGCAGCACTCCGCGCAAGAGGTTGAGGCCGGGCCGGTTCGGGATCATCGCCCGCAAACCACCCTGGGCCAGAAGCAGCGGCAGGGTGGAAACCAGCTGGAAGAAGAAGCGGTAGAACGTCACCTGCCCCGGCGACATGCCCTGATAGAGCGCCATGTACTTGGCGATCGCATCCATGCAGGGCAGGATGATCATGGCAAACAGCATGATGGCGAGGCCCTGCAGGACCGTGTGGGTCGGCGCGGACGCGGACGAGGCTGGGGTCACGGGAGAATATCCAGATGATGAAAGCCGGACCTTATCCACTTTGAGGCCCGTTTCAATCGCCTTGATCCCGAGCCCAGCAACTTCAGGGATCGCTTGAATTCGATCTGCTGAAGGGCGCGTTTGGCGGATTTTTTGCCGCTCGCGGCTATTCTTTTTCGACCTTCAGCCTGTAAATTGAGAAAGGACTTCCAATGCCGCGCCGGTGCTATCCTGTTCGGCTGCCAGAGGAGAAACCGATGCGCCTGTCCACAGAAGCCGTCCTGACCATGCTGCGCCGTCAGCAGGACAACGACACGCTGGGCGGCCGCATATGGCGCGCGCGCGATGCACTGGGCATGTCGGCGCGCGAGCTTGCCGATAGGCTCGGCGTCCATGCCGATACCGTTTCTGCCTGGGAGCGCGATCGCTCCGAACCGCGCACCAGCAGGCTTTTCATGCTGGCCGGCGTGCTGGGTGTTACGCCGGCCTGGCTGATCGCCGGCCTGGGCGATGCGCCGAAGGATGAACTTTCCGGTTCCGCCTCGGCCACGCTCATCGCACAACTCGCACAGATCAAGGGCATGCACGAGCAGACGGGAAAAGCGATCGCCGCCCTTGAGGCCGAGCTTGTCCGCGTCCTACAGGATATCCGCTAGAACGTGGCCGATTCCCCGCGATTGCGGCGACAACGCGCTTGAGCGCGTCGCGGCACTCTGCGATTGTGAACAAAATCATTGCCATAAAGGAGAAGGAACACCATGGACGTCCGTGCCGCAGTCGCCGTTCAGGCAGGAAAACCACTCGAAGTCATGACCGTTCAGCTCGACGGCCCGCGCGCCGGCGAAGTGCTGATCGAGGTCAAGGCGACCGGCATCTGCCATACGGACGAATTCACCCTGTCCGGCGCCGATCCGGAAGGCATCTTCCCCGCCATCCTCGGCCATGAGGGCGCAGGCGTCGTCGTCGATGTCGGACCGGGGGTCACTTCGCTCAAGAAGGGCGACCACGTCATCCCGCTCTACACGCCGGAATGCCGCGAGTGCTATTCCTGCCTGTCGCGCAAGACGAACCTGTGCACCTCGATCCGTGCCACCCAGGGCCAGGGCCTGATGCCGGACGGCACCTCGCGCTTCTCGATCGGCAAGGACAAAATCTTCCACTACATGGGCTGCTCGACCTTCGCGAACTACACCGTTCTGCCGGAAATCGCGCTCGCCAAAGTCAATCCCGACGCGCCCTTCGACAAGATCTGCTACATCGGCTACGGCGTGACGACCGGTATTGGCGCCGTCATCAACACGGCCAAGGTTGAAGTCGGCTCGACGGCCATCGTGTTCGGCCTCGGCGGCATCGGCCTCAACGTGCTGCAGGGCCTGCGCCGTGCCGGCGCAGACATGATCATCGGCGTCGATATCAACCCGGAACGCAAGGCCTGGGGCGAGAAATTCGGCATGACGCATTTCGTCAATCCGAAAGAAGTGGGTGACGACATCGTGCCCTATCTCGTCAACCTGACGAAGCGCAACGGCGACACGATCGGCGGCGCCGACTACACCTTCGACTGCACCGGCAACACCAAGGTCATGCGCCAGGCGCTCGAATCCTCGCATCGCGGCTGGGGCAAATCCGTCATCATCGGCGTGGCCGGCGCGGGACAGGAAATCTCCACCCGCCCCTTCCAGCTGGTCACCGGCCGCAACTGGATGGGCACGGCCTTCGGGGGCGCCCGCGGCCGCACCGACGTTCCCAAGATCGTCGAATGGTATATGGAAGGAAAGATCCAGATCGATCCGATGATCACCCACACCATGCCTCTGGAAGACATCAACAAGGGCTTCGACCTGATGCATGCCGGCAAGAGCATTCGCTCGGTGGTGATCTACTAGGCGTCATTCACCTGACGTTGCGTTAGAGGGTTTCCGCATTTCCTCGAATCGAGAAAACGCTCTAACGATTTGTTTTCACGCATTTCCGGACGGAAAACCGCTTCGCACTTTTCCTGGAAATGCTTTAGCGCACGCCGCGTTCGAGAGAATGCGGCGCGTATCGTTTTCCCGCCCCGGATATCCGGCGGGCTCCATCCGGATAGAACAGCATGAGCGACACGCCCCACGAAAGCACCATCTATGTCGATGCCGATGCCTGCCCGGTGAAACCTGAAATTCTCAAGGTCGCCGAGCGGCACGGCCTGCCCGTCGTTTTCGTCGCCAATTCCGGTCTGCGCCCTTCGCGCGATCCGATGGTGCGCAATGTCATTGTCTCGGCGGAATTCGATGCGGCCGACAACTGGATTGCCGAACATGCGGTGGAAGGCGACATCGTCGTGACGGCGGACGTGCCTCTGGCCGGGCGTTGCGTGGCCGCCGGAGCAGACGTGACCGGCCCCACCGGGCGCGTCTTCGACAAGGCCAATATCGGCATGGCCACCGCCATGCGCGATCTCGGCGCGCATTTGCGGGAGACCGGCGAAAGCAAGGGCTACAACGCCGCCTTTTCCCCACGTGACCGCTCGGCTTTTCTGGAAACGCTGGACCGGCTTTGCCGCCGCGTCAAACGTCGATAGACTGAAACCATGAGCAAAGCTGAAAGAAGCCCGTCCCTTCGCCGGCATGCGCCCTTTTATGCGGCTGTCGTGATCGGTCTTGCATCCCTGCCCTGCCTGCTCTGGCTCACGCCAAAGCTGGCAATCATCGGCCCGTCGATCGTCTTTTTCGTCGTCTATCTTACACTGACAGGCCGTCAGCTTCCCAAGCTGACCGCGGATTATCTCAAGAAGCATGCTTCCGCCACCGACGAGCCGGCTCCGGTCATTTTCATGGTGACACTGGCGACCATCGCCGTTTCGATCATTTCGCTCTTCATCGCGCTCAACGAAGCCGATAGCAGCGGGGCCTTCGCTTCGCTCGGGCTCGCCTTCATGGCGGTATTCCTGGGCTGGCTGACGATCCACACCATGGCCGCCATTCACTACGCCCACCGCTACTGGGCTCCCTCCACTGGCACGGTCGCGGAGAAGGATAACGGCGGCGGACTCGATTTTCCCGGAGATACAGAGCCCGGCGTTTACGACTTTCTCTATTTTTCCTTCGTCATCGGCATGACCGGCCAGACCTCGGATATCGCCATCACCTCGACCGACATGCGCAAGCTCAATCTGCTGCATTCGATCGTATCGTTTTTCTTCAACACGACCCTGGTCGCCGCCGCCGTCAACACGGCCGTCGCGCTGGCCTGATCCGTCTCAAGGAGCCCAGATGAAAGTTTTGTCCCAGAACACCGCCTTCGGCGGCATGCAGGGCGTCTTCGCCCATGATAGCGAGGCCTGCGGCGTCGAGATGACCTTTGCCGTCTTCGTTCCGCCAAAGGCGATCACCGAGCCCTGCCCGGTTGTCTGGTATCTTTCGGGCCTGACCTGCACCCATGCCAATGTCATGGAGAAAGGCGAATACCGGCGGATGGCGGCGGAGCTTGGCCTGATCGTCGTCTGCCCCGATACCAGCCCGCGCGGCAACGATGTTCCCGACGAGCTGACCAACTGGCAGATGGGCAAAGGCGCCGGCTTCTACCTCGATGCGACGCAATCGCCCTGGTCCGATCACTACCGGATGTACACCTATATCACCGAGGAGCTGCCGGCCTTCGTCGCCCAGCATTTTCGCGCCGATATGAGCCGGCAGGGCATTTTCGGCCATTCCATGGGCGGTCATGGCGCCATGACCATCGCGCTCAAGCATCCGGATCGCTTCAGGAGTTGCTCGGCCTTCGCCCCGATCGTCGAGCCCTCGACGGCCGACTGGTCGATCGGCGCTTTCGAGAAGTATCTTGGGGAAGACAAGACGGCGTGGCGGCAATACGATGCCTGCGCTCTGGTCGAGGATGGTGCCCGCTTTCCCGAATTCCTGATCGACCAGGGCAAGGCGGACGGATTTCTGGAGAATGGACTACGGCCGTGGCTTTTCGAAGAGGCAATCAAAGGCACGGATATCGGCCTGACGCTGCGCCTGCATGAGCGCTACGACCATTCCTACTACTTCATCTCGACCTTCATGGACGATCATCTGAAGTGGCATGCCGAGCGGCTGGCATAACGAAGGTCTCGGGGCTGCATGGGTCGCCATGCAGCCTTTTCCTTACTGGGCTGACTGAAAACGGGGGGCCGCAACCGTTTCGACGATGCGGATGCTGGAATCCGCATGGCCGTGATGACCCTCCATATCCACGACGACATGCCAGTGTCCCGCCTGCGGGATCGTCAGCCGGATGGGAGACTTGCGTGCGACCCCGCCGATGAACTGGTGCTTCATTTTTTCGCGGTACAGCGCAAAATTCTGCGCCGTCATCAGACGAACATTGGCGACGGCGGAAAGCGTGATTTCGACCGTGATGCCCGCACGGAGCATTTTGAGATCGTAGTGGGTGAATTTGATCGCAGCAGTCATCGTTGCGTCCATATGGTGTAGCGTTCTCGCCGGCATTTAAGCAGCCAAACCTTAAGCGGCCATTATTCCGGCATGGCCCCATCATTGCCACAAAGCTTTTCAAAAGCGCCAAGATGCGCTAATGGCGCGCGGATGACCCATATTCTTCTCGTCGCCCTCGGCGGTGCCCTTGGTTCCGTCCTCCGTTATCTCGTTGGTCTCGGCACGCTGCGCAGCTTCGGCCCGGCTTTTCCGTGGGGCACGCTGACCGTCAACGTCACGGGCTCTTTCCTGATCGGCCTGCTCTCGGAAATGATCATGCAGAAATTTTCCGGCTCGCCGGAAATGCGCGTTTTCCTGATCACGGGCATTCTCGGCGGCTACACGACCTTCTCCGCCTTCTCGCTCGACGCCATCGCCCTGATCGAACGCGGAGAAACCGCTCCTGCGGCGCTCTATGTCGGCTCCAGCGTCATTCTTTCGGGTCTCGCGGTCGTTGCCGGGCTGGCCCTGATGCGCGCAATAGTCTAAAGCCTGCCTGCCGGCCGCGCATCCGCGCGGCAACAGGCCCAGAATACGAAAAGCCCCTTTCTTCAGGCGATCCGGCATCGCATGATGGGCGCGTGGTGATGAAAGCGGATTGATCTCATGGCAGGTATCGAACACAGGCAGGTGGAAGCCGACGAGACGGGCATGCGGCTCGATCGCTGGTTCAAGGTGCACTATCCCGGCCTCGGCTTCGGCGCCTTGCAGAAGCTTCTGCGCTCCGGCCAGGTGCGCGTCGATGGCGGCCGCGTGAAATCCGATACACGCATCCAGCCCGGACAGGTCATTCGCATCCCTCCCATGGAAGTGGATGCCAAGAAGACCGGCCCCATCGCAGGGCGTGATCTGCGCAACGCCTCCGATCATGACCTGCTGTCGCGCATGCTCCTGCATGAAGACGCCAAGGTCATCGTCCTCAACAAGCCCGCCGGCATCGCCGTTCAGGGCGGCTCGGGCGTCAATCGCCATATCGACCAGATGCTCGAGGCCTGGACGAGCCCGAAGGGCGAAAAACCCCGCCTTGTCCACCGCCTCGATCGCGATACCTCCGGCGTGCTCGTCGTCGCCCGCACCCGCGGCGCCGCCCAGAAGCTGACGGCCGCCTTCCGCGAGCGCGATACGAAAAAGACCTACTGGGCGCTGGTCAAGGGCGTACCGCGCAAGCGTGAAGACAAGATTTCCACCTGGCTCGTCAAGGAACAGACCCCGGATGGCGACCGCATGCGCATCGCCAAGCATGGCGACGACGGCGCCGACCACGCCATCTCCTACTACCGCATCGTCGAGCAGGCCGGGCAGAACTTCGCCTGGCTGGAGATGGAGCCCTATACCGGCCGCACCCATCAGCTGCGCGTGCATGCCGCCCATATCGGCCATCCTATCCTTGGCGATCCCAAGTATTTCGATGCCGACATCAACTGGAATTTTCCGGGCGGCGTGCAGAACCGGCTGCATCTCCATGCCCGGCACATTGACATTCCCCATCCCGATGGCGGCCGCCTGAAGATCACGGCGCCGATGCCGCAGCATATGACGCAGAGCTGGAACCTCTTCGGCTTCGACCTCGACAATGCCGGGGAAGAGGATTGATGCAGCTCGTTCTTTTCGATTGCGACGGCACGCTGGTCGATAGCGCCGGGCTCATTCACGAGGTCATGGCGCGCACGTTCGTCGATTTCGGCCTGCCCAGACCCGCGATCTCCGAGACCAAGAGCATCATCGGCCTGACGCTCGATATCGCAATCGCCCGTATGCGTGGCCTGCCCCATGTGGACGACCAGTCGCTGGCAATGACGGCGCATTACAAGTCGATCTTCACCGGCGTTCGCGCCGAGCCCGGCTTTCAGGAGCCGCTTTTCCCCGGTATCGCCTCGATGATCGCGAGCTTGTCAAAAATGGACAATGTGATCCTGGGTTCCGTAACGGGAAAATCCCGCCGCGGACTTCAAATGATCTGCGCAAGCCACGGGTTTGAAAAGACATTCTTCACATCGCGCACGGCCGATGATTGTCCCTCCAAGCCGCATCCCGCCATGGTGACGGAATGCTGCGCGGAAGCCGGTATCGATGCGCGCGACACCATCGTCATCGGTGACGCGATCTATGACATGCAGATGGCCAAGAGCGCAGGCGCGCGGGCGCTCGGCGTCTCCTGGGGCTACGCCTCGGTGCCCGACCTGACGGCAGCCGGCGCCGACCATATCGTGCGCACACCGGATGAAATCTTGAAGTGGATGGAGATACAGCATGCCTGATATCCGCGATGACCTGACCGGCGCCCTGAGCGATCCCGATCCCGTGCGCCGCGCCCAGATCCAGATGCTGAAGCCGCTGCCGAAGCGGTTCTACACGGTCGTCACGGTCGGCCCCGCCGATGGCGGCGGCCATGCCGTCCTGCTCGACGGTCGCGCCGTCCGCACGCCCGCGAAAAACCTGCTCTCGGTGCCGACCGCCGCCGCGGCCGCCCTGCTCGCGGCCGAATGGGAGGCGCAGACGGAAGTGATCGACCCGGCAACCATGCCGGTCACGCGGCTTGCCAACACCGCGATCGACGGCGTGGCCAAGGACATTCGCGCCGTTTTCGAAGACATTCTCAAATTCGCGGGCACCGACCTTATCTGCTACCGCGCGGCCGAACCCGAAGGGCTGGTGGCGCGTCAGGCCGAGCGCTGGGATCCGATCCTCGCCTGGGCCGCAGAGAGCCGCGGCGCCCGGTTCATTCTGGCCGAAGGCATCGTCCATCAGCAGCAGCCGCGCGCGGCGATCAACGCCTATGCCGAGGTTCTGCGGGCCTATGCGACGCCACTCGGCCTTGCCTGCCTGCACACGATCACGACACTCACCGGCTCGGCCCTGCTGGCGCTTGCCTTTGCCGAACGGCGGCTCTCCGCCGAGGATGCCTGGACACTCGCCCATCTGGACGAGGACTGGCAGATCGAACACTGGGGAACCGACGAGGAAGCCTTCCAGCGCCGCGAAAACCGCTGGAAGGACATGGCTGCGGCAACCGCCACGCTCGACGCCCTGCGCTGAACGAAAGCGACCTTACAACGTCCAAAGCCGCGCTCGGGGAACGCGGCTTTTTCGTTTACGCGAAATTTATGCCGTCAGCTTCAGTCCGGCGATGCCGGCGACGATCAGGGCGATGCAGCCGAGGCGGACGGCCGTCGCCGGTTCGGCAAACAACACGATGCCAAGGATGACGGTGCCGACCGTGCCGATACCGGTCCAGATCGCATAGGAGGTGCCGAGCGGCAGGCTGCGCATGGCGATGCCGAGCAGCACGACGCTGATCACCATCGAGGCGGCCGTCAGCACCGTCGGCACGGGTCTCGTAAAGCCATCGGTGTATTTGAGGCCGATCGCCCAGCCGATTTCGAAAAGTCCTGCAAGGAAGAGAATGGTCCAGGCCATGATGAAGTCCGTTCAATGGAGCGAGGCCGTCCCCGCGGATGTTCGGCGGAAGTGCTCCGCCGTGCAGCCGTCTGCATAGGCTTCCCATATGACACTTCGCATCAGTTGAGGCAAGGTGCCCGCAGGCATGGGAGCCATGGCGGCGGGGCATAGCTCCGAAGGTCCACTGATCAGTTGTTGCGTTCACGCCTCAGCTTGGCCCACCAGTCCAACCGCTTGCGGATATCGCGTTCGAAACCGCGCTCCGGTGGATCGTAGAAGGTTTTGCGGCCCATCTTCTCGGGAAAATAATCCTGCCCGGAAAAGGCGTCGGGTTCATCGTGATCGTAGCGATAGCCGTCGCCGTAGCCTTCGCCCTTCATCAGCTTGGTCGGGGCATTGAGGATATGCTTGGGTGGCAAAAGCGAGCCGTTTTCCTTGGCCGCCCGCATCGCCGCCTTGTAGGCTGTATAGACGCCGTTCGATTTCGGGGCGGTGGCGAGATAGACGCAGGCCTGCGCCAGCGCCAGTTCGCCTTCCGGCGAGCCGAGATAGTCATAGGCGTCCTTGGCGGCGTTGCAGATCACCAGCGCCTGCGGATCGGCAAGGCCGATATCCTCGACCGCCATTCGCACCAGCCGCCGCCCGAGATAGAGCGGGTCTTCGCCGGCATCGAACATGCGGCAGAGATAATAGAGCGCCGCGTCCGGGTCGGAGCCGCGCACGGATTTGTGCAGGGCGGAGATCAGGTTGTAGTGGCCGTCCTGCCCCTTGTCATAGACCGGGGCACGGCGCTGGACGATCTCCTGCAAGGCAGCCGCATCGAAAACCTCTCCCTTGCGCGCCGCCCGCCAGACCTCTTCGGCCAATGTCAGCACGGCGCGGCCATCGCCGTCAGCCATGCGGATGAGGCTCGCCCTTGCGTCTTCATCGAGCGGCAGCGGACGCGCCTCTATTTCCTCGGCACGGCCGAGAAGTTCAGCGAGGCTCGCCTCGTCGTGTGGCTTGAAGGTCAGCACGCGGGCTCGTGACAAAAGAGCGGCGTTGAGTTCGAAGGACGGGTTTTCCGTTGTCGCCCCGACGAGGATGACGGTGCCGTCTTCCATGACCGGCAGGAAGCTGTCCTGCTGGGCGCGGTTGAAACGATGGATCTCGTCGACGAAGAGCAGCGTCTGGCGTCCCGACATGCGCCGCGCACGGGCCGATTCGAACACTTTCTTCAGATCGGCCACGCCGGAAAAAATCGCCGAAATCTGCTCGAAGGCGAGCTCCGCCTCGCCCGAGAGCAGCCGCGCCACCGTCGTCTTGCCGGTACCGGGCGGTCCCCAGAAGATCATCGAGCCGAGCGTGCCCGACGCGATCATGCGCGACAGCGCGCCGTCCTCGCCGGTCAGATGCCCCTGCCCCGTGACCTCGGCCAGCGATTTGGGCCGCAGACGGTCGGCCAGCGGCCGTTTGGCCTCCATGCCCTGCGGTTCCTGGGATGCAAACAGGTCGCTCATCGGAAGAACTGACGGATGCGCTGGCCGTTGCGCTCGATCTCGACCCGCCAGAAGGACGGGTCTTCGGCAGCCAGCTTTTCGAGGCTTTCGGTGGTTTCGACCGGCGTTCCGTTGACCGCGATCACGATATCCTTCGGCTGGAAGCCGACACGGGCGGCGGGCGAGCCCCGGTTGATCTGCGTCATCACGACGCCGCGCGAGCCGCCCGGCATATGCAACTCGTCGGCGAGGCGCGGCGAAAGATTGCCGACGACCGCGCCGGCGAAGGGATTGCGTCCCTCGATCAACCGCTCGTCGCGCGGCGGCTTTTCCGGGGCGTCGGTGAGCGACAGCACGATATCCCGGACCTTGCCGTTGTCGGAGACCGTCAGTTTGGCCTCGTGGCCGACGCCGACCGTGGTCAGGCGGTAACCGAGCGCATCCGGGTGTTCGACGGCAATGCCATTGACCGCCAGCACCACCTCTCCCGGACGCAGGCCCGCCGTTTCCGCCGGTCCACCTTCGACCACCGAGCTGACCAGCGCGCCCCGCGCCCGCTCGAGGCCGAGCGCGTCGGCGACTTCAGAGGTGACCGGCTCGAAGCTCGCGCCGATATAGGGCCGCGTAAAGGTGCCGTTACCGCCCTCGGCGGAGGCGACGAAGACCTTGGCGAGATTGGCCGGAATGGCGAAACCGACACCGTTCGAGCCGCCGCCGCGTGAAAAGATCGCCGTGTTGATGCCGATCAGTTCGCCGTTCATGTTGATGAGACCACCGCCGGAATTGCCGGGATTGATCGCCGCGTCGGTCTGAATGAAGAAGCCGAAATCGCCGGATACGACCTGGTTGCGGGCAAGCGCCGAAACGATGCCCGAGGTCACCGTCTGGCCGACCCCGAAGGGATTGCCGATCGCCAGCACGAGATCGCCGACTTCGACTGCATCGGAATTGCCGAAGGGAATGGTGTCGAAGGGGCCGTCCGACTGGATCTTGAGGACGGCGAGATCGAGCCGGTCGTCCTTCAGCATGATTTTGCTCGCGAACTCACGGCCATCGGCCAGCGCCACCTTGATATCGTCCGCGCCCTCGATGACATGATTGTTGGTGACGACGATGCCGTTCTTGCCGACGATCACGCCGGAGCCGAGCGACGACTGCTTTTCCGAACGGTTCGGCATCTGCTGGCCGAAGAACTGCTCGAAGAAGGGATCGCCGGAAAACAGCGATCGGCTCTCCACGGTCTTTTCCGCATAGACGTTGACGACGGCATTCGCCGTCTGCCTGACCAGCGGCGCGAAGGAAAGCTGCATCTCGACATGGCTTTGCGGAACGGCCTTCTGGACGTCCGCCGTTTGCGCGTTTGCTGCGGGTGCGATCGATACCCCCGGCTCCTTCACCCAAAAAGCAGCTGAAAACACGGCCCCCGTAACGGCCAGCGCAACGAGCGGATAGAAAAAACGCGGCATGAGATGTGTCCTGTCGAAAACTACCAATTCGGTCATACACATAGGATGGCGAGGTTTAAATGCAAAGCGCGGGATTGCCAAAACGCACACCGCACATCGTTCCCGTTTATTCCATCGCAATTATGCTCGGAAAAAGGCGAATGAGGACGCGGTCATGAATGACGTATTCAGCAGATAGATATCAAAATTGAGAGAGTTCCGCCTGATGGTCGCAGCTGCGACCCTATCGACACTTTTACGCAAAGCGAATTTCAACCCCGACCAGCCGCGTGTACCGGTCGGGAAGCCTTCAGGCATTTGTCGATTTCATAGAGGGGCTGGAGAAGCAGCCCATCGACGATGCCGCTCTGGAAGAAATGTGGGCGCGTTCCGATGCCGGCTTTTATCTTGTTCGCCCCGGACAGGTCATGAGCTTCCTGCGGCTGGCCGCAAAAATGGCGCGACAGAGACTGGCGCAAACGTCCCTTTCGCCCAAAAGGACATTTCAAAAGACCAAGCGAAACACACCATGAGAGCAATCGACCGCTTGCTTTCGAGCCAGAAAACAGCAGAAGGCCGGGCGATTTCTCACCCGGCCTTTTAAACTATCAATCCGCGGATGCGAATTAAGCGGCTTCAGCAGCTTCTGCTTCGGCAGCAACACGGGCCAGATCCTTGGCGCCCTTGGCGGCCGGGTCGCGGTCAACGAATTCGATGACGGCGAGAGCGGCGTTGTCGCCGTGACGGTAGCCGGCCTTCATGATGCGAAGGTAGCCGCCGTTGCGGGTTGCGTAACGCGAAGCGATCGCGTCAAACAGCTTGGCAACAACTGCAACGTCACGGATCTGCGAGATGGCCTGACGACGAGCGTGCAGGTCACCGCGCTTGCCGAGGGTGACGAGCTTCTCGACGATCGGACGGATTTCCTTTGCCTTCGGCAAGGTCGTTACGATCTGCTCATGCTCGATGAGCGAGGCAGCCATGTTGGCGAACATTGCCTTGCGGTGGCTGGCGGTTCTATTGAGCTTGCGGCCGGCTTTCTGGTGGCGCATTGCTATTCTCCTTTAAGTGCAGGTGACCTTTTTCTGTATAGGTCCTGCCGTTTCCTGGCACATACAGGTCGCTGACCTGCTGTTTGACTGGGAAAGGCAGAGGTTTAACCTGCCTTTTTTGTTGTTAGTACTGGTCTTCGTAGCGCTTGGCGAGATCTTCGATGTTCTCGGGCGGCCATGCGGGCACTTCCATGCCGAGGTGCAGGCCCATGGAAGCGAGAACTTCCTTGATTTCGTTGAGCGACTTGCGGCCAAAGTTCGGAGTGCGAAGCATTTCGGCTTCGGTCTTCTGAATGAGGTCGCCGATATAGACGATGTTGTCGTTCTTCAGGCAGTTCGCCGAACGGACGGAAAGTTCCAGTTCGTCGACCTTCTTGAGGAGCGCCGGGTTGAAGGCCAGTTCGGTGACGGCTTCTTCTTCGGCTTCCTTCTGCGGCTCGTCGAAGTTGACGAAGACGCCGAGCTGGTCCTGAAGGATGCGGGCCGCGAAAGCGACTGCATCTTCACCGGTGACGGAGCCGTCGGTCTCGATCTGCATGGACAGCTTGTCGTAGTCGAGAACCTGACCTTCGCGGGTGTTTTCCACCTTGTAAGACACCTTCTTGACCGGCGAATAGAGGCTGTCGACCGGGATGAGGCCGATCGGTGCATCTTCCGAACGGTTGCGGTCAGCCGGAACGTAGCCCTTGCCGTTGTTGACGGT
>JAVBSF010000153.1:0-23333 GCA_031556925.1 Pararhizobium sp.
GTATCGGCGAAGAGCACGTCTATGAGGATCTCGACGATGCACTTCATGCTTTCCGTGCAGCGGGGGCATGACGTCGCGAGCGCAATGACCGTCAACAGCAAGCTTCAGGCTGGGAGGAACCGCAATGAGCAAGAAACGTGACAAGGCAGAAGCCGTGCCGGCCGAGGAGAACGGTGCGGGCAAGGTCGTCGATTATGACAAGCAGATGGAAAAGCTGGTCATCGAGCTTGCCCATCTTCAGGCCTGGGTCAAGAAATCGGGCGCGCGCATCGTCATCATTTTCGAAGGCCGCGATGCTGCCGGCAAAGGCGGTATCATCAAGCGCCTTACCGAGCGCGTCAGCCCGCGCGTTTTCCGCGTCGCCGCCTTGCCGGCGCCAAGCGACCGCGAGAAGACCCAGATGTATATGCAACGTTATATCGCCCATCTGCCGGCCGGTGGCGAGATCGTGATCTTCGATCGCAGCTGGTACAACCGCGCCGGTGTCGACCGGGTCATGGGATTCTGCAGCGAAAAGAAGGCGCGCCGCTTCCTGGAGCTTGCTCCACGTTTCGAAGCGGCGATCGTCGAGAGCGGCACGATCCTGCTCAAATATTTCCTGACGGTGAGCGAGGAGGAACAGGAGCGGCGCTTCCGCCGCCGTATCGACGACCCCGTGCGCCAATGGAAGCTGAGCCCGATGGATGTCGAATCCTATCAGAAGTGGTGGGACTATACGCGCGCCTATGACGATATGCTGCGCATGACCGACAGCGAGCACGCTCCCTGGTGGATCGTGCCGTCCGACGACAAGAAGCGGGCGCGTATCAACTGCATCTCGCACATTCTCCATTCCATTCCCTATGAGCGCGTGAAGTTCGATTCGCCGGATCTCGGCAAGCGACAGAAGCGGCCGGGCGATTATGTCGAAGATACGGCGCCGCGCCGCGTTGTGCCTGATATCGCGTGAAAGCCACGGCGCTGGTTCGAGAAACGGACCGCGCCGGTTGTTTCCTGCCAGCCCCGAGCCGTCTGCGGATTGTCGCAGACGAAAGCTTGGGCGTTTGCGTTCGCAAACTTCATTGATCTACGCTTTTATGGTGCTTAAGATGCCGGTGATTACCAAGGCGTGCGGGGGCTACGCTTTGGTGGTGTCATTGGGGGTACGACGATGAATTTCGCATATCCAGACGATACGCCACCGGACACGTTCGCACCGCCCACCGATGACGAGATACGCGAACAGCTTGCCAGAATCCGCTCCAGTCCGGCGTTCGACGCGCCCGAGCGCGCGCAGAAATTCCTATGCTACATCATCGAGGAAACCTTGGCTGGCCGCGCGGACCGCATCAAGGCCTATTCCATCGCGATCGAGGTTTTCGGCCGAGACGCCTCCTTCGATGCACAGAACGATCCGGTGGTGCGCATTGAGGCGGGCCGTGTCCGCCGCGCGCTGGAGCATTACTATCTGCTCGCGGGACAGCGCGACCCGATCCTGATCACCATCCCGAAGGGTGGTTATGTCCCGGCCTTTACCCGCTTCCATGAGTTGACACCATCCGTATCGTCGCCCGTTCGCCGTACGGCATCGATCCTTGCGGGGCGGGGCGAAAGGCTTGTTCTGTTGAGCAGTATCGGCTTGCTTGCCGGTATTCTGGTCTGGAATGCCGTCGATGGAGCGATGCAGCGACGTTTTCCGGGGCGCGCGCCGGGTGTTGCGGACAATGCCGTGCCGGGAATGCCCAGGGTCGTCATCAATTCCTTTGAAGATATTACCGGGACACAGGACTCGGCGCTTCTGGCTCGGGGGCTGACCGACGAAGTGATCGGGCAGATGGCGCGTTTCAAGGAAATCACGGTGCTGGCCGGCGATCCGTCGGGCGCCGCCGCAGCAACGCCTGCGGCCGGTTCCTCCGTGCCGTTCTATGGGCTGGAGGGTGGCGTGCGGCTGGCCGGAAACCGGGTCCGGTTTTCGGCGCGCCTTGTCGATCGTTCCAGCAGGGCGATCCTCTGGACCAAGAGCTATGATGCCGAATTGGATGAACGCCAGCTTCTCGATATCGAAACGGAAATCGCCAGCGATGTGGCGACGGCCCTTGCCCAGCCTTACGGCGTTATCTTTCAGGCGAATGCATCGGATGTCATGACGGTGCCGGCAAGGAATACCGAGGCCTATGCCTGTGCCCTGTCCTATTACGGATATCGTGCGGATCTGAACCGGCAGACCCACACCGCCGTCCAGTCCTGCCTCAAAAAAGTCGTCGCTGACTATCCGGGTTATTCCACCGCCTGGGCGCTGTTGTCGCTCACCTATCTCGACGAACTGCGTTTCCGCTACAGGCTCGATCCGGCCGGCGCGCCGCCGATCGACCTTGCCGTCGAGGCCGCCGAGAGGGCGACCGAGCTGGACCCCGGCAATGTGCGCGCCCTTCAGGCCGAAATGCTTGCGGACTATTTCAGCGGCGATGTCAGGAATGCGCTTGCCATCGGCGAGCGGGCTTATGCGATCAACCCCAATGACACCGAGTTTACGGCCGAATACGGCTTTCGCCTGGCGCTGTCCGGTCAATGGGAGCGAGGCTGCGGTCTCATCGCCGACAGTCTCCAACGAAACCCCGGCTCGATGGAATACTTCCAGGCGGCGATGGCTGTTTGTGCCTATATGGACGGCAACTATCAGGATGCCGAACGGTGGGCGCGGACCTCTTCCCTGCGCGACAATCCGATCTATCACCTGATCCTGATCGCCATCTACGGACAGCGGGGAAAGTTGGTGGAGGCCCAGCTCGAGCGGGCATGGCTGGATCTCAACGCCCCCGAATATCTGGAGGATATACGCAGGGAAGTCACGACGCGTATCCTGCGGGCGGAAGATCAGGATCGTTTTATCGACGGCTTGAGGAAAGCGGGCCTGAACGTGCCGGCAGAGGCGTTACCCCGCGCCGAAGGGCTTGTTCCGGAGGAGCCGCTGACGCGTGGTTGATGGGGCATGGGCGTATGCAGGGCCGTTTCAGCCGTTTTCCATCTGCGCGGCCGGCGAAGGCTGTGACAGGGGCTCCGCCTGGGCGGGGATCGCCACGCGGACCCAGGCGACCAGCAGATCGTAGAAGACGCTGAGAACGATGGGACCGAGGAACAGGCCGATCAGCCCGTAGGCGATCGTGCCGCCGATGACGCCCATGAAGATCACCAGCATCGGCGTGGAAAGGCCGCGGGAAACGAGGAACGGCTTCATGATGTTGTCGATGACGGCAACGGGGATCAGAAGCACGGTCAGGGAGAGGGCGTAGCCGAAATCCTGTGTCAGCCAAGCCCAGATCAGGAGGGGCAGAAGCACGAGCGCCGGGCCGATCTGCACGATACAGAGAATGAGAATGACGAAGGTTAACCCGCCGGATGCGGGAACGGCGAAAAGACGCAGCACCACTCCGGCCAGCAGCGTCTGGACCAGCGCAACGCCGATGACGCCGCTTGCGACGTTCCGGATGGTGGCTCCGGCAAGGCGTACGAAGCCAAGTCCCCTTTCGCCGGCAATGCGTTCGGCAAAGCGATCGACCCCGGAGGCGAGCGTCGGGCCGTGACCGAAGAAGAAGCCGGCAAGGATGATCGACGTGATGAAGCTGAGAAGGCTGATGCCGATGGCCGCGCTTTTGCCGAGAACGAAACGGCCGGTCTGCAACAGCGCCGGCTGCAGGTATTCCAGCGTGCCGGCGAGATTCGTCGCGGCAAGGGTCCAGGCGGAATGCAGACGTTCGCCGATGAGCGGCCACTCTCGGACAGCTTCAACCGGTGCCGGAAAACGCAGCGTACCCGCCGAAAGCCGGTCTATCAGCCACTGGGTCGCCTCGACGAAATTGAGGGCGATGGCGGCAAGCGGGCCGATGATGATGCAAAGACCGAGAAAGGTGATGAAGAAGGCGGCGATGCGGCGGCGACCACCAAGCAGCGAGCGCAGCGCCTCATAGAGCGGATAGAGGGCGACGGTCAGGATGGCGGCCCAGATCACGATCAGGATGAAAGGTGCGACGAGCGTATAGGACCAGTAGCCGAACAGAACGATGACGCCGAGCCGCACGAAATCGGTGATGCGCGCTTCGATGGCGGAGCGGCCGGGGGCATCCGGTGCTGCGGCCGAAATTGGCGTCTCGTCCATGGGGTCTCTTTCGCTGGCAATCTCCGGAAACGTCAGGGCCACCTGCCGTTTCTCCCGGCCTCCCGTCAGGCGACCGGCGGTTCCCAGTTGAGATAGAAGCCGATATCGCCGGGGACACCGTTGGGAAAGTTGATCACCGTGGCCTTCAGGCGATAGCCCTGCGGCTGGGCGACTTCCTTGAAACGATCGTAGAGTTCCCTGGCTTTTCCCTGCAGGGTTTGTGGCCAATCGGGATCGGCACTGTTGATCGCGCGCCCGCTGTCCGTGCAGAAATCGGAGGGAAAGCTATAGACCAGCGCTTCCATCTTGCCGTCCTTGACGGCCCGCGTCACGACGTTGCGGATGATCGCCCGCTCCTGTTCTCCGACATGCTGGTTGAAGAACTCGTCGGCGAATTTCGACAGTTCCTCGCGCTTGCGGTCCCGCAGCTTGTCCTGGCGTTCCATTTCGGCCAGCTGCTTTTCGAGTATTTCCCTGCGCAGGGCATCGGCGCTGGGAACGGGTGCGTTAGGATCGAGGGTATTCTGTGACATGTCAGCGCCTCCGGGATCGTTGCTGGTGTACGATAGGCGCGGGCAGGAACCGTCTGAAGTAATATACGGGAACATCTCTAGTACGGCGCTTCGCCCGTATTGCTTCCGGCTTTGCCAAGATGCGAAGACCAAACGAAGCCCGAAGCGTATCGCGATTTTTCAGATCGCTCCCACGCTTCAGGTCTTTGTCTTTCGCATGCCGCTGTCGCTAGACCTAGCTGCGCGGCTTGAGGTTTTCCGGGTCATACAGCGGCTTGTAGCCGATGCTGACGACCTCTACCGGATAGGTTTCCGCGAAGTATTCGACATTCAGCTTTCGGCCTTCCTGGCAATAGGCATGCGGCAGGTAGGCGAGCGCGATGTTCTTTCCGATGGTCGGGCCGAAGGCGATCGAGGTCGTGTAGGAACGGCGGCCGAGTTCGTCGATCAGCACTTCGCCGGTCTCCGGGTCCATGACCGGCAGTGTGCCGACCGGATAGCGCTTCACGCCTTGTCTGTCGGTGTTTTCGGTCATGACCAGCGTGCAGAGCATGGCGGGCTGATGATCGCGCGCCTTGTATTCCAAATGCTTGGCCTTGCCGCGGAAATCGGCGTCCTTGACCTTCGGGCGGGCGAGGTCGGCTTCGATCAGGTTGTACTGGGTCAAAAGATCGGCGTTCTGCAGGCGCAGGCTCTTTTCCATGCGCCGCGAATTGGCGTAGGTCTCGACACCGAAGGCCATGACGCCGGTGGCGCGCAGCGCATCCCAGACGGCAAGGCCGTCCTCATATTTCATATGCAGTTCCCAGCCCTGCTCGCCGACATAGGAAATGCGGAAGGCGGTGACCGGCTTGCCGGCAATTTCGATCTGCTTGATGGCCGCGAAGGCGAAGTTCTCGATATCGAGACCGGCCGGGTCGGCCACTACTTTCTTCAGTGTATCGCGGGCGTTCGGACCCCAGATGCCGATGGTGATGAACTTTTCCGAGACGTCTGATATGGTGACATCGAGGCCGCGATCCTCGGCGACGCGCTTCATGTAGTGGAAGTCGCGCGGGCCGGCGTCGGCACCGTTGACGAGGCGGCAGCGATCGGCCATGCGGAAGACGGTGAAGTCGGCGCGCACCATGCCCTCGTCATCGAGGAAGTGGGTGTAGATGCCCTTGCCGATATTGGCGTCGCCACCGATCTTGGCCGCGCAGAGCCATTCCAGCAGCTCGACGTGATCAGGGCCTTCGATGTCCACCATATGGAAATGCGAGAGATTGACGATGCCGCAATCCTCGCTCATCGCCAGATGCTCGGCGTTGGAGACGCGCCAGAAGTGGCGGTTGTCCCATTCGTTCTCGCGCACCGGAACGCGGTTGCCGTATTTTTCCAGCAGGTGCTCGTTGGCGGCGTAGCCATGGGCGCGCTCCCAACCGCCGAGTTCCATGAAGTAGCCGCCGAGCTCCTTTTCGCGCTCGTAGAAGGGCGAACGCTTGACGTTGCGGCCCGTCGCATAGGGTTCGCGGGTGTGGACGGCAGGGAAGTAGATCTTCTGGGCGGCCTCGAAGGTGCGGCCTTCGATGAATTTTTCTTCCAGCTGGTGCGGGTAGAAGCGGGCATAGTCGATCGAGTTGTGGTCGATTTCGGTGCGGCCGTCGGTCATCCAGTCGGCGATCAGCTTGCCGTAGCCGGGGCCGTCTTTGACCCAGATGGCGACGCAATACCAGAGGCCGCGCACCTTCTGGCTTTCGCCGCAGGAGGGCCCGCCGGCGGCGGAAACCTGCAAGAGACCGTTGAAGGAATGGCTTTCGTTATAGCCGAGCTCGCCGAGGATCGGCGTCAGTTCCATGGCCTTTTCGAGCGGCTCGAGGATCTGCTCCATGTCGAGATCGCGCTGCGAGGGTGACAGGCGCGCCTCATGCTTTTCGAGGATGTCGCGCGGATGGCAGAGGCGCGGATTGGTCGTCTCGTAGTAGCCCCACTCGATCTGGCCGCCTTCGGTGGTCTTCGGGTCGCCGGTGTCGCGCATATAGGCGGAGTTGCCCTGGTCGCGCAGCAGAGGATAGCCGATTTCCTTGCCGGTGCCTTCAAACTCGTTGTACGGGCCGAAGAAGGTCAGCGGGTGATCGACCGGCATGACCGGCAGGTCTTCGCCGACCATTTCGGCAATCAGGCGGCCCCAGATGCCGGCGCAGACGATGACGTGATCGGCCATGATCGTACCGCGATGGGTGACCACGCCCTTGATGCGACCGCCCTCGACGATGAGCGACTGGGCCGGCGTATTGCCGAAAATCCTGAGCTTGCCGGACTTCTCGGCGGCATCGACCAGTTTGCCGGCGACGGTCTGCGAGCGCGGAATGACGAGGCCGGCATCGGGATCGAACATGCCGCCCATGACCTGATCTTCCTCGATCAGCGGGAACATGGCCTTGATCTCGGAGGGCGAAACATAATGGGCGCGGGTGCCGAAAGCCTTGGCGGAGGAGAGCTTGCGCTTGATCTCTTCCATCCAGGTATCGTCCCCGGTGCGGGCGACTTCGAGGCCGCCGATGCGGGCGTAGTGCCCCATCTTCTCGTAGAAATCGATCGAATATTGCGTCGTCCAGACCGAGAGATAGTCGTGGCTGGTCGTGTAGCAGAAGTCGGAGGCATGGGCCGTCGAGCCGATATCGGTGGGAATGCCCGACTTGTCGATGCCGACGATGTCGTCCCAGCCGCGCTCGATTAGGTGATGGGCAATCGAGGCGCCGACAATGCCCCCCAGTCCGATGATGACGACTTTTGCCTTTTGCGGGAACTCTGCCATTGCGTGCGATCCTGATTGGAAATCTGGCCTGATGGGAAAACTGGCCCGATTTTAGAGCCAGCCGCAGCGCGATCAAAGCCTGTCTACGACATATTCATCGTGCTGTACGACCGTATGCGACATGAAAGGAAAAGCCCGCGCCGGCAAGGCACAGGCTTTCGCGCAGGTCGGGAATCAGCCCATGCGCTCCGAGGCGTAGGAGCCGGGGCTTGCCGGGAAGACGATGGTCTTGTTGCCGTTCATGAAGACGCGATGATGGATATGGGCGTGCACGGCCCGCGCCAGAACCTGGCTTTCGACATCGCGGCCGATCGAGACGTAATCGTCGGGGCTTTGCGCATGGGTGATGCGGGCAACGTCCTGCTCGATGATCGGACCTTCGTCGAGATCCTCGGTGACGTAGTGCGCGGTGGCGCCGATCAGCTTCACGCCGCGCTCGAAGGCCTGCTTGTAGGGATTGGCGCCCTTGAAGCTCGGCAGGAAGGAGTGGTGGATGTTGATGATCCGGCCCGACATCTTCTTGCAGACGGCGTCCGAGAGAACCTGCATATAGCGGGCAAGCACGATGAGTTCGGCTTCCGACTGCTCGACGATCTCCATCAACCGGGCTTCGGCCTGCGGCTTGTTTTCCCTGGTCACCTTGATGTGGTGGAAGGGAATGTCGTTGTTGACGATGACCTTCTGGTAATCGAAATGGTTGGAGACGACGCCGACGATATCGATCGGCAAAGCACCGATCTTCCAGCGATAGAGAAGATCGTTGAGGCAGTGCCCGAAGCGGGAGACCATCAGCAGCACCTTCATGCGGTGCTCACTGCTGTGCAGTTCCCAGTTCATGGCAAACTTGTCGGCAACGGAGGCGAAGCCCTTCTCCAGTTCGTCGGCCGTTGCGCCTTCCTGGCTGGTGAAGGTGAGACGCATGAAGAACAAGCCTGTCTGCAGATCATCGAACTGCGACGAATCGACGATGTAACAGCCCTTGTCGGCGAGATAACCCGTGATGGCCGCAACGATGCCGCGGGTGGAAATGCAGGATACGGTCAGCACGTAGCTTTTCATCGAAGTCGGTCTCTCACTTTCAGGGCCTGTCCGGTGCCGGATTGGAGGAGAAGCTAGCGCGACGCCCGCCCGCCCGTCCATCCGTTTCGCGACATCCGATAGCAGGAACAGGCCATGGAGCGGCATGGAAAATGCCCGGACGATGTTATTTGCCGAGGATTTTACAGGAACAACGAAAAACGGCGCCGTTTGCGGGGCGCCGTTTTTCGTTGTGGCCAGATCGGGAGATCAGAACTCTTCCCAGCTCTGTTCGGCTCGCGCTGCGTTGCCCGAGAAGGCGTGGGCGACCTGCGCGGTCATGCGGCGGGCAGGGGAGGCGACGGGGCGATTGTGGCTCGTGCTGGCCGCGACGGGGCCGCCGTTGGGATTTCCCACCTTGAACTGACCGAGCATCGCGAAGAGCGCTTCGGCTTCCTTGGCCAGCGCATGGCTGGCGGCTGTCTGTTGTTCGACCATGGCGGCGTTCTGCTGGGTGCCTTGGTCCATGGCGTTGACGGCCTGATTGATTTCCTGAAGGCCTGTCGCCTGTTCGCGGGCGCCGCCGACGATGGCCGTGACATTGGCGTTGATGTCTTCCACCTGCGAGACGATCAGTTCCAGCACCTTGCCGGTTTCGCCGACGAGCGCCACGCCGCTCTTGACGTGTTCGCCCGAAGTATGGATCAGCGCCTTGATTTCCTTCGCGGCGGTGGCGGAGCGCTGGGCAAGTTCGCGAACTTCCTGGGCGACGACCGCAAAGCCCTTGCCCGCTTCGCCGGCGCGGGCGGCCTCGACACCGGCATTGAGGGCGAGCAGGTTGGTCTGGAAGGCGATATCGTCAATGACGCCGATGATATTGGAGATGCCGCGGGAGGAATCCTCAATCTGGCTCATGGCGGCAACGGCGTTGCGAACGACCGTGCCCGAGCGTTCCGCATTGTCGCGGGTGGCGGTGACGAGGGTGCCGGCCTCTTCCGCGCGTTTGCTGGAGTCGGAAACGGTCGTGGTGATTTCCTCGAGTGCTGCGGCCGTTTCTTCCACCGATGCCGCCTGGCGTTCCGTGCGCTTGGCAAGGTCGTCCGCCGCCGAGCGGATTTCGCCGGAACTGGCCGCGATCGCCTGCGCGTTGCGGCCGACGGAGCGCATGGCATCCCTGAGCCTTTCGACCGCGTCATTGAAATCGTGGCGCAGCTTTTCCATCGTCGGCACGAAGGCATTGTCGAGACTTTGCGTGAGGTCACCATCGGCGAGGCCTTTCAGGGCCGTTGCCAGGGTGCCCACGGCGCTCATGCGCTCGGTGACATCAGTTGCGAACTTGACGACCTTGATGACCTTGCCGTGAACGTCCATGATCGGGTTGTAGGTGGCCTGAATCCAGATCTCCTTGCCGCCCTTGCCGTAACGCACGAACTCGTTCGCCAGGAATTCACCACGGCCGAGCTTCTCCCAGAAGGTGCGGTATTCTTCGGTTGCGACATAAGAGGGGTCGCAAAAGATACGGTGGTGCTGCCCCTTGATCTCGGAAAGCTGGTAGCCGACGGCGCCACAGAAGTTTTCGTTTGCCGTGAGGATTTCGCCGATGGGGGTGAATTCGATGACGGCTTGCGAGCGGGAGGCGGCGGAAAGTTTGGCCGCGTCTTCCATCGCCTTGAGTTTGACGGCGGTGATGTCCGTTGCGAACTTCACGACCTTGTAAGGTTTGTTGCCGCGGAAGACCGGATTGTAGGACGCCTCGATCCAGATGTCGTGGCCGCTCTTGGTGATGCGGCGATATTGCTTGCTCTGGAACTCGCCACGGGCGAGCTTCGCCCAGAATTCACGATACTCGGCGCTTGCGGCCTCTGCCGGATCGATAAAGATGCGGTGATGCTTGCCCTTGATCTCCGCCAGCGTATAACCGAGCGCGGCGCAGAAGTTTGCGTTTGCGTGGAGGATATTTCCCTGCAGATCGAACTCGATGATTGCCTGGGATTTATCCATTGCTGCCAATATTGCCCGAGCGTCGCCACCCAAGCCGGGAAGATGCATGCCCAAAGTCGCCTCCAACGATAACTGGATCTCCTCGAGCTTTTGCGCGAGGGCATTCGCATGCGCTGGCTGAATGCCAGATTGTTCTCGACTGTTGCGTTGCGATCTTGTGGGTTGGCGGACGGGTGCCGCCATTCCTGTCGCTTGTCGACAAGTGCCATTCCAATGCGATGGACGTCATGGCGCTCTGCCTTTATACAACTAATGGTATAATTAGATGAAATATTCATTAAAATTGCACTGTAAGATTATACCGGTGAGTTCCATTGTTTTCCGGTATCTCTCATAAGATCGGCTCTGATTTCGTAGCATGGTTTGATGAAAAAAACTCTTTATGGTTGAGTCAGATTGTATGAATTAAAAGAGATCGCATCGATCGGGTGTGGTTTCCCGGGCTTGCCAGGCGCGCCTTGATCATTAATGTGCCCTTTGCGCGACAGGCATGGGAGCAGGCGAATGGACACGGCGATAAAGTTGGAGGAAAGCTGGAAAAGCGCGCTTCTTCCCGAATTTTCGCAGCCCTATATGGCCGCGCTGAAGTCCTTTCTCAAAGAAGAGAAATCGCAGGGCAAGGCGATCTTTCCCAAGGGTTCGGAATATTTCCGGGCTCTCGATCTGACGCCTCTCGACAAGGTGCGCGTCGTCGTTCTCGGTCAGGATCCTTACCATGGCGAAGGGCAGGCCCATGGGCTTTCCTTCAGCGTCTTGCCGGGTGTTCGCCCGCCACCGTCGCTGGTGAATATCTTCAAGGAACTACGGGACGATCTCGGCATAAAGCCGGCCGGTCATGGCTTTCTGGAGCATTGGGCCAGGCAGGGTGTGCTGCTGCTCAACAGCGTCCTGACGGTTGAGCGGTCCATGGCCGCATCCCATCAGGGAAAAGGATGGGAGCGATTCACGGATGCGATCATCCGGGCTGTCAACGATCAGCCCCATCCTGTGGTCTTCATTCTCTGGGGCTCCTATGCGCAGAAGAAGGCGGCATTCGTCGACCGGTCTCGCCATCTGGTGCTGAAGTCGCCGCATCCCTCGCCGCTCTCGGCGCATAACGGCTTCTTCGGAAGCAAGCCCTTTTCGAAGGCCAACGACTTCCTTGTTTCCAAGGGTTATCCACCGATCGATTGGGCCTTGCCGGCCAGCCCTTAATTTCAGGTCAAGGGCTGGCCGGGATCTCTCGCGACGGTGCGGGCATCGCGGCGGGCCACAATGGCTGCGCGCCAGATCGTGAAGATGCCGGCGGCGACGACGATTGCGGAGCCGGCGATCATGTTGAGGTTCAGGGTTTCGCCGAAAATCGAAACGCCGATGACCGACGCGAAGACGATCTGCAGATAGGTCAGCGGTTGCACCTCCGCGGCGTCCAGATGTTCATAGGCTTTGATCAGGCAGAAATGGCTCGCCGTTCCCGTGATGCAGAGCAGGATCATCCAGGCCCAGTCGCCCGGCGCAAGCGGTGTCCAGTAGAAGGGGCCGATCAGGCTGATCGCGCCCGCGCCCGCGACGCCGGTATAGAGGAAACTCGTCGTGGATGTGTCGTCATGACTGACGAGGCGGGTCGCGATGACATAGAACGCGAAGATCAGGGCGGAACCCATGGGTATCAGCACCTTGAGGTCGAAGCCCGTGTCATCCGGCTTGAGGATGAGCAGGACGCCGAGCAGACCGACGATGATCGCCGTCCAGCGCCGCCAGCCGACACGCTCTCCGAGGATCGGCATCGAGAGGAGGGCGACGAAAATCGGTCCGGAGGCGAAGATCGCCTGAGAATGCGCAAGGCCAACCAGCGCGAAAGAGGTGATGACGATAACGATCTGTCCCGCCAGCAGAACCCCGCGCAGGATCTGCAGCCCCGGGCGGCGCGTCCTGAACGATGCCGCCAGGCCGCCCGGCGCCCGCGCGGCCCAGGCCAGCGCGAAGGCCGCGAAGACCCAGTAGCGGATCATCGTGATCAGCACGGGCGGATAAAGGCTGCCCAGATATTTGGAAACCGCGTCCTGGATCGAAAAGATGGTGATCGCCAGAAGAACGAAGATGTAGCCGGTGCGCTTGGAAGACATGATGGTCAGTCATATACCCGCGGCATCATCGATTGCCACGGGTTTTTGCGTTGCGGCGCGCCGCGGGTGCGATGTGTCAATCCTCGCGGAAGGTGTGGCGCATCTGTTCCGTCAGCGGTTTCGCCAGATAGGAGATCACGGTGCGATCGGCGATCTTGATGAAGACTTCGGCGGGCATGCCGGGATAGAGCGTCAAGCCTTCCAGCTTTTTCAAGCTTTCCGGCTTCGGCCGTACCCGGATCGGGTAATAGGTGATGCCGGTGCGCTGGTCGGTCACGAGGTCCGGCGCGATGGTGACGACCTCGCCGTCGACCACCGGCGTCGTGCGCTGGTTGAAGGCGCTGAAGACGAGCTCGACCGGCTGGCCCAGGCGAATCTGGTCGATGTCATGGGTCGCGACCTTGGCCTCCACCGTGAGGCTGTCGGATTCCGGCACAACCAGCATCAGCTGCTCGCCGGGATTGACGACGCCATTGATGGTGTGGATCGCAAGCTGGTAGACGCGACCGGCAAGCGGCGAGGTGATGTCGAGGCGCTTGAGCTGGTCGATGGCCGCGATCTGCCGGTCTTCATATTCGGAGATCTTGGCTTCGATGTCGGTCAGTTCCTTGGCAACCTCGGTGCGGCGGTCTTCCTGCAGCTGCAATATCTGCAGGTCTATTTCGCTCGATTTTCCGGCTGCCTGCGCGCGCGCCGCGATGCGGGCGCCGCGATCGCCTTCCAGCTGCGCCCGCTCGCGCTTCAGCGTCGTCACACGCTGCATGGAGACGAGGCCTTCCTTGTAGAGCTTCTCAAGCCCGGCCAACTCTTCGGCGATCAGCTTCAGCGCATCGTCGATGGCGGCCAACTGAACGGTGAGGCCTTCGGTCTCGTCCTTCAGCTGGTCCTTGCGCGAAGCCAGCTGGTCCTTCATGCTGGCGAGCGCATTCACCCGGCTGACGAAAAGCTTGCGCTCGCTTTCTTCCAGAACCTTGGCGTCAGTGGCGGTGGTGAGCCTGGTCAGATCCTCGGGGATCGCAAAGGTGCCGCTTCCGTTTTGCTCCGCCAGCAGGCGCGCCCGGCGGGCATAGAGCTGGGCCAGCGTGTTCTGCACGATGGAAAGGTTGGCGCGCACGGTCGTGCCGTCGAGACGAAGCAGAACCTGGCCCGCTTCGACGCGGTCGCCCTCCTTGACCAGCAACTCGCCGACGATGCCGCCGGTCAGATGCTGAATCTTCTTGACGTTGTTTTCGACGATGACGGTGCCGCTGGCAACGATGGCGCTCGACAGTTCGGTGGTTGCGGCCCAGCCGCCCACTCCAACGACAAGAGCCGTGGAAAGGACCAGAACGGCCACCATATGACGGCTGAGCGAGCGACGGGAGTTTATGGGCTTCTTCTGAGTCTGGACGTCGCTCACTGGCCGCTCTCCTGTCCTTCGCCGACCACCTTGAGGTTTGCCGGTCCCCCGACCTGCGGCGGACGGCTTTCCTGGCGCAGAATCTTGGACAGCACTTCTTCCTTGGGGCCGAAGGCCTGCATGCGACCTTCGTTCATCATCAGCACCAGATCGGCCGCGGCAAGCGCGCTCGGCCGGTGAGCGATGACGATGACGATGCCGCCGCGCTGGCGCACGCTCATGATCGCTTCGCTGAGCGCCTGCTCACCTTCGGCGTCGAGGTTCGAATTGGGTTCATCGAGGACGACGAGGAAGGGGTCGCCGTAGAGCGCGCGGGCAAGGGCGATACGCTGGCGCTGCCCCGCCGACAACGAGGCTCCGCTCTCACCGATCTCCGTCTCGTAGCCGTTCGGCAGCTTCAGGATCAGGTCATTGACACGCGCTGCGCGGGCGGCGCTGACGATCGCTTCGGACGATGCGTCTTCCTCGAAGCGGGCGATGTTCTGCGCAACGGTTCCGGCGAAGAGTTCGACATCCTGGGGCAGATAGCCGATATGGCGGCCGAGCCGGTCGCTGTCCCACTGGTCGAGGGCGGCGCCGTCAAGGCGCGCCGAGCCGCGGAAGGCCGGCCAGATACCGATCAGCGCGCGGGCGAGCGAGGATTTGCCCGACGCGCTGGGGCCGATGATGCCGAGCGCGCTGCCGGCGCGAACGGCGAAGTTCACTTCCGCGAAGGTGAGGCGCTGGGCGCCGGGAGGGCCGCCGGCAAGACCTTCGGCCGTGAGCCGTTCACGCGGGGCGGGCAATTCGAGCGGCGCGTCGCGTTCCGGAAGGGCTTTCATCAGGTCGTTGAGGCGTGCCCAGCTCTGGCGGGCGGAGACGAAGCCACGCCAGTTGCCGATGGCAAGCTCGACGGGGGCGAGCGCGCGCGCCGTCAGGATCGAGCCGGCGATGATGATGCCGGGGGACGCCATGCCCTCGATGACGAGCACGGCGCCTGTCGCCAGAACGCCTGATTGCAGCGCCATGCGGAAGACCTTCGAGAGTGCGCCGTAGCCGTTGCCGACATCGGACGTCACCCGGTTTTCCTCGCGGTAGGTGCTGTTGCGGCTTTCCCACTTGCTCGACATGCGGCCGAGCATGCCCATGGCCTGCATCACCTCGGCATTGCGCTGCGATGACTGGGCGAAGGCGTTGCGCAGGTTGCCGGCTTCGGCGGCCCGCTTGGAGGGTGCCTGCGTGCCGCGATTGGTGAGGAAGGTCAGCGCGATGAGGATCAGCGAGCCGACAATCGAGACGATGCCGATCATTGGATGGAAGGCAAAGCAGATCAGGATGTAGAAGGGCAGCCACGGCAGATCGAAAAAGGCGGAAGGACCGCTGCCGGAGAGAAAGGAGCGGACCTGATCGAAATCGCGCAGGGCCTGCAAGCCATCGCCCTGGGTGCGCAGCTTCAGCGGAGCCTGGACGATGGCACGGTAGATGCGTCCGCTCATCGCTTCGTCGAGCGCGCCGGCGATGCGCACCAGCATGCGACCACGCATCATTTCGAAGGCGCCCTGGAAGGCGTAGAGCAGGAGGGCCAGCGCGCAGAGTGCGATCAGGGTCGGGATGCTGCGGCTGGGTAGCACACGGTCATAGACCTCGAGCATGAAGAAGGAGCCGGTCAGATAAAGGATGTTGACCAGGGCGCTGGCAATGCCGACGCCGATAAAAGCTGTTTTGCAGTTTCGGAGCGCCTGGGCCGGTTCGGACGCGCGCTGTTTCTGAGGTGATGTCATTCGCCTGCTCGTTGCTATGAGGCCGTCACGGCCTGCTTATTCAATACGATTTTATTGGTAATACTTTGCCATTGCCTTACCTGTCACCCTTGAAACAGGCGACAAATTTCAACGACAGTGATCGACCAACAGCAATTCAGCAGCCTCTGCTTCAATCGATCCGGCCGATTTCCTTCGGCGGGCGCGTTTTCTTGATAAATCAGAAAATGAATACGCCGCTCTCATAGTTGAGACCTGCACGTTTTTCCATTCTTTATTTTGAAAAATGCCGGAAATGAATCCGTATTCCGCGCACCGTGCTGCGTTCCACGTTTGCCGCCAGCCTGGCTCACGGCTTGCATCTCTTCCACCGATCCTCCAAACAGACGATGATTTGGGCGGAGCTTTCCATGAGGCATATACTGATCGTCGGCATCGGCGCCGGCAATCCCGAGCATATCACGATCCAGGCGATCAAGGCGCTGAATGACGCGGATGTGCTTTTCATCCCGAGGAAGGGTGCGGACAAGGCGCAGCTTGCCGATATCCGCCGCGATATCATCGGCCGCTATGTGACCAACGAAAACATCCGTGTCATCGAGTTCGATGTGCCGGTGCGCGAAATCCGCGACCGCTCCTATGACGGCAGCGTCGACGACTGGCATGCGGCGATCGCTGAAATCTATGAGCGTCTGCTCGAAACCCACCTTGGCGAAGACGGAAAAGCGGCCTTCCTCGTCTGGGGCGATCCGATGCTATACGACAGCACGATCCGCATCGTCGAGCGGGTAAGGGCAAGCGGCCGCGTCGCCTTCGATTTTTCAGTCATTCCCGGCATTACCAGCCTGCAGGCGCTGACGGCGGCCCACCGCATTCCGCTCAATCTCGTGGGCAAGCCGGTGGAGATCACAACAGGGCGCAGGCTTGCGGAAAGCATGCCGGAGAAGGGGCGCACGAAGGTCGTGATGCTCGACGGCGAACAGGCGTTCCTGAAGGTCGACGATCCCGACGCCTTCATCTATTGGGGGGCCTATCTCGGCACGGAGCAGGAGATCGTCGTTTCCGGTCGTCTGGAGGATGTTCGCGATGAGATCGCCCGGACGAGAGCGGAGGCGCGCAGGCGCCACGGCTGGATCATGGATATCTACCTGATGCGGTCAGGGGCCGATTTCGACACGTGATCGATCGACCTATGACCGGTCGCGGCCAATTGCGCCCTTTTGCTTCGTTTTGCGGGATGGCGGCAGGTTTGTCACTCCGATAGGATGGACGTCAGCCGCCGCAATTAGGGAGATGAAGAGAGAGTGCGTAGCGCAGGAACCAGCCAGGGGCGGGAACAGACCGCCGTTATCGCGTTTGCGGATCGCAGGCGTGGGGCCTGTCCGACGCTGTCGCGGCCTATGCCGACCGGCGACGGCCTGCTCGTGCGGCTGCGGCCATCCACCCCCGGCCTTTCATCTGAACAGCTGACCGCGCTTGCTCTCGCCGCCCGCCGGCATGGCAATGGCCTCCTTGATATCACCGCGCGGGGAAACCTCCAGATCAGGGGGCTTTCGCCGCCAACGGTCGCGGCGCTGACATGCGATATCGATGATGCCGGCATCGTGCCTTCCGAGGGGATCGCCATCGAGACGCCACCACTGGCGGGTTACGATCCGACGGAAATCTGCAACCCGCTGCCGCTCTCCGCGGCCCTGCGGGCCGCGATCGACAACGCCGAGCCGCCCCTCGTTCTGGCGCCGAAACTGTCGGTGACTGTCGATGGCGGCGGCCGGCTCGACCTGCGCGGTGTCGTCGCGGATATCCGCCTGACGGTGGAGAGGCGGGGCGAAGGTATTTTCTGGCGGCTTGCGCTGGCGGGGGACGAGCAAGGCGCAACGCCGGTTGCCGTGCTTCCGACAGATGCGGTGGTTGGCTCCGTGATAGGGCTTTTGCGGCGCCTTTCTTCATTTGGACCGATGGCGCGGGGGCGCGATCTCATCGCCGCTGCGCCGGCGGGCAAGCCGGTCGATGCGGAGAAAGTGGAGATCGGGCATCCCGCCGGTCTCCATGCCCTGGCGCCCGGTCGGACTGTGTTCGGTGCGGCGCTTGCCTTCGGGCAGATCGAGGCCGAAACCTTGATCGATTTCGTTCGCGCCATGCAGGCACTGGGGGCAACGGAATTTCGCCTTGCCCCGCAGCACGCATTGTTGGTGCTGGGGCTGTCGGTGGATGCCGCCTCGGCCTTCGCGGACTGTGCCAAGGGGCTCGGTCTTCGCGCCGATCCCCTCCACAAGGGCAATCATATCGCCGTCTGCTCCGGAAAAGGAGCGTGCGCATCCGCCCTGATCGACACCAAGGCTGCCGCCCGTCAGTTGATCGCCGATGCGCCTACGCTTCTGGATGGATCGCTCGTTTTCCATGTCTCGGGCTGCGCCAAGGGCTGCGCCCGGCCGGCCGCCGCGCCCTTGACGCTGGTGGGTGCGCCAACAGGCTACGGGCTTGTCGTCAATGGACCTGCCTCGGCAGTCCCAAGCCTCTACATCGACGAGAAAAAGCTCGTTCTTGCGCTGTCGCGTCTCGATGCGCTGGTGCGGAGCGAGAAACAAGCTGGCGAATCGGCGCGTGCCTGCCTAACACGGCTCGGCGCGGCCGGGATCGTCGCGGCGGTCCAACAGGGATAGAGATGCCTGAATACGATTACATCCGGGATGGCAACGCCATCTACGAACGTTCCTTTGCCATCATCCGCAGCGAGGTCGATCTTTCCCGCTTTTCCGAGGAGGAAGCGGATCTCGCCGTGCGCATGGTGCATGCCTGCGGCCTTGTCGAAGCGGCCGAGCATTTCGAGTTTTCGAACGACTTCGTCGGCGCGGCGCGGAATGCTCTGAAGGCTGGTGCGCCGATCTTCTGCGATGCCTTCATGGTGGCGCAAGGGGTGACACGCGCACGCCTTCCCGCGGATAACGAGGTGATCTGTACGCTGCGCGAACCGGAGGTGCCCGAGATCGCGCGCGAAATCGGCAACACCCGCTCGGCGGCGGCGATGAAGCTCTGGCTGCCGAAGCTTGCCGGCTCCGTCGTCGCGATCGGCAATGCGCCGACGGCGCTGTTTTATCTCCTGGAACTGCTGCGCGACGGCGCGCCGAAGCCGGCGGCCATCATCGGCATGCCGGTTGGTTTCGTCGGAGCCGCCGAAAGCAAGGATGCGCTGGCGGAAAACTCCTATGGCGTGCCCTATGCCATCGTCCGCGGTCGCCTTGGCGGCAGCGCCATGACGGCGGCGGCATTGAATTCACTCGCGAGGCCAGGCCTGTGAGCGCGTCGGGACGGCTGATCGGCGTCGGAACGGGGCCGGGCGATCCGGAGCTTCTGACGGTCAAGGCAGTGAAGGCGCTGGAGCGCGCCGACGTGCTCGCCTATTTCGCCAAGGAAGGCCGGCGCGGCAACGGGCGGGCAATCGTCGACGGGCTGGTGAAGCCCGGTATCGTCGAGCTACCGCTCTACTATCCGGTCACCATCGAGATCGATAAGGATCACGACGACTACAAGTCGAGCATCACCGGCTTCTACGATGCTTCGGCGCGGGCGGTTGCCGAGCATCTGGAGGCCGGTCGCACGGTTGCTGTTCTGAGCGAGGGTGATCCTCTGTTCTATGGCTCCTACATGCATCTGCATGTGCGGCTTGCCGGGCGGTTCGAGGCCGATGTCATTCCGGGCATCACCGCGATGTCTGGTTGCTGGTCGCTCGCGGGCGTGCCGATCGTGCAGGGGGACGACGTTCTCTCCGTCCTGCCCGGCACGATGGCGGAGGCCGAGCTTGGCCGCAGGCTGACGGATACGCAAGCCGCCGTCATCATGAAGGTCGGGCGTAACCTGCCGAAAATCCGCCGGGCGCTGACCGCTGCTGGCCGATTGGATCAAGCTCTCTATGTCGAACGCGGCACCATGGCCAATTCGGCGCTAACGCGACTTTCCGAAAAGGAGAGCGATGAAGCCCCGTATTTCTCGCTGGTGCTGGTGCCCGGCTGGAAGGACAAGCCATGAGCGGCAAGCTTTACGTCATTGGCACAGGACCGGGCGGCGCCCAGCAGATGACACCGGAAACGCGGGCTGCGGTGGAAGCGTCTGACGATTTCCTGGGCTATGGCCCCTATCTCGACCGTTTGTCGCTGCGACCAGATCAGAACCACATCGCTTCCGATAACCGCGAAGAGTTGGACCGCGCGCGCGCAGCGCTTGAGCTTGCGGCTGCGGGCCACAAGGTCTGCGTCGTTTCCGGTGGCGATCCCGGTGTCTTTGCCATGGCGGCGGCTGTCTGCGAGGCGATCGATGCCGGACCGGAGGAATGGCGGGCGATTGATCTGACCATCCTGCCGGGCGTAACGGCCATGCTGGCGGTCGCGGCCTGCGTGGGCGCGCCGCTGGGGCATGATTTCTGTGCGATTTCGCTGTCCGACAATCTGAAGCCCTGGGACGTCATCACGCGGCGCCTGCGGCTGATGGCCGAGGCGGGCATGGTGATCGCGCTCTACAATCCGATCAGCAAGGCGCGTCCGTGGCAGTTGGGGGAGGCTTTTGCCCTGCTGCGGGAGGTTCTTCCGCCCGCGACGCCGGTGATCTTCGGCCGTGCGGCCGGACGGCCGGACGAGCGCATGCAGATCATGTCGCTTGCGAATGCGGATGCCTCGAAGGCCGATATGGCCACCTGCGTCATCATCGGTTCGCCGGAGACGCGCGTCATCGAACGCCCCGGTCAAACGCCGCTGGTCTATACGCCACGCTTCATCGGCAAGGACAAAACGTGATCGACAGCGTCGAGCGCCTCCGCAACGGTTGCGACCGCCCGGACATCGGGCGTCGGTTTGCGCTCGATCATGATCACAGGCAGGCCGAGACCGCGGGCAGCCGCGATCTTGCCATAGGTGGCGCCGCCGCCGCTGTTCTTGGCGACGATCACCTCGATCCGGTTTTCTTCCAGCAGGCGGCGTTCATCGGCTTCGGGGAAGGGGCCGGTCGCGAGCAGTGTGCGAACATCCGGCAGATCAAGAGACGGCGTGACGGGATCGACGCTGCGCACCAGATAGCTGTGCTGCGGAGCCGCTTCGAAATGAAAAGCTTCCTGCCTGCCGATGGCGAGAAAGACACGTCTCGGTGCTGCGCCAAGGGCGGATACGGCCTCTGGCATGGTCTTGACGCTCGTCCAGTCGTCGCCCTCCTGTCGTTCCCAGACGGGGCGGCGCAGCGCAAGGAGCGGCGTATCGGCAAGCCGCGAGGCTTCGGCGGCATTGTCCGAGATGCGGGCCGCAAAGGGATGGGTGGCGTCGATCATAAGGTCGATGGCCTGTTCGCGGAGGTAGAAGGCAAGCCCTTCCGCGCCGCCGAAGCCGCCGCTTCGAACCGGCACGGGTTGCGCCATCGGGGCGGCGGTTCGGCCGGCAAGCGACAGGGTCAGCGCGCAATCGCCCCTTTCGGAGAGCCGTTCGGCAAGCCTTCGGGCTTCCGTCGTGCCGCCAAGGATCAGAACACGGTGCAGGCGCATGGATGAAACCTTCGGCAAGATGGACCGCTGGCTGACGATTGTCGGCATCGGCGAGGATGGTTTAGCCGGTCTCGGCGACGAGGCCAAGCGGGCGCTTGCCGCAGCCGAAATCGTCTTTGGCGGAGCGCGTCATATCGCGCTGGCTGAGGGAGCGATCACAGGCGAGACGCGTGCCTGGCAGAGCCCCTTCGAGCGTTCCGTGGACGAAATTGTCGCCCTGCGTGGCCGTCCCGTCGTTGTCCTCGCCTCCGGCGATCCCTTTTTCTTCGGGGTCGGGGTAACGCTGTGCCGGCGTATCGACCGGGCGGAGATGCATGTTTTTCCGGCGCCTTCCGCTTTCAGCCTTGCCGCATCGCGTCTTGGTTGGGCTTTGCAGGACACGGTCGTCGTTTCGCTGCATGGCCGGCCGCTCGATCTCATCCGCCCGCATCTGCAGCCGGGATCGCGCGTGATCGCGCTCACGTCCGATGAAAACGGTCCGGCGCAGCTCGCGCAACTGCTGACGGAGAATGGTTTCGGGGCTTCACACCTGACGGTGCTGGAAGCTCTGGGCGGGGAGCATGAGCGGGTGATGCGGATCGAGGCGTCGGCCTTTGCCATCAGTGGCATCGATCCGCTGAATGTCTGCGCGATCGAGGTGCGGGCTGCGGCGGATGCGCGGGTGCTGACGCTGGCCTCCGGGATGGACGATGCTCTCTTCGAGCATGACGGTCAGATCACCAAACGCGAAATCCGGGCCGTGACGCTTTCGGCGCTGGCGCCCCGGCGGGGTGAACTTCTCTGGGATATTGGCGGCGGTTCGGGCTCGGTCTCCATCGAATGGATGCTCTGCGGCCCGGCCATGCGGGCGATTGCCATCGAGGCTTCGGCGGAACGCGCCACGCGGATTTCGCGCAATGCCGGCCATTTCGGCGTGCCCGATCTGCGGGTGGCGGAGGGGATGGCACCTGCGGCGCTTGCCGGTCTGCCGGCGCCGGATGCGATCTTTATCGGCGGCGGCGGTTCCGATGCCGGGGTGATGGATGCGGCGATATCGGCGCTTCGCCCCGGCGGACGGCTTGTGGCGAATGCCGTGACGACGGAGATGGAGGCTGTGTTGCTGACCTTTCATGCCCGTCTCGGCGGTTCGCTGACGCGTATCGATATCGCCCGCGCAAGCCCGGTCGGCAGCATGACCGGATGGAAGCCAGCCATGCCAGTGACGCAATGGAATTGGGTGAAACCCGTTTAGAGGAAAGACCGCGCCAAGCGGAGAGGGAAGACCATGACAGTGCATTTCATCGGGGCAGGCCCCGGAGCGGCCGATCTCATCACGGTCAGGGGCCGCGATCTTATCGGACGCTGCCCGGTCTGCCTCTATGCGGGTTCGATCGTTTCGCCGGAGCTTCTGCAATATTGCCCGGAGGGTGCGCGCATCGTCGATACGGCGCCGATGTCGCTGGACGAGATCGAGGCGGAATATGTGCGCGCCGCGGAAGCCGGCGAGGACGTGGCGCGGCTGCATTCCGGCGATCTTTCCGTCTGGAGCGCCGTTGCCGAGCAGATCCGAAGGCTGGAGGCGCAGGGCATCGCCTATACGATGACGCCCGGCGTCCCTGCCTTTGCGGCTGCCGCCAGCGCCCTTGGCCGCGAACTGACCATTCCCGCCGTCGCCCAGAGCCTTGTGCTGACACGGGTTTCCGGTCGGGCCTCGCCCATGCCGAATGCCGAGACTTTGGCCGGTTTCGGCGCGACGGGCGCAACGCTGGCGATCCATCTCGCCATTCATGCGCTCGATCAGGTCGTGGAAGAACTGATGCCGCTTTACGGGGCCGATTGCCCGGTCGCCATCGTCGTCAAGGCGTCATGGCCGGATGAACGCGTGCTGCGCGGCACACTCGGCGATATCGCGGAAAAGGTCGCGGCCGATCCCATCGAGCGCACGGCGCTGATTTTCGTCGGCCGCTCGTTGGCGTCGAGCGATTTTCGCGAAAGCTCGCTTTACGATCCGGCCTATCAGCGCCGCTTCCGGGGGCGTGACAGGCTTTAACATTTCCAGCAAAAACGCGAAGCGGTTCTTGCGTCCCGCAAATGCGTGAGAAAGCTTAAACGTCAGCACCCTTGTTGACTT
>JAVBSF010000223.1:0-8572 GCA_031556925.1 Pararhizobium sp.
CCCGTATCTCCTTCCAGGTGACCTCGAAGATCGACAGCCGCACCATTCTCGGCGAGCAGGGCGCCGAACAGCTGCTCGGCATGGGCGACATGCTTTATATGGCCGGTGGCGGCCGCATCCAGCGCGTCCACGGTCCGTTCGTTTCGGATACCGAAGTCGAAGAGGTCGTCTCCTACCTCAAGACGCAGGGCGCGCCGCAATATCTCGACGCCATCACCGAGGATGACGACGAGGAGAACGATGGCGGCGGCCCGGCCGGCACCGGCAACCTCTCCGAATCCGACGATCCCTACGACCAGGCGGTTGCGATCGTACTGCGCGACGGCAAGGCCTCGACCTCCTACGTCCAGCGCCGCCTCGGCATCGGCTACAACCGCGCGGCCTCGCTGATCGAGCGCATGGAGCAGGAAGGCATCATCGGCCCTGCCAACCACGCCGGAAAGCGCGAGATCCTCGTGCCGACCGAAGACGACATCACCGGACGTTGATGAACCAAGGACGGGCCATCGTCCATCGGGGCAACCGTCGCGCTTTTCGCTCGAAAGCCAATCCTCGTCTCCTGTCGAATGGACACGAGAATGTGCTGCGCCCGCGCCTTGACGCCGCCGCAGTTGCGCGCCACATCACTGCCATGAACAAGGAGACCGCAATGACCGAGACCGCCCGCAACGATGCCACGCCGACCCTGTCGCGCCAGACCTTCGTTTTCGGACTGGCCATGCTGTCGGCCCTTGCAGCGGCCGGCCTGCCGCTCGATCGGGCATCGGCTCAGCAGAACGCCGTCGCCCAGAAGATCGCCGACCATTTCGCCTCGGTGAAGACCATGGCCGGCGAATTCGTGCAGTTCGGCCCGCGCGGCGAGCAGACCGGCGGCAAGTTCTACATCAGCCGCCCCGGCAAGATTCGCTTCAACTACGAAGCGCCCTCGCCGATGCGCGTGATCGCCGACGGCAAGGTCGTCGTCATCGGCAACCAAAAGCTCAAGACCTGGGATCTCTATCCCTTGTCGAAGACGCCGCTGAAGCTGCTTCTCTCCGACACGATCGATCTTTCCAGCAAGATGGTGCGCGACGTGCGCGAGGAGCCTGATCTCATCACCATCGTTCTCGGCGACAAGAGCATTTTCGGCGACGCGACGATCACCATGATGTTCGATCCGAAGACCTACGACCTGCGCCAGTGGACGATCACCGACGCCCAGAAGAAGGATACCTCGGTGATGATCTTCAACGTCCAGACCGGCATTCCGATGGACGATGCCGTCTTCAAGGTTCCCTACGACGACATCCGCAAGTAGGCGTGCGGCAAAGCCCTTGTGGACAGGCGGCGCCATGCTCGAACCACAATTTCTGACGGGTTGCCGCCCGTCATCAAACTTGCTTAAACAGGCCCTTCTCTGAAGGGATCATCTGAATGGCATTGTCGATTGCGACCTGGAACATCAACTCCGTGCGGCTGCGCATGCCGCTGGTCGAACATCTCCTGAAAACCTGGTCGCCCGATATCCTCTGCCTGCAGGAAACCAAGTGTCCGAACGACCAGTTTCCCTCCTCGCCGCTGAAGGCGCTCGGCTACAAGCACATCGCCATGCATGGACAGAAGGGCTATCACGGCGTTGCCACCATCTCCCGCCTGCCGCTGCATGAGCTCGTTGACCGTCGTGACTATTGCGGCGTCGGTGATGCCCGCCATCTCTCTGTTGTCTTCGAGAAGGGGGATAAGAAAATCCGCCTGCACAATTTCTATGTGCCGGCCGGCGGCGACGAACCGGATCGCACGATCAATCCCAAATTCGGCCATAAGCTCGATTTCATCGAGGAGATGAAACTGCTGCATGCCGAAAGTGAAGCCGGGATTTCTTCCGTCCTCGTCGGCGATCTCAACATCGCGCCGCTGGAACACGATGTCTGGTCGCACAAGCAGCTTTTGAAGATCGTCAGCCACACGCCGATCGAGACCGAAGGTCTGACGGCTGTACAGACCGGCGGCGCCTGGGTCGATCTCATGCGCCAGCACACGCCTTCGCCGGAAAAGCTCTATACCTGGTGGAGCTATCGCGCCAAGGATTGGGAAGCCGCCGACCGCGGCCGCCGCCTCGACCATGTCTGGTCTTCCGCAGACCTTTCCCCGCATCTGACGAAGGTGGAAATCCTGAAGGAAGCCCGTGGCTGGGAGCGCCCGTCAGACCACGTCCCGATCATCGCCCATTTCGATCTCTGACCGGCTCTCACGCGAATTTCGGGGCGAGACGTTCCATCTTGCGGATCATAGACTGGAGGCTTTCGCGGATGCGGGTCTCCACGATCGAAGCGACTTCCGGATATTCTTCCAGCATGCGCCGAAACAGCGGGCGGTTGATGCGGATGACCTCACTGTCATCCTCCGCCGTCGCGGTAAACTTGCGCTCGACCAGCGAGATCATCGCCAGTTCCGACAGCAGCGTGCCGGGGCCGACCGTATCGAAGATGGCGGAAGAACCATCGACCAGTGTGCGTGAAAGAGAAAACGTGCCGCTGGCGATGGCGAAGGCGCAATCGGCTGGCGCGCCCTCGCGAAAAAGCTCCTGCCCGCGGCTGAGACGCCGACGCTCGGCACCGAAGGCGATCAGGCGCAACTTGTCCTCGTCGATTTCCGCAAACAGCGGCACGCGGGCGAGAAGCGCGATATCGTCATTGAGCGCCAAGCGAAAACCCTCGGGTTACGGCACGATCTTGTAGCCGCCATTCTCTGTCACCAAAATCTCCGCATTGGAAGGGTCGCGTTCGATTTTCTGGCGCAGGCGATAGACATGGGTTTCCAGCGTATGGGTGGTGACGCCGGAATTATAGCCCCAGACCTCCTCCAGAAGCACATCGCGGGTCACAACCTTCTGGTCGGCGCGGTAAAGATAGCGGATGATCGCCGCTTCCTTCTCCGTGAGCCTGATCTTCTGGCCGTTTTCCAGCGTCAGCAGCTTCTGCCCCGGCTTGAAGGTATAGGGACCGACGGTGAAGGTCGCATCCTCGCTCTGCTCGTGCTGGCGCAATTGCGCGCGAATACGGGCCAGCAGCACGGCGAAGCGGAAGGGCTTCGTCACATAATCGTTGGCGCCGGCTTCCAGCCCGAGGATGGTATCCGAATCGGTGTCATGACCTGTCAGCATGATGATCGGCGACTTGAAGCCCCCCTTGCGCAAGAGCTTCACCGCTTCGCGCCCGTCCATGTCCGGCAGGCCGACATCCATGATCAGCAGCGCGACGGGCTGGCTGCGCGCTGTCTGCATGCCCTTGGCGGCATTGGCTTCCTGCAGGATGGTGAACTCGTCATAGAGGGACAGTTGCTCGACCAGCGTTTCGCGCAGATCGTTGTCATCATCGACGAGAAGAATGGTACGAGCCGACATGCCGATGCTCCTGTTGCTTCCGGTCTGAAACTAGCTCAATCGACGCTTTTGACAAGCAACGGAAGCCTTCACCCGTTTGTTACATCATGTGACGTGCTATGATCAGCTTTGCCATCACGGGCAAAGCAAAAATCTGTGAGTAAAATGCGCGTCAAAGCCAGCCCTCCCTCGCGGCCCGCCCGAACGATCACCGTGCGCCGCAAACCCGGCCATCCCACCAGAGCCCTCCTCACCTTCGCCGGGCGCACCGAGGAAGCCGCCATCGGCCGCAGCGGCATCACCTCGAAAAAGCGGGAAGGCGACGGGGCAACGCCGATTGCAGACATGCGGTTGGTCGGCGGCTATATCCGGCACGACAAGGGGATGATGAGGCCGCAGACGCGGCTGCCGCTGCGTTTTACCCCCGCGAACCTTCTCTGGTGCGACGAACCGCGTCACGCGCTCTACAATCGGCCCGTGGCGGCGCCTTTCAAGCCGAGTCATGAAAAGATGCGCCGCGATGATGGGCTCTATGATGTCTGCATCGTCATGGACTGGAATTTGCGAACACGAAAACGCTTCGGCGGCTCCGCAATTTTCTTCCATATCGCCAAGCCCGGTTATCCGCCGACGGAAGGCTGCGTCGCCATCAGCCTGCCGGCGATGAAGCGGCTGATACCGTTTCTCCGGCGCGATACGGTGCTGAAGGTGGTGGGGTAGAGGAGGCGGCAAACACGATCTGTTCTCCCCCCTTGGGGGGGTGATGTCGGCAGCGCCGACAGAGGGGGGTGGGTGCCGCAGATGCAAGGCCGAGATTTTGGCAATCGCGGCTGCACCCCCCTCTGTCCCTTCGTGACATCTCCCCCGCAAGGGGGGAGATTGAACCTTACTGCCAGTCGCGAATATCGACAAAGTGGCCGGAAACGGCGGCAGCCGCAGCCATGGCCGGCGACACAAGATGCGTACGGCCCTTGAAGCCTTGACGGCCCTCGAAGTTACGATTCGAGGTCGAGGCGCAACGCTCGCCCGGCTTCAGGCGGTCGTCGTTCATGGCGAGGCACATGGAGCAGCCCGGCTCGCGCCAGTCGAAACCGGCCGCCTTGAAGATCACGTCGAGGCCTTCGGCTTCCGCCTGTTCCTTCACGAGACCCGAACCGGGTACGATCATCGCCGAGACGGTCGAGGCAACGGTCTTGCCTTCGACGACCTTGGCGACTTCGCGCAGGTCCTCGATACGGCCGTTGGTGCAGGAACCGATGAAGACGCGATCGACAGCGATGTCGGTGATCTTGGTGCCCGGCTTCAGGCCCATGTAATCGAGCGCACGCCACTTGGAGGCGCGCTTGTTCTCGTCCTGGATCTCATCCGGGTTCGGAACAATGCCCTGAACGGAGATCACGTCTTCCGGCGAGGAACCCCAGGAAACGATCGGGGGGAGCTTCGCGGCATCGAGAACGACGACACGATCAAAATGCGCGCCTTCATCGGTGTTGAGCGTCTTCCAGTAGGCAATCGCCTGCTCCAGCGCTTCGCCCTTCGGTGCGCGCGGCTTGCCCTTGATATATTCGAAGGTCTTCTCGTCCGGCGCGATCAGGCCGGCACGGGCGCCGCCCTCGATCGTCATGTTGCAGATGGTCATGCGGCCTTCCATCGACAGCGAACGAATGGCTTCGCCGGCAAACTCGATGACGTGGCCGGTGCCGCCGGCCGTGCCGATCTCGCCGATGATGGCAAGGATGATGTCCTTGGCGGTGACGCCTTCCGGCAGCTGACCATCGACACGCACCAGCATGTTCTTGGCCTTCTTCTGGATCAGCGTCTGGGTGGCGAGAACGTGCTCGACTTCGGATGTGCCGATACCATGCGCCAGAGCGCCGAAAGCGCCGTGGGTGGAGGTGTGGCTGTCGCCGCAGACGATGGTCATGCCCGGCAGGGTAAAGCCCTGCTCGGGACCGACGATATGAACGATGCCCTGACGCTTGTCGCTGGCCGAATAATATTCGACGCCGAAATCGGCAGCGTTCTGGGCGAGCGCCTCGACCTGGATGCGGCTTTCCTCGTTCTTGATGCCGAGGTGGCGATCCGGCGAGGTCGGGACGTTATGGTCGACGACGGCGAGGGTCTTTTGCGGAGCACGCACCTGGCGACCAGCCATGCGCAGGCCTTCGAACGCCTGAGGGCTCGTCACTTCGTGAACGAGATGGCGATCGATGTAGAGAAGACAGGTGCCGTCTTCCTGCTGATTGACGACGTGGTCGTCCCAGATTTTGTCGTAGAGGGTCCGTGGTGCGCTCATGGCTTTGCATCCGATGTAGAGATGAAGATCAGGAAAATGTCCGGCAAGAGGCGCCGGCAGCCGGTCGGGTCAAGCCCGACGATCAGATAAGTCGGCTGCTAAGGGCGCCGGAAACGCACGCAAAAAACCGTGCCGGCAGACGCTTGTGATCCTGCAGCACGACGATTTTCCGCTCGTAACATCCGAATTTGGATTCCATGGGCCGGGATATACCAGCTTTCGCCCTGACCGGCAATATGAACCTTTCGTGACCCGGACAGCCGCGGTCAGTAGGACCGAACCATGCATTGCCGCCGCGGGCCGGAGAAGGGCTGATAGGTGTTGTCCGATACCCGATAGGAACGATACTGCTGACGGCACCACGTCGCCTCGTCGAAGCTCACTTCTTCATGCACGTCTACCGCAGGAAACAATGTCTCGACGGAACCGGTCGGCATCATATCGACAGCCTCGACCATCTCGCTTCCCGCATAGGGGGATTCGCATTTGCGCCTCGAACCGCCATAGGGCTGGTATGTATCGTCATCGGGACGATAGGAGCGGTAGCGGTTCATGCACCAGTCAAGGTGCGCGAGATTGGCGGCTTCGTGCTGCGGCTTCTTCGGCTTCTCGCGGCCCGGCTCGGGCGCTGCAACCGCGGCGGTTTCATAGATGGCGCCTGCAAATTTCGCCTTGGCTTCACTCAGCCTCAGATTTCCCCGGTCCAGATAGGTTGGTTCGAACGTCCATAGCGGTTCACCGATATGGTTGAACGCATGCGACTCACCATCGGTCATGAAACTCGAAGCCGCATAGTTGCCCGACAGGAACAACAGCGCGGCAAACGCAGTACCCGACAGAAGCAACAGAGCGGATTTCATCGTTCATCTCCCGGTTATCCTTGGCAAAAGGAATGCCGGAAGACGGCGCTGGTTCCCTGGAGAATGATGAAAATCCTACTTGAGCGTATTCCTGCGCAACCGCTGCTCCAACGCCCGCAGCGACAGCGACAGGCCGATCGTCAGGATCAGATAGATATAGGCGACGATCGAGTAGGTCTCGAAGAAGCGGAAGGAACCGGAGGCATAGACCTTGCCCATCTGCGTGATATCGGCGACGCCGAGTACCGAAACGAGGGACGAATCCTTGACCATGGCGACGAAATCGTTGCCGAGCGGCGGCAGGATCACCCGGATCGCCTGTGGAAAGACGACAAGGCGAAAGCGTTGGTAACGTGAAAGCCCGAGCGCCTTTGCCGCCTCGACCTGCCCCTTGTCTACGGATAGAATACCTGCGCGAAAAACCTCGGCGATGAAGGCGGAATAGCCGATCATCAGCGCAAGGATCGCACGCCAGACCAATGAGAGGTCTCGAACCAGCATCGGCTCCATAGCCCCCGACGAAATCAGGGGAGAGCAGATGGCGTTGATCAGCCAGACAAGGCCAGGCGCACCGACGAAGGCGATGTAGAACAGAAGCACGAGGATCGGAACGCCTCGGATGACCTCGGTGTAGAAGCGTGCAATCTGTCGCAGAACCTTGCTTTCGGACAAGGCCATCAGGGCGATGCCGAGACCGAGCGTCGTTGCCAGGACGAAGCCGACGATGGTCACGAAGACGGTCACGCCTATACCAGCCGCAACGACCGTGAAAACCTGCGAATAGAGGTCATTCGCAAAGATCACGATCGCAATGATCACCGCGATCACGGCAAGGGCGACCAGCCACCAAGGGTAGTCGCCCTTTTCAGAGGTATTGTGTGAAGACGCAGGCGTCATTGACGGGAGATCATTCGCCCATCTTGTAATCGACGAACCACTTCTGGTTCAGCTTGTCGAGCGTGCCATCTGCCTTCAGCGCTGCGATGGCGGCGTTGACCGGTGCGACCAGATCCGAGCCCTTCTTGAAGATGAAGCCGAAATCTTCGGTGCCGAGCGGGCCGCCGACGACCTTAAGTCCGCCGTTGGAGGCATCGACATAGCCCTTGGCGGCGACGCTGTCAGTCAGGACCGTGTCGACGTCGCCGGTCTTCAGCGCCTGAACCGTGGCACCGAAGGTCTCGAACAGTTTTATACGCGGGTTCTGTTCATTGCCGTCGAGGATTTCATAGACAGCGGTATAGAACGGCGAAGTGCCCGGCTGCGCACCGACAAGGGCGCCATCAACAGCCGCAAAGCTCTTGGCGTCGGTAAAACGGGCTTCATCGCCACGCGCCAGCATGAACTGCTGCGAGCGCATATAGGGGTCGGAGAAATCGACCTTCTCCTTGCGCTCGTCCTTGATGGTGATGCCGGTCATGCCGATGTCGTACTGGCCGTCGGACACCGCCTGGATCATCGCATCCCAGCTGGTGTTCTGGATTTCGAGCTTGAAATTCAGCCGCTTGGCGATCTCGTTCATCGCATCATATTCCCAGCCGATCGCCTGGCCGCTCTTCGGATCGACGAACTGCAGCGGCGGATAGGCATTTTCCGTGACGACGACGACGGTCTTGCCGCCAAGATCCGGCAGGTCGGCAGCAACGGCAGCGAGCGGGGAAAGAACGAGGGCGGTCAGCCCGGCGAGAACGGTGCGGCGGGAAAGCATGAAGAGCTCCTGAATTATGGCGAAGCGAAACTGTCACACTCGCCAAGCCCATGGCAAGGGCGCTTTTGCCGGTTAACGCGTTCCGACGAAAATGCTTTTCCGCAGGTATCGGTTACCGACGGATGAGCAGGCACAAAAAAGGCGGCCCTGGAGCCGCCTTTTCAAAAATCCGAGGATTTAAAAACTTATTCTGCTGCGGTCTCAGCGGCAGCAGCTGCTTCTGCAGCGGCCTTGGCTTCAGCGGCTTCTGCTGCTGCCTTTTCGGCGGCGAGAGCCTGTGCTGCTGCAACCTTTTCAGCTTCCAGACGCGCCTTTTCGTCGGCAACGGCCTGACGCTCGGCGTCGTTGAG
>JAVBSF010000095.1:0-3366 GCA_031556925.1 Pararhizobium sp.
ATCGCGCTATATCCCTCTCCCCCTGTTCCGGGGTTAGTGGGTGGCCCAGCGGGGTTTTGGGGGCCCTTCCCCTCCTTGGGCTAAGCCCGAACCCGTTCCGCCTTCGGATCATACATCGGCACAAGCGAGGCCTCGGCTTTCACCCTAACCCCGGCGATCTCAACCTCGTAATCCGACCCCAGCACATCCGCCTCGCTCTCGCCTTCGCAGGGCACGTAACCCATGCCGATGGCGCCGCCGAGGAAGTGGCCGTAATTGCCTGACGTGATGGTCGAGACGATCTTGCCGTCGCGCACCAAAGCTTCGTTGTGGAACAGCAGCGGTTCGGGATCGGCGAGCCTGAACTGCAGCATACGCCGCTTCAGCCCCTCTTCTTGCTTCCGCAGCACCGCATCGCGGCCGAGGAAATCGCCTTTCTTGGTGCGCACGGCAAAGCCGAGACCGGCTTCCAGCACATGGTCCTCGTCGGTGATATCATGGCCGAAATGGCGGAAAGCCTTTTCGATGCGGCAGCTATCGAGCGTGTGCAGACCGCAAAGCTTCAGACCGACATCCGCCCCCGCCTCTTCCAAGGCTTCGAACACATGCGCCGTCTGGTCGGTCGAAACATAAAGCTCCCAGCCGAGCTCCCCGACATAGGTGACGCGGTGGGCGCGGGCGAGCCCCATGCCGATCTCGATTTCCCGCGCCGTCGCGAAAGGATGATGCGCGTTGGAAAAATTGTTTGGGCTCACCTTCTGCATCAGCTCGCGCGCCTTCGGCCCCATGACGCAGAGCACGCTTTCAGCCGCCGTGACATCAGTGATGACGACGAATTCGTCCTTCAAGTGCTTGCGCAGCCAGGCAAGGTCACGCTGCAGCGTCGCGCCGGGCACGACGAGGAAGAAGGCGGTTTCGGAGAGGCGCGTCACCGTCAGGTCGCTCTCGATGCCGCCGCGCTCGTTCAGCATCTGGGTATAGACGATACGGCCGGGTGCAACATCCATCTGGTTGGCGCAGAGGCGTTGCAGGAAAGCCAGCGCATCGCGGCCCTCGACGCGGATCTTGCCGAAGGAGGTCATATCGAACAGGCCGACACCATTGCGCACGGCGAGGTGCTCTTCCTTCTGGTTTTCGAACCAGTTCTGCCGCTTCCACGAGTAGCGGTATTCCCGCTCTTGGCCCTCTTTGGCGAACCAGTTGGCGCGCTCCCACCCCGCCACTTCGCCAAACACCGCGCCGCGTGCCTTCAAATGCTCATGCAGCGGCGAGCGGCGCACGCCGCGGGCTGTCGCCATCTGGCGATAGGGGAAATGATCGGCATAGAGCAGGCCGAGCGTTTCGGAGACCCGATCCTTGAGATAGGCCCGGTTCTTCTGGAACGGCTGGGCGCGGCGGATATCGACTTCCCAGAGATCGAAGGGCGCTTCGCCGTCGTTCATCCATTGCGCCAGCGCCATGCCGGCACCACCGGAAGAGACAATACCGATGGAGTTGTAACCGGCAGCGACCCAGTACCCTTTCAAGTCAGGCGCTTCGCCGAGATAATAGCGGTCGTCGGGGGTAAAACTTTCCGGGCCGTTGAAGAAGGTGTGGATGCCGGCGGTTTCCAGCATCGGCATGCGGTTGATGGCGTTTTCCAGGATCGGCTGGAAGTGATCGAAATCATCCGGCAACTGGTCGAAGCAGAAATCCTCTGATATGCCGTCCATGCCCCAGGGCTTGGCCTTCAGCTCGAAGGCGCCGATCAGCATCTTGCCGGCGTCTTCCTTGTAATAGGTGCATTCATCCGGCACGCGCAGCACCGGCAGCCGCTGCAGGTTCGGGATCGGCTCGGTGACGATGTAGAAATGCTCGCAGGCGTGCAGCGGCAGCGTCACGCCCGACATATCCGCCAGCGTGCGCCCCCACATGCCCGCCGCATTGACGACATTTTCCGTCTCGATGGTGAAGGTCTCACCGTTTTGCTCGCCAGTGACGCCGGTCACGCGGCCGTCCTGTGTGACAACCGAAGTCACCTTGACGCCTTCGAGAATGGTCGCGCCATTCTGCCGCGCGCCCTTGGCGAGCGCCATGGCGATGTTGGCCGGATCGCACTGGCCATCGAGCGGCAGGTGCACGGCTGCCTTTACATCCGCCGTGTTGAGGTGGGGATACATGCCCTTCACCTCATCGACGGTGATCTCGCGCACATCGACACCAAAGGCACGGGCGAGCGAGGCTTGACGATAAATCTCTTCCTTGCGCTCTTCCGTCAGCGCCACGGTCATCGAGCCGCATTGGCGCATGCCGGTGCCGATGCCGGTTTCGGCCTCGAGCCTGGTGTAGAGGTCGGCGGAATATTTGGCGAGCCGCGTCATGTTCTGCGACGCCCTGAGCTGGCCGATCAGGCCGGCGGCATGCCATGTGGTGCCTGATGTCAGCTGCTTGCGCTCCAGGAGCACGACATCCGTCCAGCCGAGCTTCGCCAGATGATAGGCGACGGAACAGCCGGACACGCCGCCGCCGATGATGACGGCACGGGCTTTCGAGGGGATCGTCTTGGTGCTCATGCACGCAGTCTTTCATTGTTGGGGTCGAACAGCGGCCCATTCGGCTGGACAGTCGCCTTGAAGCGGTCGCCGTAAATCTCGACCTCGATTTCGGTGCCTGGTTGGGCGAGATCGGCCCTCAGCATACCGAGTGCGATGGACTTGCCGACGCGGTAACCCCAGTTGCCCGAGGTCGTCTCGCCCACGACCTTGCCGTCATGCCAGAGCGTCGACATATAGGGCGCATCGCATTCGCCGGCCTCCACCGTCAGCGTCACGAAGCGCTTGGAAACGCCCTGCTGCTTCTCCCGCTCCAGCGCCGCCTTGCCCTTGAACTCGGGCTTCGTCCAATCGACGAAACGCTCCAGCCCACCCTGCAGGATGGTGTAGTCGGTCGAAAGATCGCCCTTCCAGGCGCGATAAGCCTTTTCGATGCGCAGACTGTCCAGCGCCTCCATGCCGAAGGGTTTCAGGCCATGCTTCTGCCCGGCCTCCCAGACGGCATCGAAGATGACGGCGGTGTCATTGATCTTCGTGTGGATTTCCCAACCGAGTTCGCCAGCGAAGGAAACGCGCACCAGCTGGCACCAGCGGCCGGCGATCCGGCAACTCTGATGGGTCAGCCAGCCCTTCTGCAAATCGGCATCCGAAACCTCGGCGAGAATAGCGCGCGACTTCGGACCGGAAACAATCTGGCAGGAGAAAGCCTCGGTCACGTCGTCCAGCGTGAAGGCGGCATTCTCAGGCAGATGCTTCTTCAGCCACTCGAAATCATGCCACTGCGCCGTTGCCGCCGTGATCAGGAAGAAGAAATCCTCATCCAGCATCATGACCGACATTTCCGTGACGATACGGC
>JAVBSF010000337.1:0-16480 GCA_031556925.1 Pararhizobium sp.
CGTATTCACCGCCTCCATCGACGGCGCGGTCTATGCCAAGCACGGAACCACGATCGACACACGCCTCACGGTCATCGACAAGCTGTCCGCCGATGATCCGGCCACGTTCCCGGCATCCATCGGCGTTGCGCCCGATGTCGCTACCCTGATCGGCTGGATTGGCGATCATGTTCCGGCCCGCCTTCCGGTCGATGCGTCGGTCTCGATCCCTGCCGCCGCTACGGCCGCGCCGCGCACCATTCGCGGCTATCTCGCTCGCGCCGCCGCATCTGCGCCCAGACACCCGGTCGCCGAACCCGAGGGCGTCGAACTCGCCTACGAAACCGTCGACTGGACACCGTCCGAGGACGGCCGCATCACCGATGCAATTTATGAAGAATACGGATTGCAGGCGATCCGTATTCCCGGCGCTCAGGCGCACCCCACCAAGCTAGTGCAGTCGGCCGCCATGTCTTCGGTCGCGCCGCCCAAGCCAAGCTACCACCCCCGTCTTCCGGCAAACATCTCTGCTGACGGCATCCTGTCCGACGCCCAGTTGGAGACGGTAATTTATGCCGGCGAAGCCCATTCGGACTTCCTCGCCGGATCGTGGACGCTGGACGAAACCTTCGATCTCGTCTCGGCTGCGCCCGACGATGCGCCGAACGCCGTGCGTTTCCGGCGGGGGTTCATGCTCGGCGACGGCACGGGCGCCGGCAAGGGCCGCCAGTCGGCCGGCATCATCCTCGACAACTGGATGCAGGGTCGCCGCAAGGCGGTGTGGATCTCGAAATCCGACAAGCTCCTCGAAGACGCACAGCGTGACTGGTCGGCGCTCGGAATGGAACGCCTTCTGGTCACTCCACTGTCGCGTTTCCCCCAGGGCAAGGACATTCGTCTGCCGGAAGGCATCCTGTTTACCACCTATGCTACGCTACGCTCCGACGAGCGCGGAGAGAGGGTTTCGCGGGTCAAACAAATCGTCCAATGGTTGGGCTCCGACTTCGATGGAGTGATCATTTTCGACGAGAGCCACGCCATGCAAAACGCCGCGGGCGGCAAGGGAGAACGCGGCGATGTCGCCGCCTCGCAGCAGGGTCGCGCCGGGCTTCGCCTTCAGCACGCCCTGCCGAACGCCCGCATCGTCTATGTCTCGGCGACCGGCGCCACCACGGTTCACAATCTCGCCTATGCCCAACGCCTGGGTCTCTGGGGTGGCGAGGATTTCCCGTTCTCGACCCGCGCCGAGTTCGTCGAAGCTGTCGAGGCCGGAGGGGTTGCGGCAATGGAAGTTCTGGCCCGCGATCTTCGCGCGCTCGGCCTCTACACCGCCCGCTCGCTCTCCTACGATGGCGTCGAATACGAACTGGTCGAACACCAGCTCACCCCGGAACAAACCCGCATCTACGATGCCTATGCCGGGGCCTTCGCGGTCATTCATAACAATCTCGACGCCGCGATGCAGGCCGCCAACATCACCGGCGGCGACAGCGGCTCCGGCACTCTGAACCGGCAAGCGAAATCCGCCGCGCGTTCGGCCTTCGAGTCGGCCAAGCAGCGCTTCTTCGGCCATCTCCTCACCAGCATGAAGACACCGACCCTGATCCAGTCGATTGAGCGAGATCTGGAGGACGGCCATGCCGCCGTGATCCAGATCGTGTCCACCGGCGAGGCACTGATGGAACGCAGACTGGCGGAACTACCGACCGAGGAATGGAACGATGTCCGCGTGGACATAACCCCGAGGGAATATGTCCTGGACTACCTCGCCCATTCTTTCCCGGTACAGCTCTACGAACCCTTCACCGATAGCGAAGGAAATCTGTCGTCGCGCCCGGTCTTCCGTGACGGACAGCCCGTCGAAAGCCGCGAGGCCGTCGCCCGCCGTGACCGGCTGATCGAAAAACTGGCTTCCCTTCCACCCGTTCCGGGGGCGCTAGACCAGATCGTGCAGCGGTTCGGGACCGACCTCGTGGCCGAAGTCACGGGCCGCTCGCGACGGATCGTCCGCAGGACCAGCCCCGGTGGCGTGGACCGTCTCGCCGTCGAGAACCGCGCCGCATCGGCCAATCTCTCGGAAACCGCCGCCTTCATGGATGATCAGAAACGCATTCTGATCTTCTCGGACGCGGGCGGCACTGGCAGATCCTATCATGCCGACCTCAATGCAAAAAACCAGCGGCTCAGGGTCCACTACTTGCTGGAACCGGGCTGGAAGGCCGACGCTGCGATCCAGGGCCTCGGACGCACCAACCGAACCAATCAGGCGCAGCCGCCGCTGTTTCGGCCGATCTCGACAGATGTGAAGGCCGAAAAGCGCTTCCTCTCGACCATCGCCCGCCGTCTCGACACGCTGGGCGCCATCACACGCGGCCAGCGCCAGACGGGCGGTCAGGGCCTGTTCCGGCCCGAGGACAATCTGGAATCGCATTATGCCCGCGACGCGCTACGGCAGCTCTACTTGCTGCTCGTGCGCGGCAAGGTCGAGGGCTGCTCGCTCCAGATGTTCGAGGCCGCCACCGGCCTCAAGCTGATGGACGACACCGGCATCAAGGATGAGCTGCCGCCGATCACCACCTTTCTTAACCGGCTGTTGGCGCTCACCATCGATCTTCAGGGCGTGCTGTTCACCGCCTTCGAACAACTGCTGAACGCCAAGATCGACGGCGCCATCGCCTCCGGCAGCTACGATGTCGGTCTGGAAACCCTGCGGGCAGAGAGCTTCGTCGTCACCGACCGTCAGACAATCCACGTTCATCCCGGCACCGGCGCCGAGGCACGGCTGCTCACCATCACGCAACGCGAGCGCAACCGGCCGATTTCGATAGACGATGCGCTTGTCTATCTCGGCTATCCACACACAAAACTCCTCATCAACGAACGCTCCGGCCGCGCCGCCGTCCAGATCCCGACCACCAGCGTCATGCTGGATGATGGCGAGATCGAACGGCGCATCCGGTTGATCCGGCCGATGGAGGCGCACAACATCCCCATCAAGATGATGGGCGAAACCCATTGGACCGAGATCGACGAGACCGCATTCGCCACGGCCTGGACCGCCGAGGTCGCCGAGGTGCCGGAATTCGCCGACAGCACGATCCATGTCGTCAGCGGTCTCCTGCTGCCGATCTGGAAACGGCTGCCGAAAGACTCGACACGGGTTTACCGGCTCCAGACCGACGACGGCGAGCGCATCGTCGGCCGGCGGGTTTCTCCCGCCTGGGTCGCCGGCGCGATGGCCACAGGCACATCGACGCTGACGCCGGGCGACGCCTTCATGGCGCTCATGGACGGCAAGACCATCCTCGACCTCGCCGAGGGTCTCCAGCTTCGTCGCAGCCGCGTCATGGGCGCCAACCGCATCGAACTGTCAGGTTTCACCGACACGATGCGCGATCGCCTCAGCGCCTATGGCCTGTTCCATGAAATCATCTCGTGGAAGCTCCGGATGTTCGTGCCGGTCGACGCCCAGGGTCCGGCCGTCATCGGCAAGCTCTTCGACCGCTGGCCTGTCGAGCGCATCGGCGAACGGGAGGCTGCGTAATGGCTCCTCGCTTCGCCACGGAACTGGCACACCGTCTCGGCCGGGAGGCCGAGGCGGTGTGTCGTCACTATCTCTCGAACGGGCGTAAGCAGGGCAATTACTGGCAGGTCGGGGATGTGCGGAACACCCCCGGCCGTTCCATGTTCGTGCGTCTCACCGGGCCGGAATCCGGCAAGGGCGCAGCCGGCAAGTGGACCGACGCACAAAACGGCCAGCATGGCGACCTGCTCGACATCATCCGCGAGGCGCTTGGCCTGGTCGATTTTCAGGATGTGGCCGAGGAAGCGCGCCGGTTCCTCTCACTCCCGCATCCCGAACCGGAAAAGACCATGACGCCGATGGGCAGGGTTTCGCGCGCAGCAGTCGGTTCACCTGAAGCGTCGCGGCGGCTCTTCGCCATGTCGGAGCCGATCTCCGGCACCCTCGCGGCGACCTACCTGCGCGGGCGGGCGATCACCTCGCTCGAAGGCACCACCGCGCTGCGCTTCCATCCCCGATGTTACTACCGGCCTGACGATCATTCGCCCACCGAGATCTGGCCGGCGATGGTCGCATCCGTCACCGACCTTGATGGACGGCAGACCGGCGCGCACCGCACGTGGCTCTCCCCGGACGGCTCCGGCAAGGCGTCTGTCGAAACACCGAGGCGGGCGATGGGCGACCTTCTCGGCCACGCCGTCCGCTTCGGCACAGCCGCTGAGGTTCTCGCGGCAGGCGAGGGCCTCGAAACAGTCCTGTCGCCCCGTCAGGTTCTGCCCCATATGCCGATGCTGGCGGCGCTTTCGGCCGCTCACCTTGCCGCCATCCTGTTCCCGGCTACACTGCGTCGGCTCTATGTCGTCCGGGATCGCGACCCGGCCGGGGACGGTGCAAGGGACAGCCTGATCACCAGAGCAGCGAGCGTCGGGATCGAGGCGATGCCGCTCACGCCGGTCGAGGGCGATTTCAACGATGACCTGCAACGCTTTGGTGTCGATGCCCTCCGGGCGGCGCTGAAGGATCAGCTTCATCCTGAAGACGTCCGCCGGTTCATGGAGGCATGAGGACGTGACCGGCAGGGGATGAGGTCCGGTCCACCTCTCTGCACCTGCCGTCTCCGCTCACCATCGGGAGCATCCTTCCTTGTCGGAGAGTCCCGCGCCCACGGCCTTCTGAGAGGGCGATCGGCGCACAAGCGGGCCGGGCAGGCAATGGCGGCGGCCAACTAATTTCCGCCGCGCGGCCAGGAGGCCGCGCTTTGCATCGCGAGACAAATTAGCCGGCCTTGGCCATCAAGGCCCTCGCGGGAGTGCGAGGGCTGCCAACCCGTCCCGCCCGTGCGCTTCGACGCCTGCGAAGGCCGCGATGGGCGCGGTCACCAGACGAAGGACGCTCCCGATGACGCACGAAGACGATACCGCAGGTTTCGAGCCGGTCCACAGCTCATCCCCCACCGATCACATCCTCACCGAACTCCAGCTCTACGGCTGGCGTCCGTTTCAGGACGAACCCGATCCCCGGCCGCTGCCGGAGGGCAATACCGTCGCCACCGCCGTCGCGGACATCTTCGATGCGCTCGTCTCGACGCTCGCCGACACCCGCCTCGAACCCGATCTCGACGACCTGCTCTGGGGGGCTGTCAACCTCTTCCACCGTGCCGCCGACCGGGTGGAACGCGATCTGGACTTCAACGAGCAGGCGCAGCGCCGCCTCCAGCGGGAACAGGATGGCAGCGAGGTCAAGAGCGTCGAACTCGAACGCCTCACGGCAGAGGGGCAGACCCCTATCGAACGGCGCAACGCGATGGAACTGTTTCGTGACCTCTCGGCGGACGCCTTCGAGCACCACACCGGCAGCGCCTGGCGACCGCGTTCCGGCTCGATGGTCAACCATCGCAACCTGACCTCGGCGATGATCGACAGCCGCGACTTTTTGGCCGCGAAACGCCGGGCCGAGACCGAGGTGCTGCTGCCTGCCGGTCCGAGGATCGCCGTCACCGGCGGACCGGACTTCAACGACCATCGCCTGATCTGGGCGAAGCTCGATCAGGTCCATGCCAAGCACACGGACATGGTGCTTCTGCACGGCGGTTCGCCGAAGGGCGCCGAACTGATCGCTTCCCGCTGGGCAGATCACCGCAAGGTGCCGCAGGTCGCCTTCAAGCCCGACTGGACGAAACACGCCAAGGCCGCGCCCTTCAAGCGCAACGACGCCATGCTCGACACCCTGCCCATCGGCGTCATGGTCTTTCCCGGCAGCGGCATTCAGGAAAACCTCGCGGACAAGGCCCGCAAGCTTGGCATCCCGGTCATGAAGTTCGAAGGCGGCGCGTAAAGCGCCGCCGTCCGGCGGCTGAAACAGCCGCCTTTACTTGACGGAAAGCCGGTTTCGGCGTCAAATGACCCATCCTTGCAGAACCGGCGAAGTAACATAGTCGCAGGCGGAGCGTATCTCCTGGCAGCCTGTCGTGATCGTCAACCGCTCATCTGGAGGTCGTCATGACTCTGATCCTGCTTGCCATTTCGCTGTCGATTGCGCTTTGCGTACTCGCTTTCAATTTAGCCATCTACGCCCTGCCGTTCATGGTCGGACTGACCGCTTTTCAATATGCCTGGGGCGCGGAGGCCGGCTTCCTGCTGTCCGGTCTCGCAGCTCTGGTTGCCGCGCTTCTGTCGATAGCGCTGGTCATCGTGGTTCTGGGCTTCGCAAAGAATCCATTCCTGCGCCTTGTTGCGCTCGCGATCTTCGCCGTGCCGGCCATGGTCGCGGGCTATGCGCTGGTCCATGGAGTTGCCCACAATGTCATCGACTCGACAATCGCTCTCAACCTGCTGTGTGGCACCAGTGGCCTGATCGTCGGCATCGCGGCAATGGTGAACCTCAACGGACTTGGTGAGGCCGTCCTTTCGGCTTGAATGTTTCCGCTTCTGCCTGGGGCTGGTGAAGTGATGGGCCGGGAAGGGACGCGGGAGTGACCCCCCGCACGGCGGGGGCACGGCTCTACCCGGTCCCGAAGCCGGGACCGGCCGGAGCCAGCCGCAAGCGGCCGTCTCCGCCCTTCGGGTGACGATCCTCACTCGGAGAAAGCAGAGGCTGATGTGCGGGCAACATCGCTGTTCGGACGATCGCTCCATGGCTCAACCCGGCGGCTTGCGCCTCCGGCCCCGCTCAGGGAGATGGCGCCAGTTCGGCGATGACCGTCCACGTTCTCGGTCTGCGGCGCGGCCAGGAACCGGCCGCTTCAGCGATGATCGCGCATCGTTGCTGCAATCCCCCAACGGCGACAGCCCATCTCGTGTAATGGATGCGACCGCACACCTTCATCTTCCCGCCTCGCAATACCGGATCGCGCTTTCGGCCATGAAGACGATGATGCGGTGCCATGCGCCTGTCTCCGATAGCCTTGTGATTCTCGATCCGGACGGCCCTTCGCATAGCAGGGACGCACAGGTGGCCGGGAAGCGTGTGGGGGTTGGTCCCACCCCGGATGGCGCGTGTTTCTGACGGGGTCGGACCACGTTGCCGGTTGGAAGGAGGATGCGGGTTCTGCGGGGCAGATCTCCGTCGATGCTCTCTGATGCACCAATCCCTCCGACTGACTGATCCCCTAAGTCCGTTCGGTTTCCGACCGCAACCACAAAGCCTGCGGACCGTGTTGCCGCGCGAGCGCGGCTGCCCGCCCCACTCCTTGACTTTGCGGTCAAGCTGCCGCCGAGGCGTCAGTGCAGGCGGCTCCCGACGGCCTTGGCCGGGTCTCGTCGGAGGGATGGTCCCTCCGAGGAGCAACGGAGAACTACCATGCAGAACATCGTCATCCTCGCCGGCAACATCGGTCAGGCCCCGGAAACCCGCACCACCCAGGGCGGCACCAGGATCACCCACTTCACCCTGGCCACCTCGCGCCCGCGCTACGCCGAAGGCCGCATCGTCCGGGACGAGAACGGCTATCGGGTCCAGGACACCGAATGGCACCGCATCACCGCCTTCAACGGCCTCGGCAAGTCGATCGAGCAATATTGCGAGACGGGGATGAAGGTTCTGGTGCGCGGCCGCATCCATTACACGAAATGGACCGACGCCGCAGGGGTGGATCGCTACGGTTGCGAGATCATCGCCGAAACGGTCGATTTCCTGAGCCGGGCCAAGCAGACCGAAAACGACGACGGCAAGTTCATCGACAACGATGACGAAATCCCGTTCTGAGCAGGGACCAGGGCCCGGCGGCGCAAGCCGCCGGGTTGTCCCATGTTCGCGACCCGACCCACAAGGTTCCCGGCCGGATCGACCAGCCCCGGGAACCTGATGAGAGGGGGGCAGGCCACCCCTCTCAAACTCACCCCATGAAGGGGCAGGGCAAGGCCCCACCCCCTCAAGCTCCCCCACCTATGGAGACGTTCCCCCTCCAAACCTCCCCCTTTTCCGTTGCGTCGAATATTGTCGCGGCCCCTGGTCGGGGCCGCGGGCTCTTCTCTCTCTGACTTTGGATCATGCACCAGCCACTCCGGCGTCAAGGACATCGCGGTTCCCCCAATTTTCAGCCAATGCCCAAAAGCATCGTCAGAAAACCGGCTCCCCCGCTTGCCGCCTCTGGCGGTCGGCTTACGCGATCCCTGACCCCTCGCGGCTCCGGTGCCTGCCCCTCTCGTCAGCGAGAGAAAGGAGCATGACATGACCGAACAAAAGATTATCCGCATCGATGGTGGCAGCGCCGAATACTGGCGGGATCGCAAGACGGCTTTCGGCCTCATCCGTGAAGCGAAGCTGGCTGCGAAACGGCTGGCCGACGCGCCGATGTATCTCCACGGCGGCCATGACGAGGATGGCGACGTGATCGCCATCGAAAACCTCGGTCCCTACGATGATATGGAGGAAGCGATCCGGGCTATCGAAGCCGACGCGACTGCGGTGAGCATCCTCGTCGCGCAAGGGCGCACGACCATCGGCGGCTGCGCGATTGAGGCTGTGATCCGCAGTCTGGAACCGGACTACGGCCACATCGAGGACCCGGTGCGCAATCCGCTTTGGGGACCGGATACCGACTGAGCCTGAGACGAGAGGCGGCGAAAGCCGCCTCTCGACATTTCCTCGTCGTCATAAGCCCTGCCGACCGGATCGACCGGCCTGAAGGGCTGATTGAGAGGGGGCAGGCCCCCTCTCAACACTCTCCCCATGAAGGAAGGGCAGGGCCCCTCCTTCAAACATCCACCCCAAGGGGAGGGCTGAAGCCCCTCCCTTGAACCCTCCCATGGGAAGGAGGCGACGGTTCCCTCGCCCTCCTTCCCAAACCCATCCTCCTCTCCCGATCCGATCCTGCACGCGCTGTGTCATGGACGGCATCCCGGTTGCGCAGTTTCGCCCCTCCATCTCCTGGACGGCGTATCTTCCTAAGTGATTTGATCTGACCGGGGCGCAAACCGGGTTCCGCAGATTTCCTCTTTTCGGCGGTCGTGCGATTGGAGAATCGTCGTTGTTTCGACTTTGTGATCATCGGCTTGGCCGCTTCAGAGCTACGCCCGCCGCTGTCTGAAGCCGCCCAACTCACGATGCGGCAGAGATACGCACAAAAAAATCTGAAGCTTTTGATCTGCTCATGAGATCAACGTTTCTGATGATAACGGCTTTTCCCATCGGCGTTCATTCGGAAAACTTCCATCCTGGCTATTGCCTGAAATTGCCCCGGAATTGGAAGGGTGACGCCATGCTCCGCATAGATTGGCGTTCGCCGGCGGCCTACCAGCACGATATGCGCATTCCTGCCGCTGGCTTCGCTTGGGAATATCTCCGCCGTGATGAAGAATATCACCGCGACTACCTGACGATAACACAGACCGCTCGACCGGCCGCGCGCAGGCTGAAAGCGTTCTCCCAACGCTGGGGGTTACGATTTCCCGTGCAACCCGGAAACACCACCTGATCGACAATCGCAATTCTGGATTCCGAGCCTCCAGCCGCAAGCAATTCTGCTGTCGCCAGCGTCGAATTTTGACGAGAGCACGGCAACAGTTACACTGGCACATCTTGATGGTCTTGATCTGCGCAAGGCCGAGGACGGTTGGCATGGAATCTGGCACGCCGACGGAGTGATCCATCAATTCTGGTTGTCGCAAGCACGTCCCGATGCGGCAGCCTTCTACGTTGTCACTCTGCCGATGGATGCTTTTCTGGAGTTGCGTACTCATGCTGCACGGCGGCTTTGGCGTTCATTGAACGGGCGCGGCCCGGGGCCGGATTTTCGGGCCATGCCCGACCAGCTCCGACAGTTTCACATCCTGTCCCTGCGCGCGCTCGACGCGCGCCAGCACAGCGAAAGCTACCGCACCATTGCCGAAGTCCTGCTCGGTTTTCGCGGCAGCAAGACGGATTTCGAGAACGACACGCGCAAGAACAAGGCCCGCCGCCTGGTCGCGCATGGACTGAAAATGATGCGGGGTGGCTATCGTGTCTTGCTGCACTATCCGGTCAAGACCGGCAAGCGGTGATGGTCAGCTGATCGTCACCTATTGCAACTCCCATCGCAGATTTTCTACCGATTGTGACATGCGAACTTTAGCATCTATGCAATACCTATTGATAAACTCCGTAACGGCGAAGATACCCGAGCAGGTCTTGAGTCAGCAAAAGGCCAGGTAGCTCCTCGGCGTCGAACCAGCCAACATTTGCAGCATCATCACCGGCAATAGCATCGCCACTCATATACTCCGCAAGAAAATCATGAATCTCATAGGTCGTGCCGTCCCCATCGGGCAGATCAAGCTGACCCAACTCCCGGACGATCCTGACAATTACACCGGTCTCTTCCTTGACTTCGCGGGCGGCAGCCTGTTCCAGGGACTCCCCGGCTTCAACGCGGCCACCGGGCAGCGTCCAATGACCTGCCTCCGGAGGGTTGGCACGTTGCACCAAGAGAAACCGCCCTGCTTTGTCTTTGACTACGGCGCTGGCGGCCAAAATTCTATTCTGATGTGGCATTTGCCTACCGCGATCCGCCCGTATTGCAAGAAATCCAGGACATCGAGACCAGAAGCAAGACGCCGATCTTCATGCCTTGTTGCCTGCCGCCTGCTCCAGAATCTTCCGATAGCCTTCACGCGAAAGCCATTGCGCCCGTTCGAGATGGCTTTGCCAGCACCGATAGCTCCCAAGTTCCTCGGCGACCGGATTGCGGTGCAGCACGATCTGCGCGACTTCCTTCCAGTCCGCCTTCTCGGCCTCGGCATCGAGAAGCCGCAGATACGTCACGAAATGCCGTTCGTCATAGGTGGTGATCTCATCGCCTGTCGGCGCTACATCATCCACATCGGGATCAAGTTCGACAGGAACCCGCATCGTCATTCCCCTTCATCCTGGGAGAGCGATGGCTTGCGGTGCGCCCCCGCAAACAAAACTCTCTGACTCCTGGTGATCGGGGAGTTAGTAACCGTGACTAGACGGCCCCATGGCCTTTAGCTCGGAAAGCCTGTTGTATACGCCACAGGCTCCCCGACCATAGGGTCAAGGAGTATGGTGCCGTCACGGCCGACACCAACCGCTAGTCAGGGGTTACTACGCCCCCGGAGCAGCGCGTCTGCTCCATCTTCCCTCTTAGCTGAAGCTTTTAGGAATGTCTTCTCCCGATCTGCCTGTCCGGCAGTGACGCGCTGAAATCTTTCGCTTTTTCGGTTGAGAGCCTGCTGTGGCGGGGTGCCGCCAAAGTGCATCTGCAAATGCGGCACGCTACAGGGTGCCGATCTCTCGCCATCCTTCGCCATGTCCCGCGACTGCCTTCGGCAGCCGCCCCATGACGAACACGAGGTGATCCCATGACCGATTCAACGGCAGAGCTGACGCCGCGCCAGTTGCGTACGCCCCAGGCTGCGCATTTTCTCGGAATCTCGCTCCGCACACTGGAAAAACACCGGACCTATGGAACCGGTCCCATCTACCGCAAGATCGGTGGTCGTGTCGTCTACACCATCAACGATCTGGAAGCATGGGCTGCCGTCGGCGCGCGCAAATCCACTACCGACGAAACAGCCGGCCGCGTCTTTGCTGCGCGTCCGCTGACGCCTGACGAGCGGGATGGTCGTTGATGCCACGCCACAACGATCCCCGCGGTGCAGCACAGGACCGGGAAAGCGAGCGCATCCATCTCGATCCCTTCGTGGTGGCGACCGGCGACGCACCGCCTCGCGATCAGCGCGACCTGATGGAACGCCCCTTCTTCTCGCTGGCGAAATCCCCGCGCACGAGGCCAATCATCTACAAGACCGCCGATGTCGAGGTGCAGGTCTTCGCCATGCCCGAGCATGGCATGGCGACGATCTGGGATGCCGATGTGCTGATCTGGGCCGCCAGCCAGCTTGTCGAGGCGGAGAACCGCGGCCTCGAAACATCCCGCTTCTTCCGCTTCATGCCCTATCAGCTCCTGCGCGCCACCGGCCGCGCAACAGGCAATCGTGATTATCAGTTGCTCAAGGCCGCGCTCTCCCGCCTGCAATCCACTGTCATCGCCACCACGATCCGCAACGGCAAGCACTGGCGGCGGCGGCAATTCTCATGGATCAACGAATGGGAGGAAATGACGACGCTTGCGGGTCGCGTCGAGGGTATGGAATTTGTCCTGCCCGAATGGTTCTACAACAGCGTCATCGACCGCTCGCTGGTGCTCACCATCGACCCGGACTATTTCCGGCTCACTGGCGGCATAGAGCGCTGGCTCTATCGTGTTGCCCGCAAACATGCTGGTCATCAGCCCCACGGCTGGCTTTTCGAGGTTGCGCATCTTCACGCGAAATCCGGCAGCCTCTCTCGGCCTTCCGACTTTGCCCTGGACCTGCGCCGGATCGCTGAACGCCAGCCGATCCCCGGCTACCGGCTTCGCGTCGAGCGCGAAGGCCGCCGCGAAATGCTCCGAATCCGGCCTCTCAACTTATCCACAGTGCCTGTGGATAACCATGTGAATGGTGTCGGGACATCAGGCGCAACAGGTATCGGGACATCAGGCGCAGCACTATCGGGACATCAGGCGCACGGACCCCAGTTAAGTCTTTGGCCTGAAATGAATAATTCTGCTGCTAACTTAGAATCTAACATAGAATCTAACTCTTCTTCTTTGACGCGCGCACGCACGAGGCACGGTGCCGGTGCCGCCCCCGGCGAGGACCGGCCATGATTGTCGCGCTCCTTAACCAGAAGGGTGGCGTCGGCAAGACGACCATCGGCCTGCACCTTGCCGGAGAATGGGCCGGGCAAGGAAAGCGTGTCACCCTGATTGACGCCGATCCGCAAGGCTCCGCCCTCGACTGGTCGCAGCAGCGAAGCCATGAAGGCTTGCCACGTCTGTTCGGTATTGTCGGCCTCGCCCGCGACACCCTGCATAGGGAAGCTCCCGAACTGGCCCGTGACGTCGATCATGTCATCATCGACGGGCCGCCGCGTGTTGCCAGTCTTATGCGCTCCGCGCTGCTCGCTGCCGACCTGGTATTGATCCCCGCACAACCGTCACCGCTCGACGGCTGGGCTTCGGCCGAGATGCTGGCGCTTCTGACTGAAGCGCGCATCTACCGGCCCCAGCTCGCCGCCCGCTTCGTGCTGAACCGCTGCGCGTCCCGCACGATCATTGCCCGCGAGACGGCCGAGACACGGGCCGATTACGACCCGCCCATGCTCGCCGCCACCATTGGCCAGCGTGTCATTTTTGCCGATGCCGCGCAGACCGGCCGCCTTGCCCGTGAGATCGACCCCGACAGTCCCGCCGCGCGCGAGATTGCGGCGCTGGCGGCGGAGATCGACCGTCTCCGCATGACGGGGATAGCGCCATGACGATGCTCTCGGAAACCGTACTGACCGGAGATTGCCGCGACCTCATGCCGTCGCATGGCCCATTCGACATGATCCTTGCCGATCCGCCCTATGGCGACACGGCGCTGGCCTGGGATCGCCGCGTCGACGGTTGGCTCGCGCTCGCTCGCGCAGCGCTCCAACCGACCGGCTCGCTCTGGGTGTTCGGCTCGCTGCGTTTCTTCATGGCCACAGCCGACCAGTTCCCGAATGCAGGGTTCCGGCTCGCGCAGGAAATTGTCTGGGAGAAGACTGGCGGCACGGGCTTTCAGGCCGACCGCTTCAAACGCGTGCATGAATTGATCGCGCAATTTTACATCGACGGTGCGCCGTGGCGTGATGTCTACAACGACGTTCAAACGACACCCGATGCCGTCGGCCGTTCTTTCCTGCGCCGCAAAAGACCGCTTCATACCGGCGATATCAGCGCGCACTTATACCACAAGGAAGCGGGTGGCCCTCGGATCATGCGATCCGTGATCCTCCAGAAGAATTGTCGCGGTCGCGCGATCCACCCAACCGAGAAGCCGGTCCCGCTCCTCGAAATCCTTATCCGCACAAGCTGCCCGGAAAACGGCCTGGTTGGCGACTGGTTCGCCGGATCGGGCGCCGCCGGTGAAGCCTGCCGGCTGTCGGGCCGTCGCTATCTCGGTTGTGAGATCGACGCCGCCATGGCTGCGCGCGCCCGCGCGCGCATCGCTGCAATCCTTCCGTTTCACGGCGGAGGTGCGACATGACCGGCCACAGTGGCAAGCGCGGATTTGCGTCCCGTCCCGGCGATGCCGATGGCTGGATCAAGGCGGCCGACACGCCGACGGTCGGCAAAGCCGCCGGCGAAGCGTTTACGGCCCGCCTGACCATCGACATTACGCCCGATCTACGCGGGCGCATCAAGGTCGCGGCCTTCCGGCGCGGCCGGACCGCCTCCGACATGCTGCGCGACCTGCTCGCACGCGAATTTCCACCCGATCAAGGAGAACCCCAATGACCGAAAATGTGGCCCGCCGCTTGCCCCCCCGTCCGCAGCCGGACGTTTCGGCCCCCTTCCTCACGCTGGTCGAACTGACCTGGCACCAGAAGAAGATCGAGCACTGGATCAGGTTCGGACGCAAAGGCTACGAACAGATCCTTGACCGCCACCGCAGCGTCGTCGGCTTTGCACCCGGTGAGATCTTCGCCTTCGTGCGCTGGGCGGCCAGCGACTTCGGCACGGTGGTTTCGCGCATCGACATCGTGCGCGCCATCAGTCCCGGCGAAATGTTCCAGACCATCCCCCTCGTGCGGCCCGGCGGCGACATCCTGTTGCGGCTCGACGGCTGGCCGAAGGTCGAGAAGGCGTTTCAGGCCATCGACGCCGTGGAGGCCCTTGGCCTCGATCCCGCAGACATCGCGCCGGAGCACTGGCGGCATGTCCACAACCGCCTGGCTGCTGGCGAAGCGCCGCGTCCCTACACCCCCGAACACCATGCCGCATGGCTCCAGCGCAGGAGGATTTTGTCGTGACGCCCGCAGGATATTTCTGGGTGACCTATCTCACTTCGCTCACCATCGGTGGTCTGTCGCTGCTCGACATCACGCCCCGGCTGCTCTGGAACGCGACCGCCAGCGTGCCGGTTGGCTTCTACACGCTGCGAGCGGAAGCCACCTATATCGCGTCAGATCTTGTCGCAGTCACGCCACCCGAACCACTGGAGCAGTTCATGGTCGAGCGCGGCTATATCGGCGCAGACGTGCCGATGCTGAAACGCATCGCCGGTCTGCCGGGTCAACAGGTTTGCCGCTTGCGATCCACGATCACCGTAGACGGTGTGGAGTTGGGAGCGGCGCTGGAACGCGATCGTCTCGGCCGCGATATGCCGATCTGGCAGGGCTGCAAGATCATCGCTCAGAGCGAACTTTTCCTCATGAACTGGGAGGTCCGCGACAGTCTCGATGGCCGGTATTTCGGACCGATTCCCGCAAGCTTCGTCATCGGTCGGGCGCTTCCGCTCTGGACCGACGAAGAAGGCGACGGCCGCTTTGAATGGCGCGCTCAAACGCATTGACGCGCGCATTGATCTCACCCGCAACCGCAACCACAGGAGACAACCCCATGACACAGATCGGCACCTTCAAGCAGAATAAATCCGGCTTCACCGGGCGCATCCAGACCCTCACGCTCGATGCGGAACTCGCCCTTGTTATGGCCGGGAACGCCGATGCCGAGAACGCGCCGGATTACCGCATCCACCTTGGCGACAAGAACGGCCCGGAGGTGGGCGCAGGCTGGAAACGTACCGGCGAGAAGGCTGGAGACTATGTTTCCTTTCAGCTTGACGATCCCACGTTCGCGCAGCCGATCCGCGCCAACATGTTCCAGTCCGATGACGACAAGGCGGCATGGTCGCTGCACTGGAACCGGCCGCCCAAGCGTGGCGAGCGGGACTAAGGCCATGCGCAATCCCCTCAGCATCAAGCGAACAGTCCCCATCCCTTTGTTCGCGGGAAAGCCGTCTCATCCCTTCGTCCCGCTCGGCCGCAGAACGGTCAACGCGCGCAGCGCAGGTCAAGGGCGCCCATCGGGCGGCGCTTGCGCCTTGCCCTTGACCGCAGCGAGAACGTTGGCAGGCTGGCGTCATAGCGGAGACAGGGCAATCTCCCGATATGCTCTTCTCCTGATGATCGGCGCGCTGCCGATACCACTGTATTCCGGCACGGCATTCGCGCAGTCATCGACTGTCGTGCAGGCGGTTTCCGGCGATCCTTATGCCGCGCATATTGCTGAGGCCTCGCGGCGCTTCGGCATTCCGGCGACATGGATCACGGCCGTTCAACGCGTCGAAAGCCGTGGGAAGCTGCTCGCCGTGTCACCGAAGGGAGCGATGGGCCTGATGCAAATCATGCCCGAGACCTGGGCGGAGCTTCGCCTGCGCTACGGTCTCGGCCGCGACCCTTTCGATGCCCGCGACAACATCATCGCTGGCGCGGCCTATCTGCGCGAGATGTATGACCGCTATGGTAATATCGCGGGCATGTTGGCCGCCTACAATGCCGGGCCTGCGCGCTATGACGACTATCTTGCGACCGGTCGCGTTCTGCCCGCAGAAACGCGCGCCTATGTCGCCACAATCGCGCCGATGATCGGCGGAGAGGTGCCCCCCGGCGACAGCGTTCCCGTTG
>JAVBSF010000351.1:0-5213 GCA_031556925.1 Pararhizobium sp.
TAAGAGCGAGGCTATCACTGTTCAGTTCGTTGGACGCTTTACGCGCACCCGAAGTGATATGGGTGACGCAACCGTCATCGCGAACGTGGTCGCCGCGGGTATGAGGGAGAGCTTGCAGGCGCTCTACGCCGAAGATGCGGACTGGAATTTCATACTGGAAGGTCTCGGTACTCGGAACACTGCTCGCGAGGAACGGCGGCAGGAGGTCTTCGAGGGTTTCGACGAACCGCCGACGACTTTCCCGCTCGAGCAGCTCAATCCGCGGCTCAGCGCCGTCGTGTACGAGACGTCCTGCGACAGATGGGACCCGAATAAGATCGAAGAGGCGTATCCACTCGGCTGGATTATTGACGGGCCATCGATCAACCACGCGGAGCGGCTCGCGATCTGGGTCCTCCGAAAGGAAGAGAAACTGAGATGGACACCGCTGAAACAGCCTGTCGATACCGCTTACCATCTTTATGCCTGCCACTGGGATGACGAACGGAATTTGCTGTACGTCAGCAGCTCGGACCTAAGTGACCTCCATTCGAAACTAGCCGAAAAGATCGCGGGAGCGGACGTTGCGAGAATTCGAGGCAACCAAGTCTTCAGGGTTCTCGACGGCTACAAACGCCTCATTCTGAGTCACCTCGGCCTCTCCGAAGCCGTCCGAAAGCCCATTCGCTACTCACAGTTCGTGGGCACCGACATCGCGCCACAACTCACTGACGATCCGGCAAACCGCGGTCGCATGAAAACGAACCTGTTCGGTCAGGGATACACAGCCGGCGGCAAGTCCACGATCGGTTGCTCGAGGAAGGGTAAAATCTGGTCGTACGAATCCGTCCATGGGTTCGCGGGCTGGATCGACTGGTGCAAGGACATCGGTAGAAAGTTACAGGACGCAAGCATCACTGAAGACGGCATCCTCCGCCGGCTGGTACAGCCCGTGAAGCTTGATAGCCTGCCACAGAAGCACGCCATCGCCGTGAACTGGCCGGAAGCAATCCTGCACACCGACGACGACAAGGTCGATCTAGTCTTCGGGGAGGTACAGGTTCCGATTTTCGAGTGCGACATCCGTATTATCGCGCAAAACCTCGGTTCAGACATCCTGATGAGAGTTGGCAACGACAACCATTTCGTTGACTTGAAAATGACAGTCGATGCCATGGGCGCGCACTACTCCGGAAATACGGATGGTGGCGTTCGCATCGGCAAGAAAACGATGGACCTCGTCTCATGGTTCAAGGAGGACCCGCCGCATATCTACTACGCCGACGGCGATATGCTCTTGGCCTCAGAACTACTCAAGCTCCCTGACGACCATGCGCCAGCGTTCGACCCTGACAAGTTGGTGGTGAAGAGCTGGGTCGGCGTGGACCTTAAAAAGGAGTCCCAAGGGAAGAGTAAGAACCCGACGAGCATCCAACGGCGCGTCATCGACGAATTGCTCAGGAGCGGCGATTACGACGTAGTCTTCGACGATGACGGCGCAGGCGAGTCTGCAGACGTGGTTGCCATCAAAAGAGAGGGTGACGTTCTGACCGTGGCAATGTTCCATTGCAAATACTCCGGCGGCGCAAAGCCAGGAGCACGTGTGGATGATCTATACGAAGTATGCGGCCAGACTCAGAAGTCGATCCGCTGGCGCGAACACCCCGGCCTTCTACTGGCTCGTCTGCGCAAGCGAGAGGCTGACAGCCTCAAGAAGCGTGGCATTTCGAGGTTGGAAAAAGGAAAAATCACGGACATCATAAACTGGCATAACCGCTGGAGTGAATTCGACTACCGCTTCGAGATGACCGCTGTGCAACCTGGGTACTCGAAGGCGGCAGCTCTCCGCCAACAGGATAAAGGTCAACTCGAAGTGCTTGCAGCTACCCAGTCGCTCCTCATGGATACATGGACTATCCCGTTCTCGTTCCAGTGCAGTGCGTGACCTTAGAGACCGCCGCCCCGCTCGCGAGCTCATGGCGGCGGCTTCAGACCCGCGTTGAGAACGCGGTGTTATCTAAAGGCAACAAAACACAAAGGGCGCTCAATCCATTTTTGGAGAGCGCCCTTTGAAAACCCGGACAGCGTCGCGCGCGACGAAGTCACTGCGGCCTGCCATCGAAAACGGGTGATGGCCTGTAAATGTGTTGGGTTGATCCCGTTTTCAAGGTTTGCCCGCCATAGGCTGAGAAACGCTTCGCTTGTCTACGTACACATGGCTTCGTTTGATCGCGCCAGGGTCGCTAAGCTTTGGCGTGATAGAAACGATTGCGATCTTCCAGGTTGGAAGCCCTGGCTGTGGTGCAGGCATGACGCCACTGAGTACGGTCAGTCCCCGCCTCTCCATCCCTCTGATGTGGCCCAGGATGTCGTTGTACAATTTGCGACGGCGCGGCTCGTCGTCGAAGGAACTCTCAATCCAATCGGCGAGAACGAAGGATGCGAGGTCCAAGTATTCGGCAAGGTTGGCGATGTCGTCATCATACGTTCGCGGGACGTCCTGCCTGTGTAGGAGGACGCCATCGCATTTGGCGGCCTCGCGGATCGCACGATGGGTTTTCATGGGAGAGACGGCAACCTCTTGAAGATGTCCGTAGGTCTCAACAAGGCTCTCAAACGCCTTCTCTGGTCCAAGGGGTATCCTGGGTGCGTGATATGTCCCCTTTTCGTAACCAAGCGCGACCGCGATCCTATCGAGGGCCTCTTCGCTCACCTTCTCCCCACGCTCCACCCTTTCGACAGTGGAGATCGAGACGCGAGCGAAGTCGGCAAGCGTCGATACCTTCCAATTTTTCAGGTTGCGTGACCACCTCACGACGAAAGCAACGACCTCCACGGTAGGTGGTGTCGGCACGTCCGTCCGGCGTTCAGGCATCTGGGCAATCTTCTCAACGATATCCGATACGTTCATCGAGCAATCTCCTTTCGATGCTCGGAAGATGCCTTGAATGCGTGGAGGAAAAGAGCCTCGAAAATCCTTCAGTACCGGGGCCGTGCGGGAATTTCAACGCGTGGCGGTTCGCATGTGCCTATGCGCACGGGCTAGCAACCATCGAGCCAGGCTGTCAAAGCATCTATATGAACTGCGAAGTCCCTGCCTTCGTCGGGGCCGCCCTTGTGAATGACACCAGCTACCTTGTCGTCTTCATCAAGGACCGGCCCTCCTGACATCCCCTGGGTTAGCTTTTGTGTGACCTCGACAAGCGGAACCGCACTCTTTACCGCGAAGCTGCTTATGTGGCCTGAACGAACATTCAAACTGTCCCCGGGTCCATAACCTGGATATCCGACCGCCGTCAGCGCGTCTCCGAGTGACGGCGCTCTAGTCACCATTTCGAGCTCGAAGAATTCGTGAGCAGGAATCTCGTGGTCCAAGATCGCAAGGTCGCGGACGGTGTGATGCTGTCTGACCCGTGCCTTGAAAACATTCGATGGCTTCGAGGGATGATAGACATCGATCTCTTGTCCAAGCGCCTCCTCAATACAGTGAGCGGCGGTAACCAAACCCACGTCTTTCAAAAAGAATGCACTTCCCTGGGCAAATTTGCCCTCGAAGTGTTCGATCACCCATACAGCTCGACTCCTGATTTGCGCGCGGGTCGGCGAAACCTTGATGGGCTGCGTAGGAAACGAGGACTTAAAGCGAGCAGCGATCGCACGGAAGATTGGGTCGGATTGCCCCTTTACGCTTCCAAGCCATGAAATCTCACCTTTGAGGTGTTGGCTAAGGCGGCACTTCCCTCCATATTCGACTTCGAATTTCTTCTGCGCGGTATCTGCGCCCAGGGTCTCGATCGAATACAGAGTGCTCCTGATGTTCCGGACAAAACGCCTGTCAACGTTCAAACCGGAATTGATTTTGAGCCCGGTCACTATCCGGCGGCTGTGCTTGTCGCCGTAGTGCGATTTGCTCGGGTTGAGCTTGAACCCGTTGTTCGTGAACGCCCCGATCAGCCTCGGCGAGAGCAGGTCCGGGACAAAATTGCCTGTCGGAGGAACGCCTTCAGCGAACAGGCCTCCAGGTGGCTGATAGCTCGAGAACGTGATGTCGTCGGCGTAGCGCGTGTAAATGCAGTGTGCCGCCTTGGCGATCGCTTGAAGTTCCTTGTCGAGTTTGAAGCACACCATGTTCGACAACACCGGGCTGGTCGGCGCACCTTGCGGAAGGACCCCCTGGTTGGTGCACAGACGAGCAACCACGACTGCGACGGACTCGTCGATCCCGACGGCCTTGAGAAGACCCGCAACACGGTTTTCAGAAATGGACGGAAAGAAGCGTTCGACATCCAAATTTACGACGAACTTACTTTTCAGGTGTGAGGTCGCGTTAGTCCTGACGGATCGATCCGGGACAAATCCATGGACTGGATTTCTGGGCGAGTAGATTTGATCGAGAAGTGGCGCGATCGTCCTCTGTAGCATTTTCAGCCGCCGATCAGGCGCGCTGATAATTCTGGATTTCCCGGACTTCGAAAAAAGGGGAAAGTCTTTGTACATCCGCCCCCGAAACCACCAAATCTTGCGCAGCTCGGCTTCGGACAGACAAAGGTGGCCTAAAAACGTGGTGAGGTCCGTCATCTCCGAAGGTATGCGGACGCGGAAGCTGACGCCGCCGAAAACGCGCAAGGGGTGTGGCACGAGGTCTCCCTCCAATCACGCCATGTGCATTCAGGCATACGTGGCGCGCACGATATTGTAGATACATTCGCTCTTACGCCGCAGTTCCTACAGCGCGTATGCGAGGGGAGACCTCGTGCCGAATCCAATACCAACTGGTCAGACAGACGGATAGCGCCTGAACGGCCTTCCGGATTGTTTCAACAGGCTTTTCGATCGCAAGTAGAACACGAGATCGCGTACGTCGTGGTCAGGGCACTTGTGGAAGCGAACTGACGACGCTATTTTGGTGGGGGCTCATGACAGGAGCCTGACGCCCGTCAACGCAAAGCTGCTAGCGGCACTGTCGAAATGAACCCTACCCCGTCCATGTCTGGTTCGGGCTCGGGAGTGGAGCGGGCGACACTCGTTGGAGCTGGAGAATCGGCATGTCGACCCCCAAGGTTCGTCCTTCGTCCATCGACGGAATTAAGAGACTTGCAAAACGGATAGCGTCCGAGAAGTCGTTGAAGCACACAGCTGCGCTTGATGAGGCAGCCCGCATCGCCGGCTACCAGACTTTTCTCCACGCCAAGCGCAGCCTCACGCGTGCGAATGAGCCTGCGCCGCCTCCAAAT
>JAVBSF010000476.1:0-7139 GCA_031556925.1 Pararhizobium sp.
GATTGACCGCCGCCGGGTTCTTGATGAAGCCAATTCTTTCAATGGCTTCGTTGACGAGACGGAAGGCCTTCTTGCTGACGTTCGGCCGGTCGTTCAACACCCGGTCGACCGTCGCCAGACTGACGCCGGCCGCCTCGGCAAGATCCTTCGCAGTGGGCCGCATCGGCATGAATGTCCTTCTTTCAAAATTCGTCTTTGTCGATCTTCTCTTACAAAAACAAACAAAAAGCAAGAAATTGAGGTGCGCACCTCAAAAAATGCTTGCATTGAGGTGCGCACCTCAATTATGAAGGTTCCAACAACAATTGCTGTGGGTCCGGCTTGATGCCGGTGGAGGGAATTGCTGTTCGCGAGGGTCGGAGGGGGATGCGGCAATCCGCAACGTCAGCCTGCCCTTTTTGCCCAACGGGGCATGTTTCGTTTTCCGATGGAGGTCGGGAAACACAGAGGGAGGAAGTCAGTCATGCAGTCCAAATTATGGAATTCCGTGTTTGCCGCCGGCGCTCTTCTGGGCGCCAGCGCCGTTAGCGCGACATCCGCGCGCGCCGATGATCTGACGCTGTGCTGGGCCGCCTGGGATCCGGCAAACGCGCTTGTCGAGCTCAGCAAGGATTTCGAGGCCAAGTCCGGCCACAAGATGAAGTTCGAATTCGTGCCGTGGCCGAACTTCGCCGACCGCATGCTCAACGAGCTGAACTCGGGCGGCAAGCTCTGCGACCTGATGATCGGCGACAGCCAGTGGATCGGCGGCGCGGCGGAGAACGGCCAGTATGTGAAGCTGAATGACTTCTTCGACAAGGAAGGCATCAAGATGGCCGATTTCATCCCGGCCACCGTCACCGGCTATTCCGAATGGCCGAAGAACACCCCGAACTACTGGGCGCTGCCCGCCTTCGGTGACGTCGTCGGCTGGACCTACCGCAAGGACTGGTTCTCGCGGCCCGAACTGCAGGCCGAGTTCAAGACCAAATACGGTCGCGACCTTGCCGTTCCCAAGACCTTTGCCGAACTGAAGGACATCGCCGAGTTCTTCCAGAACCGTAAGATCGACGGCACGACCGTCTATGGCGCGGCGATCTACACCGAGCGCGGCTCGGAAGGCATCACCATGGGCGCAATGGACGTGCTCTACAGCTTCGGCTTCCAGTACGACAATCCCGACAAGCCCTATGAGCTTGAAGGCTTCGTGAACTCGCCGGAGGCCGTTGCCGGTCTCGAATTCTACAAGGCGCTCTATGATTGCTGCGCCCCTCCCGGATCCTCCGACGCCTACATGTCTGAGAACATCGACGCCTATAAGTCGGGCCAGGTTGCCCTTCAGATGAACTTCGCCTTCATCTGGCCGGGTATCAACGCCGATGCCAATGTCGGCGGCGACAAGTCCGGTTACTTCGCCAACCCGGCCGGCCCCGGCGGCAAGCAATTTGCCCAGCTTGGCGGTCAGGGTATCTCGGTCGTCTCCTCCTCCGAGAAGCAGGAAGCCGCGCTTGAATATATCAAGTGGTTCGCCCAACCTGATGTCCAGGCCAAGTGGTGGAGCCTCGGTGGTTACTCGGCGCTGCGTGCCGTCGTCGAAGATCCGGGCTTTGCGACCAGCCAGCCCTATGCGCAGACCTTCCTCGATAGCATGGCGATCGTGAAGGATTTCTGGGCCGAGCCGTCCTATGCCTCGCTGCTGCAGGCATCGCAGAAGCGTTTCCACGATTATGTGATCGCGGGCCAAGGCACTGCCAAGGAAGCGCTCGACGGGCTGGTCAAGGACTGGACCGACGTCTTCACGGACGAAGACAAGTACTGAGCCGTGTTCGCGGCAGGGCAATCGCCTCTGGGTGAAAGGCCATTGCCGCGATCTCCCTCTTCTCCCCAGCGGGGAGAAGTGCCGAGCGAAAGCGAGGCGATGAGGGGGCGGTGCGGCAAATTCCGAGCCAGCCGCCCCCTCATCCGGCCCTTCAGGCCACCTTCTCCCCGCTGGGGAGAAGAGGGAACCAGTCGCTCCGTCCCTATGGGATTGCCTCCCCGCAAGCGGGGAGAGGGGACGGCGGAGTTTGCCGCAACCCTGATTGTCGAGGCATACTCGCACGTCAGGAGCAGGGCCGTGCAGCGGCCCTGCCAGTCATCTCACATATGTAAGAGGGTATCATGTCCGATACACCGATGGATCGCGTCGCGCGGGCAACCCCGCCGGCGATCGCCCGGCGCATCCGGGGGCTGTCCGACCGATCGATTGCCTGGCTGTTCGTGGCCCCGTCGATCATCCTGCTCCTAGCGATCAATATCTTTCCGCTGATCTGGACCGTCCGGCTGAGCTTCACCAATTTTCGCGTCAATCGCCCCAACGCTGCCGTCGAATTCATCGGCCTGCAGAACTACAAGCGCATCCTGACCGACAGCGATATCTGGCTGACGATGCAGGCGACGGCGCATTTCCTGATCTGGACCATCGTTTTGCAGGTGCTGATCGGCTTTTCGCTCGCCTATCTCATCAACAAGAAGTTTCGCGGCAACGATCTCTGGACCACGATCATCGTGTTGCCGATGATGCTGAGCCCGGCCGTCGTCGGCAATTTCTGGACCTTTCTCTACCAGCCGCAGATCGGCCTGTTCAATTATGCCGTCAGCTTCTTCAGCGGCGTCGATCCCTCGAGCTTCTCGATGATCGGCAGCGTCAATCTGGCGCCGTGGGCGATCATCATCGTCGATACCTGGATGTGGACGCCCTTCGTCATGCTGATCTGCCTTGCCGGCCTGCGCTCCATTCCAGACAGCATCTACGAGGCGGCGGAATGCGACCGCGCCAGCAAGTGGCGGCAGTTCTGGACCATCACCATTCCGATGGTGCTGCCCTTCCTGATGCTGGCGATCCTGTTTCGCGGCATCGAGAACTTCAAGATGTTCGACCTCGTGGTACAGCTTACGGGCGGCGGGCCGGGCTCGACCACCGAACTCACCTCCATCAACCTCAAGCGTGAAGCCTTCGAGAAATGGCGCACGGGCTATGCCTCCGCCTATGCCGTCATTCTCTTCGTCACCGTGTTCGGCCTTGCGTCGATCTATGTGAAGGCGCTCAACAAGGTCAAACAGAGATGAGCTATTCCGTCACCGAGCCCTCCGCCCGCCAGAAATGGTTCGCCGGCATCCTCGTTGTCTTCTATGCGATCGTGACGATCTTGCCGCTTGTGTGGATCATCACCACCGGCTTCAAGTCGCCCTCCGACGCCATCGCCTATCCGCCCAAGGTCGTGTTCCAGCCGACGCTGGAAGGCTACGTCAACCTCTTTACCACCCGCACCCGCGTTTCGCCCGAAACGTTGGCCGAGATGGGCGAGCCGACCACCTGGTACGAAAAGCTGGTGCGCAAGGACGGGCTGGTGATTGCCGGGCCGTCGCGCTTCGGCGAGCGCTTCACCAACTCCGTCATCATCGGCTTCGGCTCGACGGTGCTCTGCATCGTGCTCGGAACGGCGGCGGCCTATGCCTTTTCCCGCTTCCGGGTGCCGCTGAAGGACGATCTCCTGTTCTTCATTCTCTCGACCCGCATGATGCCGCCGATCGCCGTCGCCATCCCGATCTTCCTGATGTTCCGGCAACTTGGCCTGAGCGACACCCATCTCGGCATGATCCTGCTCTATACGGCGGTCAACCTGTCGCTCTCGGTCTGGCTCCTGAAGGGTTTCATCGATGAAATCCCGATCGAATACGAGGAAGCCGCGCTGATCGATGGCTACACGCGGTTCCAAGCCTTCTACAAGGTCGTGCTGCCGCAGGCCGCCACCGGCATCGCGTCGACGGCGATCTTCTGCCTGATCTTCGCCTGGAACGAATATGCCTTCGCGGTTCTCCTGACCTCCGGCACGGCGCAGACCGCACCCCCTTTCATCCCAACCATCATCGGCGTATCGGGCCAGGACTGGCCGGCGGTCGCCGCAGGTGCGACGCTGTTTCTCGTGCCCGTGATGGTCTTCACCATTCTCCTGCGCAAGCATCTGCTGCGTGGCATCACCTTTGGAGCTGTCCGTAAATGAGTGCGTTTTTTGATGGATTGCGCCGCTTCCGGCGCAGCCAGTGGGAGCTTATCGCTTCCGCCCTGATCGCAGCCGGCGTCGTCATGCTGATGCAGCCCTTCGCCGTGTTCCTGTTTACCTATTCGTTCATCGTCACCCTGATCGGGACCGTGATGTTCATCATCGTCAGCCACTTTCCGGAGTGACCCATGGCCCAGATCAGAATTGAAAATGTCCGCAAGGAATTCGGGGCCTTCACCGCGGTCCAGTCCTCCACCTTCACCATCGAGGACGGCGAGTTCTTCATGTTGCTCGGCCCTTCGGGCTGCGGCAAGACCACGACGCTGCGCATGATGGCCGGGCTGGAGCTGCCGACATCAGGCGAGATCTATATCGACGGTGAGGAAGTCGGCATGAAGCCGGCAAGCCAGCGCGATATCGCTTTCGTCTTCCAGATGTTCGCGCTCTATCCGCATATGAATGTGCGCCGGAACATCTCCTATCCGCTGCTCTCTCAAGGCATGCCAAGGGCGGAGGTGAAGACGCGCGTCGCCGAAGTCGCCCGCATCCTGCGCATCGAGGATATCCTCGACAAGCCGGTCGGCGGCCTCTCCGGCGGCGACCGCCAGCGCGTGGCGCTCGGCCGCGCCATCGTTCGGCGTCCCAAGGCCTTCTTCATGGACGAGCCGCTCGGCGCACTCGATGCCGAGTTCCGCGAGCATATGGCGGAGGAGCTGAGGGCGCTGCATGACCGCATGGGGGCGACCACCGTCTATGTGACCCACGACCAGCTCGAAGCCATGCAGATGGGCGACAAGATCGTTGTCATGAATCACGGCGTTGTCGAGCAGTTCGGCAAGCCGCAGCAGATCTATGATTGGCCGGCGACCAAGTTCGTCGCCAAGTTCATCGGCTCGCCGCCCATGAATTTTCTCGATTTCGACGGTATGATCGGTATCGGCGGCGACAGGATCGAACTTTCGGGCAAGACGGTCGACGTGCCGGTGTCGCGCGAAGGCGCAACGGGCAAGCTGACGCTCGGCGTTCGCCCGGAAAACATCCGCTTTTCCGATGCCTCGACTTTCCGCAGCCGGGTGATTGCCACCGAATATCTCGGCACCACCCAGATCGTCACGCTCGCCACCGAGCACGGCGAGGTGAAGGCCCGCATCGCCTCAAGCCAGGTCGTCAATCCCGGAGAGGTGATCGGCCTCGAATTCGACAGGCGCCACCTGACTGTCTTCGAAGACAGGGGACGGGCGCTGCTGTCAGAGGCAAACGAAGGAGTGCTCAACCATGGCTGAGATTGTTCTCCAGGGTGTGACCAAGACGTTCGGATCGCATGTTGCGCTCGACGATGTGACGATGACAGTGCCCAACGGCTCCTTCGTCGTGTTGCTCGGCCCGACAGGCGCCGGCAAGACCACGACACTGCGCATGGTCTCCGGGCTCGATACGCCCGATAGCGGCGAGATCTTCATCGGCGGGCAGTCGATGCGCGGGCTGACGCCGGCGCAGAGAAATGTCGCGATGGTGTTCCAGCAATATTCGCTCTATCCGCACCTGACGGTGCGGCAGAACCTGGAATTTCCGCTGAAATCGCCGCTCCTCAACACCCCGCCGGCCGAGATCACCCGCAAGGTGAATGCGATCGCCGAAGTCTTGCAGATTTCCCACAAGCTCGACAACAAGGCGACGGCGCTCTCCGGCGGGGAGATGCAGCGTGTGTCGATCGGCCGGGCGCTGGTGCGCAATCCGCAGGTCTATCTGATGGACGAACCGCTGAGTTCGCTCGATGCGAAGCTGCGGGCGGATCTGCGCATCGAACTGAAGAGCATTCAGGCCAATTCCGGCGCGACCCTGCTCTACGTGACCCATGATCAGATCGAGGCCATGACCATGGCGACCCATGTCGGCGTGCTGCATGAGGGGCGGCTGGTTCAGTTCGGCTCGCCGCGCGAGATCTATGAAAATCCGGTCAGCGTCTATGCCGCCGCCCGCCTCGGCCAGCCGCGCATCAACATCCTGCCAGCGGATATCTTTGCCGCCGCCCCTCCACGGGCGAAAAGCATCGGGCTCAGGCCTGAACATATCCTGCAAGGGGAGGGGGAAGACAGTTTTGTCCGGCGCGTGGAACATCTGGGCGACCAGACGCGTCTGCATCTGTCCTACAAGAACCATGACCTTGTCACCGTGACGGCGGCCCATACGGAGCTGCGCAACGGCGATATCGTGAAAATCCAGCCGAACAAGCCGCTCTATTTCGACGCGGACGGCATAAGACTAGTGTGAGGGAGCGAGCAATGGCCCAGTTCATCAATAAAAGAGAAGATGTCGTCACCGAAGCGATCGATGGCCTGCTCGCCGCCTCCGGCGGCAAGCTTGCCCGGCTGGACGGCTATCCGCATATCCGTGTCGTCATCCGCAACGACTGGGACAAGTCGAAGGTCGCGCTCGTCTCCGGCGGTGGCTCGGGCCATGAACCGGCCCATGCCGGCTTCGTCGGCGCCGGCATGCTGACGGCGGCGGTTTGCGGCGATGTCTTTGCCTCCCCGAGCGTCGACGCCGTTCTCGCCGGCATCCTCGCCGTCACCGGCCCGGCCGGTTGTCTGCTGATCGTCAAGAACTATACGGGCGACCGGCTGAATTTCGGCCTCGCCGCCGAGCGTGCCCGCGCCTTCGGCCTCAATGTCAGCATGGTCATCGTCGATGACGATATCGCGCTTCCCGACCTTCCGCAGCCACGCGGCGTCGCGGGCACCCTATTTGTGCACAAGATCGCCGGCGCGGTCGCAGAATCCGGCGCCGATCTCGAAACCGTCACGGCGGCGGCAAAGCGGGTGATATCGTCAACCAAGAGCATCGGCATGTCGCTCGACACCTGCACCGTGCCGGGTTCGCCGAAGGAAAACCGCATTCCTGCCGGTATGGCCGAACTCGGCCTTGGCATTCACGGCGAAGCCGGCATCGAGCAGGTCGAATTCACCGATGCGACGACCGCCATGGCCGCCGTTAACGCCAAACTGCAGGCGGCCATCGGCGACAAGCCGCATGTGGCGCTCATCAACAATCTCGGTGGCACTTCGGTTCTCGAAATGTCCGTGCTGACCCATGCGCTGTTGAACTCGCCGGTCGGCA
>JAVBSF010000523.1:0-11224 GCA_031556925.1 Pararhizobium sp.
GTCGGTTTCATGGCTCTGTTCGAAACGAACGGTGTCTTCGGTGCTGCCAGTTGCCTGCATCGGTCAATCCTTGTCTTCGTTCGCGACGGCCTATCGCCTGCCGCGTGGAGGCCGCGTTCCCGGTTGCTTGCGCGCGCCCGGACGGTCGCGTCGTCCGGACTTGTGGAACGAGCGCGTCGCCGTCGGCATCTTTCGCCCTTCGCTGACCATTTCGAAACGCAGCGCACCGGCGAGCGGCACGGCTTCCACCAGCTTCACCCGGACATCGTCGCCAAGGCGGTAGCCGAGCCCGGTCTTTTCGCCCGAAAGCGCCTGATGCGCCTCGTCATAGATGAAATAATCGCGCCCGAGCGTTGATATAGGCACGAAACCGTCGGCGCCATAGGTCGGAAGGGTGACAAAAAGTCCCGCCTTGGTCACGCCGGAAACGCGCCCGTCGAATTCCTCGTTGATGCGGCCGCTGAGGTGATGGGCGATCAGCCGGTCGACCGTGTCGCGCTCTGCCGCCATGGCGCGGCGTTCGAAGGTGGAGATTTCCGCCGCGATATCGTCCATCGCGCCTTCCTCGGCCGGCGTCAGGCCGCCTTCGCCGAGCTTCAGCGACGCCACCAGCGCCCGGTGCACGATCAGGTCGGCATAGCGGCGGATCGGCGAGGTGAAATGGGCGTATTTCATCAAGTTGAGGCCGAAATGGCCGATATTTTCCGGGCTGTAGACGGCCTGGCTCTGGGAGCGCAGCACCATCTCGTTGACCATCGTCTCGAACGGTTTGCCTTCGGCCTTGGAGAGAATGCCGTTGAAATGGTTGGAGCGCAGATTGCCGCCCTTGACGAGCGAGAGATCGAGCGTCGCCAGGAATTCGCGCAGCGTCTCCTGCTTGGCAAGCGAGGGAGCGTCGTGGACGCGGTAGATCAGCGGCTGGCGCTTCAGCTCCAGCGTCTCGGCGGCGGCCACGTTCGCCTGGATCATCATCTCCTCGATCAGCCTGTGGGCATCAAGGCGATCGGGAACGAAGACGCGATCGACGGTTCCGTCCGGCTTTAGCACGATCTTGCGTTCGGGCATGTTGAGTTCGAGCGGCTGGCGGCGGTCGCGCCCGCGCGTCAGAACGCCATAGGCCTGCCAGAGCGGCTTCAGGATGGTCTCGAGCAGCGGCCCGGTCTTGTCGTCGGGCTTGCCGTCGATAGCCGCTTGCGCCTGTTGATAGGAGAGCTTGGCGGCGCTCTTCATCATGATGCGGTGGAAGGTGTGGCCGGCTTTACGGCCTTCCTTCGAAAAGCGCATGCGCACGGCAAGCGCCGGCCGGTCGACATTCTCCTTGAGCGAGCATAGCTCGTTGGAGATTCGCTCCGGCAGCATCGGCACGACGCGATCAGGGAAATAGACCGAGTTGCCGCGCTTCAGCGCCTCGACATCGAGGGGGGATTTCGGCCGCACGTACCAGGAGACGTCGGCAATCGCCACCGTGACGATCACGCCGTCGGGATTGTCGGGCGAGGGATCGGGTTCGGCATGGACGGCGTCGTCGTGGTCCTTGGCGTCGGCGGGATCGATGGTGATCAGCGGCAGGCTGCGCCAGTCCTCGCGATGCGCCATCGTCGCCGGGCCTGCGGCGTCGGCCTCGCGGATCACACTGTCCGGGAAGATGTAGGGGATGCCGTGGGCGTGGATGGCGATCATCGAGATCGCCTTCTCGCTGGCGACCGAGCCGACGACGGACACTACCTTTGCACGCGGCAGCCCGAAGCGACCGGTGCGCGCGACTTCGACCTCGACCAGATCGCCGTCCTTCGCGTCTCCAAGGCCGCCGGTCTCGACCTGCAATTCCTCACCGCGCTTGTCGATCGGCATGATCCGCGCAACGCCGTCCGACAGCAGGCGCACGACGCCCATGGAAGCGTTGTTGTTGCGGCGCTTGTCGAGGATCTTGATGATGCGCGCCGTATAGGCCGGGCCGCCGCGATCCTTGGCCGGGAATATCTTGGCCAGCACGCGGTCGCCGATCCCGCCGACCGGCATCTTGCCCTTGGCCTTGGCGACGGTCGACTGGCGGATGGAGACGGCAGGCGCGACGCCCGCATCCTCGGGCCATTCCGCCGGGCGACCGATCAGTTCGCCGTCCTTGTCGCGGGTGGTGATGTCGAGAACGGTCACCGGCGGCAGGGCGCCAGGGCGAACAAGCGAATTGCGCTTCTTCTCGACGAGCCCGTCATCTTCAAGCTCGCGCAAAAGGGCCTTCAGTTCGACGCGATGCTCGCCCTTCAGGCCGAAAGCCTTGGCGATTTCGCGTTTCGACGCCCGATCAGGATAATCGGCGATGAAGCGCATCAATACGTCGCGCGGCGGCACCGCGCCGTGGATGATCACATCCTTGTCCTGCGGCGCGGCGACAGTTTTGGCGGCGCGGCCGAGCCGGACCGTCGATTTGGCCGGTCGTTCGTTTCGGTCGCGGGGAGGTCGTGTCACGATCAGCCTTTCCTGGCCTTCGGCGCGGCCTTGGTTTTGGTCGCCGTCGTCTTCTTGGCCGCGGCCTTGGGCTTTTCCGATTTCGCGGCGGCGGTCTTCGTCGTCTACGGCTTGGCGGCAGCCTTCGCCTTCGGGGCGGCCTTCGCCTTGGCCGGCTTCGCGCCGCTTTTGGCGGCACGCTCTGCCAGAAGCGGGATCGCCTCTTCCAGCGTTACCGACAACGGCTCCTTGCCTTTAGGCAGGGTGGCGTTGATCTTGCCCCAGTTGACATAGGGACCGTAGCGCCCGTCGCGAACCGTAACCGCGCCACCCTCGGGATGGTCGCCGAGTTCTTTCAAGGCCGCTTGAGCCGCACCGCGCCCGGCAGCAGCCTTCGACTGCTTGTCGGCCAGCACCGAAACGGCCCGATTGAGACCGATCGAGAACACATCCTCGATGCTGTCGAGATTGGCGTATTTCCCGTCGCAGAGGATAAACGGCCCATAACGCCCGAGGCCGGACGAGATCATCTTGCCGGTTTCGGGATGCGCGCCGATATCGCGGGGCAGGGAGAGTAGCGCGACCGCCTTTTCATGGTCGATGGTTGCCGGCGTCCAGCCTTTGGGCAGGCCGGAGCGCTTGGCGTCCTTGCCTTCGCCGCGCTGGACGTAAGGTCCGAAACGGCCGCTACGCAAGGTGATTTCCTCGCCGGTATGCGGATCCTTGCCAAGCGCCTGCGGCTCGTTGAGGGCCGCTGCTTCGTCGCCGTTGCTGTCGGACGACAGCTGGCGGGTAAAGTTGCATTCCGGATAGTTGGAGCAGCCGACGAAAGCGCCGTATTTGCCGAGCTTGAGCGACAGCTTGCCGGTGCCGCAGACCTGGCAGATGCGCGGATCGCTGCCGTCCTCGCGCTTGGGGAAGACCAGCGGCGCGAGTTCCTCGTTCAATGCGTCGAGAACGTTGGTGACGCGCAGTTCCTTGGTGTCTTCGATCTGGGCGAAGAAGTCCTTCCAGAAGTCGCGCAGAACGTCCTTCCAGTTGAGTTCGCCGGCCGAAATCTGGTCGAGCTTTTCTTCGAGCGAAGCCGTGAAATCATATTCGACATAACGGGCGAAGAAGCTTTCGAGAAAAGCTGTGACGAGACGCCCCTTGGCTTCCGGGATCAGCTTGCGCTTGTCGATGGTCACATATTCGCGGTCGCGGAGCGTCGCGAGCGTCGCGGCATAGGTGGAAGGGCGGCCAATGCCCAACTCTTCCATCTTCTTGATCAGGCTCGCTTCCGAATAACGCGGCGGCGGCTCGGTGAAGTGCTGGCTGGCGTTGATCTTTTCCTTGGCCAGCTTTTCGCGGGCGTTGATCTCGGGCAGGCGGCCTTCGTCCTCACCGTCGTCGTTCTGCTCGCCGTCTTCCTTCTGGTCCGTATAGGCGGCGATGAAGCCATCGAATCGGATGACGGAGCCGACGGCGCGCAGGCCGGCCGTCTTGCCGCCATTGTCGGCGAGGATTTCGACCGTGGTGCGCTCGATTTCGGCCGAAGCCATCTGGCTGGCGATGCCGCGCTTCCAGATGAGGTCGTAGAGGCGCAGCTGATCGGCGTCGACAAAACGCTTTACCTGATCCGGCGTCCGGTTGAAGTCCGTCGGGCGGATGGCTTCGTGGGCTTCCTGGGCGTTCTTAGCCTTGGTCGAATAGATCCGCGCCTTCTCCGGCACATAGCGCGCGCCGAACTGCTCGCCGATCGCCGCGCGCGCGGCATCGATGGCTTCCGGCGCCATCTGCACGCCATCGGTACGCATGTAGGTGATCAGACCGACGGTTTCGCCGCCGAGATCGATGCCTTCATAGAGCCTCTGCGCCACCTGCATGGTGCGTGAGGCCGAGAAGCCGAGCTTCGAGGAGGCCGCCTGCTGCAAGGTCGAGGTGGTGAAAGGCGGAGAGGGATTGCGCTTGACCGGCTTTGCCTCGACGGTATCGACGACATAGCTTGCGCCTTCCAGCAGCGTCTTCAGGCGATTGGCTTCCTCCCCGTTGCCGACGGAGCGCGCCTGCAGGCGCTTGCCATCCGCCGAAACCAGCCGGGCCTCGAATTCGTCGCCACGCGGCGTCTTCAGGAGCGCGGAGATATTCCAGTATTCTTCCGAAACGAAACGTTCGATTTCGCCCTCGCGATCGCAGACGAGGCGTAGCGCCACCGACTGCACGCGACCGGCGGAACGGGCGCCCGGCAGCTTGCGCCACAGAACCGGCGAGAGATTGAAGCCGACGAGATAATCCAGCGCGCGGCGGGCGAGATAGGCGTCGACCAGCGGCACGTCGATATCGCGCGGGTTTGCCATCGCGTCGAGAACGGCCTTCTTGGTGATGGCGTTGAAAACCACGCGCTTCACCGGCTTGTCGCCGATCAGCTTCTTCTTCTTCAGGAGATCGAGCACATGCCAGGAAATCGCTTCTCCTTCGCGATCCGGGTCGGTCGCGAGGATCAGGCCGTCGGAGGCCTTCAGCGCCGCGCCGATATCGTTGACGCGCTTGGCGGAAGCGCTGTCGACTTCCCACGACATGGCGAAATCCTCGTCCGGCAGGACGGAGCCATCCTTGGCGGGAAGATCGCGCACATGGCCGAAGGAGGCCAACACCTTATATCCGGGGCCCAGATATTTGTTGATGGTCTTTGCCTTGGCGGGCGATTCGACGACGACGACATTGGTCATATTCTTAGAGCAACCGTTCATAGGCGCGCCACAAGGGGAGTGCGCGCTGGAAAATATAGCTGCCCCGACATGGACAGGGATTCGTTCGGGGTCAAGTGCCCGGTCGAAAATTAGCGACGCACAACGCGATACAACCTATGGGTATATACTACAATATTGCAATTATAGATATTTGCGTTATCGTTCCTGAAGTGTACCGAGTCATGAGGAACTTGGCTAGAATCGCGGTGTACCGGGTCGTGTTCCCGGCTGCCGATCAATCTGCCGGTCATCGACGGGCGGGGAAAGAGTGCGTCAGGCATGCCGATTGCATCCAAACGGGAAAAGGGCCTGGACGACGAAACGTCCGACATCATCAGTTATATCCGCCACCTGCTGACAGAATTGCGCACGATCGCTGCCGGCCAGCGGGAAGAGATGCTGGTTTATCTCATCGAAATGGCGGCGGTGGAGGCCGGCGATATCGTCTCGCGCCGCCGCGCCGGCCTATATGACGAGATCGATGGACACGAGGCCGCCTGGCTGGCGGTGAAGTCGCCCCGCAAGATCTAGCTCCAGCAGAACGAGATAAACCATGGCCGGCGGCATGCCCGTATGGCGGATGAGATCGTCGATCTCCACCGGCGTCGGCCCCAAGGCATCGACGATGGCGGCGCGATCGTTTTCGCTGGGCGGAACGATCGGCAAAGAGTCGGTTTCCTCGGGTTCGTGTGCCGCCGTCGCGGTGAAAAGATCGATCCGGCTGATGGGGGCGAGCGCCTGCAGGATGTCGTCCGCCTCCGTCGTCACCATCGCGCCTTCCTTGATGAGATGATTGGTGCCGTGGCAGCGTGGATCGAGCGGCGAGCCCGGCACGGCAAAGACGAGACGTCCGAAATCCGCCGCGTAGCGCGCCGTTATCAGCGAGCCCGAGCGATGGGCGGCCTCGACCACCAGAAGCCCGAGGCCGACACCGGCAATCAGCCGGTTCCTGCGCGGAAAATCCCGTGCGCGCGGCTCCCAGCCGAACGGCATTTCGGTGATGGCAAGACCGTTATTGGCGATGATTTCGTCAAGCAGCCTGACATTTTCCGGCGGGTAGGGTCGATCGAGCCCGCCGGCCAGCGCCGTGATCGTGCCGGTTTCGAGGCTGGCGCGGTGGGCGGCGGTATCGATGCCGCGGGCAAGGCCGGAAATCACGGCATAACCGGCATTGCCGACCTGCCGGGCCATCATGCCCGCGAATTTCGCGCCGCTGACGGAAGCGTTGCGGGAACCGACGATCCCGAGCGCCGGCATGGCCGCCGTCTGTGGGCGGCCCTTGACGGCAAGAAGCGGCGGCGCGCCCTCGATCTGGCGCAGGGAAGAAGGATAATCCGGCTCGCCCATGCCGACGAAGCGCGCGCCAAGCCGCGCCGCCGTCTGCAATTCGCGCTCGGCCTCCGCCATCGTCGCCACGCGAATGGCGCGGGCCGCGCCGCCGCGGCGCGAAAGCTCCGGCAGCATTTCCAGCGCCGTTTCGGCGGTTCCGAAATGGTTGATGAGATCGCGAAAGGTCGCAGGGCCGACATTGTCGCTGCGGATCAGCCGCAGCCAGGAGAGCCTTTGTCGTTCCGTCAGCGCAATTCCCGTTCGCTTCGCGCCGACATCAGACATGCTTGCCCCTATCCCTTGTCTCCGATCCGGCTTTCCGTTCCCGCCAAGAGCCGCTGGATGTTCGCCTTGTGCTTGATCCAGGTGATGACCGTCATGACGGCGAAGAGGAGCGCCGGTTTCGTATCCCCCATGGCGAAGGATACAACCGGAACCACCAGGGTTGCAACCAGCGCGGAAAGCGACGAATAGCGGCTCAACTTCGCGACCGAAAGCCAGACGACGCCGAAGATCAGAACCATCAGCGGCGCAACCCCGAGCAGCACGCCGATATAGGTGGCGATGCCCTTGCCACCCTTGAAGCCGAGCCAGACCGGAAAGAGATGGCCGAGGAAGGCGGCAAAACCCGCGACAACAGCCGCATCGGTTCCGAAGAGGTATGTGGCGGCCAGCGCCGCGGCCGTTCCCTTCAGGGCATCGAGCAACAGCGTCGCCGCAGCGAGTTTTTTGTTGCCGGTCCGCAGAACATTGGTGGCGCCGATATTGCCGGAGCCGATCTTGCGCACATCGCCAAGGCCCGCCATGCGGGTCAGGATCAGGCCGAAGGGTATGGAGCCGAGCAGGTAGCCCAGAACGGCGCTGACGGCCGCGATCGCCGGGCTCAGTTGCCAGAAGTTGCTTTCCACCATGTCCTCCCGCCGTCACGCCTCAAAGGGCGTGAACCCGTTTTCCCGCAACATAGGTTTGAACGACCCGGCCGGTAAAGCGGGCATTTTCGAAAGGCGTGTTCTTGGAACGCGAGACGATCGCATCCTTGGAGAAGATCCACGGCTCTTCCAGATCGATCAGCGCGATATCCGCCTTCGCGCCCGGCTTCAGCGTGCCGGCCTCGAGGCCGAAGATCGAGGCAGGGCGGGTGGAAAGCGCATCGATCAGGCGCATCAGCGGCACCGAACCGTCATGATAAAGCCTGAGCGCTGCCGCCAGCAGCGTTTCCAGCCCGACCGCGCCATCGGCCGCATCGGCGAAGGGCAGCCGCTTGGTGTCGACGTCCTGCGGATCGTGCGAGGAGACGATGATGTCGATCGTGCCTTTGGCCAGCGCCTCGACCATCTTCACGCGATCGTCTTCGCCCCTGAGCGGCGGCGAGAGCTTGAAGAAGGTGCGGTATTCGCCGATGTCGTTTTCGTTCAGCGTCAGATTGTTGATCGAGATGCCGCAGGTGACGTTGGCGCCGCGGGCACGGGCGGCCTCGATGGCTTCGGCCGATTCCGGCACGGAAATCTTGGCGGCGTGATAGGCCCCTCTGGTCAGCCCGGCGACCCGCAGGTCACGCTCAAGCGGAATGATCTCGGCTTCGCGGGGAATGCCGGAAAGGCCGAGCCAGCTCGCCAGCAGGCCTTCGTTCATGACGCCGCCGGCGCCGAGATATCTGTCGCGCGTTTCGAGCGAGATGACCGCGCCGAATTCACGCGCATAGGTCATGGCGCGGCGCAGGACGAGCGTATCGTGCAGCGCGTGGCGGCCATTGGTGAAGCAGACGGCCCCGGCTTCGCGCAGCAGGCCGAATTCGGTCATTTCCGCGCCTTCGAGCCCCTTGGTCAAGGCCGCGGCCGGATAGACGTTGACGATCGCCTTGTCGCGCGCGGTCTTCTGCATGAATTCCACGAGTGCGATGTCGTCGATGACCGGATCGGTATCCGGCATGGCGATGAAGGAGGTGATGCCGCCGACGGCGGCGGCGCGCGATGCCGATTCGATCGTTTCGCGGTGTTCGGCGCCGGGCTCGCCGACGAAGACGCGGGCATCGACAAGGCCAGGAACGGCGACGAGGCCGTTGCAGTTCCTGGTCTCGGCGCCTTCCGGCGCGCCCTGGCCGTTGGCATCCCTGCCGGCTGCGACGATCAGGCCATCCTTGACGACGATGGCGCCGACCTCGTCGAGATCGCGGGAGGGGTCGATAATGCGGACATTGGTGAGAACGATGGACTGGCTCATGCGCGCGGCCCTCCTTCTTCGGAAAGTCGGGGATTTTGCGAGAGAAGCAGCGTTTCCATGACGGCCATGCGCACCGCCACACCCATTTCCACCTGCTGCTCGATCACGCTCTGCGGCCCGTCGGCGATTTCGGAGGCGATTTCGACGCCGCGGTTCATCGGGCCGGGATGCATGACGAGCGCATCTTCCTTGGCCGCTTTCAGCTTCTCGGCATCCAGCCCGTAATAGCGGAAATATTCGCGCACCGAGGGCACGAAGGCGCCAGCCATGCGCTCGCGCTGCAGCCGCAGCATCATCACGACATCGGCGTCCTTCAGGCCTTCCTCCATCGAGTGATAGACCTCGACGCTCATATCGGCGATGCCGGAGGGAAGCAGCGTCGCGGGGGCCACGACCCGCACCCGCGCACCCATCTGGTTGAGCAGCAGGATATTCGAGCGGGCGACGCGTGAATGCAGCACGTCGCCGCAGATGGCGACGATGATGCGCGACAGCTTGCCCTTGGCGCGGCGGATGGTGAGCGCATCGAGCAGGGCCTGCGTCGGATGCTCGTGCTGGCCGTCGCCGGCGTTGACGACGGAGCAGGAAACCTTCTGCGCCAGAAGCGCTGCTGCGCCTGCCGAGGAGTGGCGCACCACGAGCACGTCGGGATGCATGGCGTTGAGCGTCATCGCCGTATCGATCAGCGTTTCGCCCTTTTTCACCGAGGAATTGCCGACCGACATATTCATGACGTCGGCGCCAAGCCGTTTTCCGGCGAGTTCGAACGAGGATTGGGTTCGGGTCGATGCTTCGAAAAACAGGTTGATCTGGGTCAGGCCGCGCAGCGTCGAAGTCTTTTTCTCCCGCTGGCGGGAAATCTTGACGGCTTCGTCGGCACGATCGAGCAGGAGGGTGATATCCTGCTCATTGAGGCCTTTGATGCCCAGCAGGTGGCGATGCGGAAAGAAATCCATGTGGATCCGCCTCATGTAGTGAAGATGTGGGGTCTATAATGGCTGCGTCATGGAGCGGCAAGGCCGGCAGGCGGATATTCTCGCGCCATTCCCCCGCTTTTGCCGGCCTTTTTCGACAAGGGGCGCAAATAGTTGCGCGAAGGGAGGATATCGGCTTTCGGCGCTGTTTCTAACGGCGTGAAGTTGGGCTAGAAACCCGGCATGACTCTAAACCGGACCGACCAAAAACTTGCCGAACTGAACCAGCCGAAGCTCTGGTCCGGTATCAACGCCTTCCGCTCCGATCCGCTGGCGGTGGATATCGCCTCCGCGATGCCGCGCCTGTTGCGTGACGAATTCGAGGCGATCGGGCGTTACGTGACCTCGCCCGAGGCGCAGGATCTGGCGCGCATGGCCAATGAAGGCACGCCGAAGCTCCGAACCCACGGTCCGCGTGGCGAGCGTCTCGATGTCGTCGAGTTTCATCCGGCATGGCACGCGCTGATGCGGCGCTCGATGACATCGGGCCTGCATGCGTCGGCCTGGGAAAATATCGCCGACGAGCAGGGCCGCTCCCACAAGGCGCGCGCCATGCGCTTCTACCTGACGGCGCAGCTCGAATGCGGCCATCTCTGCCCGCTGACGATGACCAGCGCCTCCGTCGCGGCGATCACGGCGTCGCCGGCCGTGCAGAAGGAGTGGGCACCCAAGATCCTGTCGCGCAAATACGATTCGACCAACCGCCCGTGGATGCAGAAATCCTCCGTCACCATCGGCATGGGCATGACGGAAAAGCAGGGCGGTACGGATGTGCGCGCCAACACCTCGACCGCCGAGCGAGTGGGCGAGGGCATCTATCGCCTTTCCGGCCACAAATGGTTCATGTCGGCGCCGATGAGCGATGCCTTCGTGATGCTGGCGCAGACGCGCGAGGGTCTGGGATGTTTTCTCGTGCCGCGCCTGCTCGAAGACGGTTCGGCCAACGGCCTGCGCTTCCAGCGCCTGAAGGACAAGCTCGGCAACCGCTCGAACGCCTCGTCGGAAGTCGAGTTTTTCGAAACCTTCGGTTTCCTGCTGGGAACCCCGGATGCCGGTATCCGCACCATCCTCGACATGGTGACGCTGACGCGGCTCGATTGCGCGCTCGCTTCCGCCGGCATGATGCGCGCCTCGCTGGCCGAGGCTGTTCACCACTGCCGCGGCCGCAAGGTTTCGGGCACGGCCCTGGTCGCCCAGCCGATGATGACGCGGGTGCTGGCGGACATGGCGCTCGATGTCGCCGCCGCCACGGCGCTTTCCTTCCGTCTCGCCGAAGCCTTCGACCGGGCCCGCGACAGCGCCGAGGATGCGGCCTATGCCCGCATCATGACCCCGGTTGCCAAATACTGGGTCTGCAAGATCGCGCCGGGCCTGATCTCCGAGGCCATGGAGTGCCTCGGCGGCAGCGGTTACGTCGAGGAACGGCCGATTGCGCGGCATTATCGTGAAGCGCCGGTCAATGCGATATGGGAGGGTTCCGGTAACGTGATGGCGCTCGACGTGCTGCGCGTTCTCTCGCGTGGCAAA
>JAVBSF010000091.1:0-4629 GCA_031556925.1 Pararhizobium sp.
CCGTTTAGCGAAGGATGCGGGTCACTCAGCGGCGACCGGCGCGCCCTTCTTGCCCTTGCCGGCGTTCTTGTCCTGGCGCTCGGCGATACGGGCCGACTTGCCGCGACGATCGCGCAGGTAGTAGAGCTTGGCGCGACGGACCTTACCGCGGCGAACGACTTCGACGCTTTCGACGAGCGGCGAGTAAACCGGGAATACGCGCTCTACGCCTTCGCCGTAGGAGATCTTGCGAACGGTGAAGCTTTCGTTGATGCCGCCGCCGGAACGGGCGATGCAAACGCCTTCATAGGCCTGCACGCGGGTACGGTTGCCTTCCGTAACGCGAACGTTGACGCGCAGCGTGTCACCAGCGGAGAATTCCGGCAGGGTGCGCTTGGCTTCGATCTTGGCGGCCTGTTCGGCCTCGAGCTGCTGAATGATGTTCATGGTCTTACCTTCTCAAGTTCTTCTAAAACAGCCAGAGCGCTCATTCTGACTTATTGGTCATGCCGCCAAGTGTTGCTTCTTCCGGTGAAGAGGCAGGAGCGAATTCACTATTCTTTGGTTTCCGGTAGACGGGATTTTCCCGAACCGGCCGCGCGAATACCTCAAATACAGGGATTTGTCACCCCCTCGGCCGCGATTTTCTCCTGCGGAGGGCAAGACCATTGCCGGTTTCATGCCTTGTCGCGACGATTTCGCCGGGATATGCCGTGATTTAGCTCGGGGAGGAGCCCATGACAATAACCACCGCCATCCTGCTGTTCCTGGCCGGCTTTCTATCCAGCGCCGTCAATGCCATTGCCGGCGGCGGCACGTTCCTGACCTTTGGCGCCATGACCTTGGCGGGGCTTCCGCCGATCGTCGCCAACGCGACGTCCTCGATCGTGCAGTTTCCGGGCTATGTCACCTCCGCGCTCGCTTATCTCAAGGAAATCCGCAAGGATGGCCGCGAAGCGGTCATGCTCGGCATCATCTCTGCCATTGGCGGGCTGGTGGGGGCGCTGATCCTGCTCTCGCTCTCCAATCCCTCCTTCCGCGCCATGGTGCCGTGGCTGCTGATCGCGGCGACCGCGATTTTCGCTGCCGGCCCCTTCCTGCGTCCGACCCGCAATCTCGAAGGCGTGCCGATTGGCTGGGGCGGCAAGATCGGGCAGTTCGTGACCTCGATCTATGGCGGCTTCTTCGGCGCCGGCATGGGCATCATGATGCTTGCCGTGCTCGGTCTCTCCACCGGCGGCGATTATCACCGCGTCAATGCGCTTAAGAATTTCCTCGCTATGGTAATCGCGGGGATCGCCATCGTCGTCTTTGCCAGCGGCAATGTCGTGGGATGGCTGCATGCCGCCGTGATGATCCCCGGCGGGGCGCTTGGCGGCTATGCCGGCGTGTGGTTTGCCCGCCGCGTGCCGCTGATCATCATCAGAAGCTTCGTCGTTGCCGTCGGGCTGCTGCTGGCGGTCTATTATTTCGTGACTGGCTGAGGAAGCAAGTCCGGCCGCCGCTCGGCGGTCAGCTTCTCGGCTTCCGCCCGGCGCCATTTTTCGATCGCGCCGTGATTGCCCGAGGTCAGCACCGTCGGAATTTCCGCGCCTTCGAAAACCTGCGGCCGGGTGTAGTGCGGGTGCTCCAGCAAACCACCTTCGAAGCTTTCATGCACGCCGGAGAGCGCGTTGCCCATGACGCCCGGCAAGATGCGCACGATGGCATCGAGCAGGATCATCGCCGCCGGCTCACCGCCTGAGAGGATGTAGTCGCCGATCGACACCTCTTCCAGCTGGCGACCATCGATCACCCGCTGGTCGACACCCTCGAAGCGGCCGCAGACGATGATTACGCCGGGGCCATTGGCGAGTTGGCGCACGCGCTCCTGCGTCAAAGGTCGGCCGCGCGGGCTCATCAGCAGGCGGGGGCGTTTATCGCCATCAGAGACATGGTCGATAGCGCGCGCCAGCACATCCGGCTTCAGCACCATGCCGGCGCCGCCGCCAGCGGGCGTATCATCGACCGTGCGGTGCTTGTCTTCGGCAAAATCGCGGATCTGGACGGCATCGACAGCCCATTGCCCACGCTCCAGCGCTTTGCCGGAGAGCGAGTGGCCGAGATGCCCCGGAAACATTTCGGGATAGAGCGTCAGAACTGTCGCGCGAAAACTCATCGCGCAGCCTTACTTCGACTTAGGGCGGAACTGGGCGGCGGGATCTTCGTCCTTGTCATCGACAAGGCCGGCCGCGAGCGGATCGACCAGCATCGTGCCGGCTTCCAGATCGATTTCCAGCACAGACCATTCGGAGAAGGGGATCAACACCGGACGACGGCCCGGACCCTTGAGTTCCAGAAGGTCGCCTGCGCCGAAATCGAAAACGCCGGTCACCGTGCCGTAGCTTTTGCCTTCGGCATCCCGGGCCTCAAGGCCTTCCAGATCGGCATAGAAAAATTCGTCCTCGTCGAGATCGTCGTCCGGCAGGTTGTCGCGCTCGATGAAGAGTTCAAGCCCGTTCAGGGCTTCGGCGGCATTGCGGTCGTTGATGCCGCGAAAGCGGACGATCACGACATTCTTGGCTTCGCGCACTTCCAGCACTTCGAAGATGCGGCCATCCTCGCTGTAGAGGTTGCCGTAGTCGCCGATCGCGGTCGGCTCGGCCGCAAAGGATTTGACGCGCACTTCACCGCGCAGGCCTTGGGCCGCGCCGATGGTTCCCATAAGAACGGGATTTTCGAGTTTGCTCATGCGTCTTCAGCCTTCCAGAAATCTGCCATGCCAATAAACGAAAACGGGCGGCATGAAAACGCCGCCCGTCTGATTTAGCTGTTGTGCGTGACGCTTATTCAGCGGCAGCAGCAGCGGCGTCTTCAGCCTTCTGCTTGGCTTCAGCAGCGCGCTCCTGAGCCTTCTTGCCCGGCAGGCCCTTGGTCGGGTTCGAGCGGGTGTCGCGCTTTGCAAGGCCGGCTTCGTTGAGGAAGCGCAGAACGCGGTCGGTCGGCAGGGCGCCGTTCGACAGCCAATGCTGGATGCGTTCGTTGTTCAGCTCAACGCGCTTTGCGTCGTCCTTGGCGAGCATCGGGTTCCAGGAACCGACCTTCTCGATGAAGCGGCCATCACGCGGGCTGCGGACGTCGGCAACGACGATCTGGTAGAACGGGCGCTTCTTGGAACCACCGCGGGCGAGACGAATTTTCAGTGCCATGTCATGTACTCCTTGAGATAGTTTCGTAACCGCTCTGCGAGCGGTCTGATTTTCAGTATTTCCGTCAATCCTTGAGATCGGCGGCGATTGCTTCATGATGCCGGATGACTTCCTTGATGATGAAGTTCAGGAACTTCTCGGCGAAATCCGGGTCCAGATTGGCATCCTTCGCGAGATGGCGAAGGCGTTCGATCTGGTATTCCTCGCGCGCCGGATCAGCCGGCGGCAAACTGTATTTGGCCTTCAGGACGCCCACTGCCTGGGTGCAGCGAAACCGTTCGGCCAGCATATGGACCAGCGCGGCATCGATATTGTCGATTGACTGCCGGTAGCCCGAGAGTTCCTGTTTCACAGCAGGATCAATCATTCTGTTTCCCCGCCCTTACTTCTTCTTCGGCAGGCCGGGCAGACCCGGGAAACCGCCGCCACCCAGACCCGGCAGCTTGCCGAGGCCGGGCAATCCCCCACCACCAAGGCCGGGCATGCTGCCCGGCTTGATACCGACAGCTTCCGCCTGCTTCTGCAGGGCTTCAAGCTGCTTGGCGTCCATCTTCGATAGATCGGGCATGCCACCCATTCCGCCCCCTAGGCCACTAAGACCCATCTTGCCGGCCAGGCCGCCCATCATCTGCTTCATCATGCCGCCGCCCTTCTTGCCGCCCATCATTTTCATCATGTCGGCCATCTGGCGGTGCATTTTCAGGAGCTTGTTGATGTCGGCCGCATCGGTACCGGAACCGGCCGCGATGCGCTTCTTGCGGGAGTGCTTGAGGATATCGGGATTGGCGCGCTCTGCCTTGGTCATCGAGGAGATGATGGCGAGTTGGCGACCGAAAAGCTTGTCGTCGAGACCGGCGGCGGCCATCTTGTCCTTCATGCCGGACATGCCCGGCATCAGGCCCATGATGCCGCCCATGCCGCCCATCTTCTGCATCTGGCGCAGCTGATCGGCGAGGTCGTTCAGGTCGAACTTGCCGCTCTTCATCTTGGCGGCCATGGCCGCCGCCTTCTCGGCGTCGATGTTTTCAGCGGCCTTCTCGACCAGCGAGACGATGTCGCCCATGCCGAGGATACGGTCGGCGACGCGGCGGGGATGGAAGTCCGCCATCTCCGACATCTTGTCGCCGACACCGATCAGCTTGATCGGCTTTCCAGTGACGGCGCGCATCGAAAGCGCTGCACCGCCACGGCCATCGCCGTCCATGCGGGTCAGCACGAGACCGGTGATGCCGACGCGATCGTCGAACTTGCGCGCGAGGTGGACGGCGTCCTGACCGGTCAGGGCGTCGGCAACAAGCAGGATCTCGTGCGGATTGGCCTTGCGCTTGATCTCGGCCATCTCGATCATCAGCGGCTCGTCGATATGCGTGCGGCCGGCGGTGTCGAGAATGACGACGTCATGGCCGCCGAGCTTCGCGGCCTGCACGGCGCGCGCGGCGATATCGGTCGGCGACTGGCCGGC
>JAVBSF010000293.1:0-3980 GCA_031556925.1 Pararhizobium sp.
GAACCTCTGCCGCTGGACCTTTGCACCCGGTTTCATCGTTCTGCGCACCATGCTCAACTGTTTAATCAGTACGGCCTGACGGAATCCTGCGCAGATATCACCTCCTGGCAGGCGATCACAGAGACCAGTACGCCTGTTTCACCGGCATTTGCAACTTGCCTGTACGCACCAATCGGTCAACCGCTCGAAGGGACCAGGTTGTTGATTGTCGATGAGAAAATGAAACCAGTACCCGAGGGCACCGCAGGAGAGCTGTGCATCATGGGCGATTGCCTGAGTACAGGCTATCTCAACCAGCCGGAACTCATGGAAGAGCGTTTCGTCAGGATACCCGACGAAGCACAACGCGTATTTCGTACGGGTGATCGTGTCGTCCGGCTTGCCGGGGGCGACTTACTTTACCTTGGGCGCATCGACAGTCAGATTAATCTCCGGGGTTATCGTATCGAACCGGGCGAGGTGGACGCTGCCATTGCCACCCATCAGGATGTCGTCCAGGCTGCCGTTGTGTTGCAGGAGCTTGATGCCTGGCGTAAACAGCTGGTTGCCTTCGTTACCCTGCGTCCCGGCGTCCTGGCAGGGGATATCCCGGCCCGACTAAAGCAGCATGTTGCATCCAGGTTACCTGCATACATGATTCCTGGGGTCTTCATTGCCCTTGATAACATGCCCCGCACGCCAACCGGGAAAATAGATCGCCACCTGCTGGCGACCACCAGCCAAACAATATCTGACACAGCCGGGAAAGAACGTGCCGAAGTCGGTAGCGAGAGCCTTGTGGCTGAGATCTTCGCTGCTGTGCTCAAACACGATAGCGTCAACGCAATGGACAATTTCTTCAGCATAGGCGGTAACTCACTGCTCGCCATGCAAGCTTTATCCCGGCTCCGGGCACGTATTGGCGTAAGTCTGCCAATAGACCTGGTTTTCAGGGAATCGACAGTTCGGGCACTAGCCAGACACATCGATGGGGTACTGGCGAGTGAAGGCAAATTATCAGAACAAATCATGCCTCGGCCGACTGATGCCCCCCCAGTCATGTCATACGGTCAGGAGCGATTATGGTTCTTTGAACGGCTGAGCCCCGGAACAGCAACCTACACCATGTCCTGGCACCTGCGCATGCGGGGAGGATTAGATCGGGTGGCTTTGGCCAGGGCACTGGAGGAAATCGTTCGACGCCATGATGTACTGCGCGCTCACTTCATCGAACAAAACGGCTCTGGTGTACAAATCATCCGGCAGACGTCGGCGGTCATAATTGAAACGCGCAAGGTGTGCGAAAACGAATTGCCCGTCCGTCTGGCAGAGCATTCCAACCTCACTTTCGACCTTGAGAAAGGCCCGCTTTGCCATTTCACGCTATTCAGCCTTACACCTGATGACCATTGTTTGTCCGTGGCGATCCACCATGCTGTATCTGATGGATGGTCGATGCAGGTCATGGGTCAGGAGCTTTGCAGGTTATACACGGCATTCACGCAAGGGCAGCCCTCGCCGTTGCCACCTCTGGCATTGCAATTCACGGATTATGCGCACTGGCAACGGGAATCGCTGGATGCGAAACGACTCGGGGATTTGGCAAACTGGTGGCGAACACAACTCTTTGATGCCCCCCGGACATTGGATTTACCCACCGACCGGCCACGTCCCACCGTAGCCAGTTACCAAGGCGCACGAGTACCATTCTCGCTCACGGTTGATACATCGCTGGCCTTACGAAACCTTGCGCAGAACGCCGGTGCCACTCTGTTCATGGTATTACTCGCTGCCTTCAATGTTGTTCTCAGCCGCTGGAGTGGCCAGCGCGACATCGTCGTCGGTACCCCTGCCGCTGGTCGCCATCAACCCGAAACAGAAGCCATGATCGGGTTCTTTGCCAATACGCTCGCGTTACGAACAGATCTGACGGATGACCCTTCGTTTTCACTCTTGTTGCAGCGTGTACGCCAGATAGCGCTGGGAGCCTATACGCACCAGGATCTGCCTTTCGATCAGCTTGTCGGGATGTTGCAACCCTTACGTGACCGCTCCCGGCAGGCGATTTTCCAGGTTATGTTTGCCCTGCACCCTGAGCAGGAAGCGCTTTCCATGCCTGAGCTAAGGCTGGAGGCTCAGGACGGGTATTCCGCTACCGCTAAGTTTGATCTCTCCCTGGAACTGGTGGATGCCACAAACGGCATCTCTGGCACTCTTGAGTTCGCGGCCGATCTCTGGGATAGCAGCACTGCCGAACGTTTCGCGAACCATCTCGGAAACATTTTGGCTGCGGTCACACACGATCCTTCGGTCAGGATCTCTGACCTTCCGATGTTAAGTGCAGAGGAAACCTGGACCCTTCTTCACTCTGCACACATCGATGTCGAACCTGACCAATCCATCGCAGCACTATTCGAAGCCCAGGTGGTACTTACACCGCAGGCACCCGCGTTGTGCATTGATGGCACTGTACTCAGCTATGCTGAGCTTGATGCACGGGCAGGCCAGCTTGCCGCATATCTGCATACGTTGGGCGTCGGGCCAGATGTCCTTGTGGGAGTCTGTCTCCCCCGTTCTCTCGATATGGTGGTGAGTCTGCTGGCAATTATCAAAGCAGGCGGGGCCTATGTTCCCATAGACCCGAGCTATCCGGTCGAGCGCATCAGTTATATGCTCGCAGATTCCGATGCCAGGATACTCATTACCCTGTCCGGGATTGCCGGACGTCTTCCGGACAGCCCCGCTTATCGTGTTCTGCTTGATGCAGCGGGATCACGCATCGCCGCTGAAGAAGGCCGCTTTTCCCGGAAAAGACTGGAAGCGGACCATCTTGCCTATGTTATCTACACCTCGGGGACAACGGGGCAGCCAAAGGGGGTAATGGTCCGGCAGCGCGGGTTCAATAATTTGCTGCACTGGTTTGTGAATGACGTTGGAATATGCGCTGATGATGCCGTATTGCTGGTGAGTTCACATAGTTTCGACCTCACACAAAAGAACATTTTCGGCCCGTTGATCAGAGGTGGCGTTCTGCATCTTGCAGCCGAGCCATTTGACCCAATAGCGATCCTGCAACAAGTGCAACGCGAAGCAATCAATTTCATCAACTGTACCCCCAGCGCCTTCTACACACTCATAGAGGCCGATCAGGGTCAGCAGTTGTGCAGTTTGCGTCGCGTGATGCTTGGTGGCGAACCCATCCAGATAGCAAAATTGATGCAAATGCCGGAACCCCGGCCGCAATTTATTAATAGCTATGGCCCCACCGAATGCAGTGATGTGGACGTGTTTCACGTGCTGTCGAGCGATTTGCATACCTACCAGAAGAGCGTGCCTCTGGGGCGTGCTGTACGCAACATGCAGCTTTATGTTCTTGATGAATATCATCACCTGGTGCCACAGGGTGCCGTGGGGGAGCTTTACATCGCTGGGACGGGGCTCGCCCGAGGTTATCTGAAGAAACCGCACCTCACCGCAGAAAGCTTCGTTCCTAATCCGTTCTGCCATGGAACGCAGATGTACAAAACCGGTGATCTTGTGCGCTGGAACGCGACCTGGGAACTTGAATACCTGGGGAGAATTGATCATCAGGTAAAACTACGAGGCTTGCGTATTGAAACGGGCGAGGTCGAATCGGCGTTACTCGAATGCCCGCTAATCGGGCAGGCGCTGGTTGTGGCCTGTGATGACCATCGAGGTCAGTTACAGTTAGTTGCCTATGTAGTAGGAGATCAGGTCCAGAACCCTGAAGCATTCTTACGACAGCACCTGAAGGCCAGATTACCAGAACCCATGATCCCAACCTGCTTCATGTGGCTGGACCACATGCCGCTTTCGCCCAACGGCAAAGTGGATCGGAAAGCGCTGCCTGCCCCCATGCTGCCATCATCTCAAAAGCAGTACGTTGCTCCCCGGCCCGGATTGGAACACTCCGTTGCGACAATCTTTGCCAGCCTGCTCCAGTTAGAGCCTGTGGGTGCAGAAGACAATTTCTTTCATTT
>JAVBSF010000191.1:0-3811 GCA_031556925.1 Pararhizobium sp.
TCAAAATACTGATACTCGTTGGGATGATCTTCAACTCTAACGGCCAGCCTTTTATCTTTAGGGTCAGATGACAATCCCTTAGGTATTGCCCAGCTGAGCAAAACCCCTCGATACTCAAGCCTAAAGTCATAATGCAGATGGCTAGCAGCATGCTTCTGTATGCAAAATTGAGCTGGCGCTTTTGTTTGCCTGCGGCGCTGCTTGCCCTCAGGCTCGGCAGTGTTTGAAAATGAGCGCTTTTGGCGATATTTTTCCAGCGCCATCGCAGGTTAGCCCGCCTTGCGCTTTTTAGGGATAGGGGCTGCTGAGCTTTTCTTCTTAGGGGCAGCTTTAGCTGGCGCCTCTAAGCTGGCCTTGAGCAAAGCCATGATGTCGTGAACTTTTGTGGGCTTAGTTTCTTTGGCTTTGGCAACTTTCACCCCTTGCTGCCCCTTAGCTTTTCTCCTGATGATCCCCTTCAACTCTTCGGCATAGTGGTCTGTGTACTGCTTTGCATCAAAGGGCTCAACTTGCTGTTCAATTAGCTGAATAGCGATGGCTAGCTCCTTGCTCGAAAATTTAGCTTTTGGAGGGATCTTGAGATCCTCATAGACACGCACCTCAGAGTAGTAGCGCAGCTCATTGAGAATCAAAATACCTTGATAGACGCTGACAACGGCTAAATGCTGATGGTTTCGTAGGTTATACCTAGCAAGGCCGGCTTTCTTTGACTGCATCAAGGCCTCGCGCAAAAGGCTGTAGGCTACGGAGGAGTTTTTGTCTGGCTCTAAAAAATAGGGCTTTGAGTAGTAAATCGTATCGATTTCCTCCAAGTCGACAAAGCTAACAATTTCTATCGACTTTGACGCCTGCAGATCAGCTTTCTTAAAATCGTCATCGTCCATGAGCACATATTGGCCAGGCTCATACTCGTAGGCCTTGGCAAGCTCATGGTAAGGAATTTCCTTTTCTTCGAGTTTGCAGATTTTGGCATAGCGAATTGGTGATAAATCCTTTTTGTGAAGTAGGGAAAAGGAAATTTCGCGCGGTTCGACCGCTGAGTACATTTGAACGGGTATGTTGACCAACCCAAAGCTAATCGTCCCTTTCCACATCGCTCGCATGCTGCACCTCTCAAGATTATTTCTTTCCAGTGGGTGCTCACCAAAGGCATGTTGTATGCACTCTGTGAACACCCTAGCGATGGCTATTAGTGCTTCAAATCATGTTTTTCGTGAGACTTGGCACTCTTTTCACAGCCGCAGGAGCTAGAGCATTTCTGCTCAAACTTTGAAAATTCCTCTTCGGCTCTTTCTTTAGAATAGCCATAATACTTTTGAAGCTTGCCAAGGAGCGCCTCGCGCTTGCCATTGATCTCTGTGAGATCATCATCTGTGAGCTTTCCCCAAGCTTCTTTAATTTTGCCCTTAATTTCTTTCCACTGACCTGATAGTAAGTCTTTATTCATAGACACCTCCCATTAGTTAGGATTATTACCATTTATAATTTTTATTCTGGATGCGCAGATTGCTGATAACGGATTTGACGCCTTCAATCTTTTTGATTTCGCCAATCAACTTCTCTTCGGCTTTAGCATCGTCAATATTGCCTAGAACTGTAACTATGCCGTTAGATGTCTGTAGAGTAATGTCTTTATGACTATCCCACAGCCAGCCCTTGCTGATATTGTCTCTAATCTTTCGGTTGAGCTGATCGTCTTTTTGCGTGGCAAATCGATCTTGAGGAAACTCGCGCGCTGTGCTGCGCTCCTTGGGGTTAGCATTTTTGACCACCAGCCGCTTGCTGTTCAAGGCTTTGACACCTTCAATATTGCGAATGCTGCTTTCAATCTCATTTTTGTCTTTTTCCGTTTCCACCGAGCCACTGAGAGTCACAGTGCCATCGCTGGCGTGAATTTTAACGTCTCTATAGCCGCGCGCATACCAGCTATCGTCGATTTGCTTATGGATGCGGCGATTGAGCTCTTGATCTGAAATCGAATTAGCCACAGCAGCCAAACTATTATCTTTTCCATTGCCGTGGGGCCTAGAGCCGTAGCCTTCCGCATTGAGAGAAAGGCTGGAAATGGCCACTAGAAATGCCAAAGACGCGATAGATTTTACGGTTAGAGACATCGCAACCTCCTAACAAATAGATAAATTTATTTTTGAAATTCAACGTTATGAACAGCTATTAAGAGACTTTAGCGGCGATAAAAGGAGAACCTATCCGTAAATGATATCAAGATGCTTTGCGGCTATAAATTTTCTAAAAGCGGACAAATCATGCAGATATAATTTACGGGTAGGTTCGACTAAAGCACGCTCCCTTTATACCGACTCAATAACAAATTAATCTTTAAAGATAAATATATTTTTAGACTTACCCGTAGCAGTTTAATGCCATTTCCTGAAAGAGGCAGAATGGACACAACGCCTAGGGCTACAGTGAGCTTCTGCTCACTGTAGCCCTAGAAGCCATAAAATTCATCCAGGCGCTGAAAACTGTGCTGTCTATTGAAAACATCTGCATGCATATGTTCGAAAATTTCTCAAAAAATGACACCGAAGCCACTTTAGTAATCAAATGGAAAGAACTCCATTAACTCATTAAAAAAAATGATGTAATCCGTGATTTTTACGGATTCTATAAAAACTTACCCATGCGAAAATATAAGGGTCAGCAAGTTGTGGCTCCTCGATAGCCTTTGCCAATCTTTATGGATCAAGAGCACACAACTATACCTTTAGTATTATAATAATAAAATTATTAAACTCATGGTGATATATATGAAGATCGAGAAAAACAACTACTTCAAAGCTGCAATTAGCAGCCCCCTTTTTAAAGGCGAAGAGGCGATTGAAAAGCATGTTAAGTGCCATTCTCAATTTAGCTATGGCGATGTCACCTTTAAAGAGTTTAGCTCTAGCTCTAAATTCAATCCTATAGGGTGGCTTGGAAGGAAGATCATCGCCATTCCCAAAGCTCTTTGGGCAGCTGTAGTTAAGACCACTTACCGCTTAGCCAGCATAATTTTCGTCGGCATATTATCGCGCCGTTGTGATGCGCACTATTTGAAAACACAAGGTTTTTATCTTTGCAGAGATCTGCAGGAAGCTTTCGGGTGGTTGGCGACTTTCTTCTACGATAGGGGAGGCCAATTCCACGTTCAGGAAAGCCATTTTCATAAATCGTGCTACGCTACTTCCCTAAGCCAGGATGCGCAGTTTGAACGCTTTAAGGCCAAATCTGCAGCGTACTCACCGTCGGCTACAGAAGCTGATCTCGATAAAGAGATGGCGAGGTTGCTTGGGAAAAGCTCGCTAGAGGGCAACAAATTTTATCCTCTATTGGCAGAGGGGTATTTAACGCTTGGCTGTTTGGATAAGGCTTTAGAGGCTTATAGAAAAGGACGCCCTTTGATGGCTTATAGAAAAGAACGCTATCGCTCTGATGAAAAAGATGCTTTTTTTGTCAGGGTTGCTGAAGCTTATCTCCAGCAAGATGATGCGGCAAATGCCAAAAAAACAATAGGCCAAGTGGCATGCTCTTCTCGGATACCGATGCGATTTTTTGAAGCTCTGGCTAGAGCCCATACAAGAAAAGGCGAATTTGACCAAGCGCTAGAAGTTACCCGCAAGCCTTGCTTTCCTGACGCAGTTGAGCAAGAAATTGTTTGCTCCATAATGAGAGGCCATCTTAATAACTGCAATTTAATGCAGATTCCTAAATTGATGAAAGATCTCCCCGCCAGCTTTCAATTTATAACTAATGAATCAAAAAAAATTGCTCAGGCTTGCTTTGGGCAAAACAATGTTGACGTAGCCATTGA
>JAVBSF010000252.1:0-4884 GCA_031556925.1 Pararhizobium sp.
GGGACGATCCCGCTTCAGCGTAACGATTACAAAACCGAGTTTTACGCCGCTCAAGGGATGACCCTCCCGACTGTCTACGCGATGCGCGGTACACGCTATTTGCATGAGCGCGACGAGTCTCCCGAAATCCTTGCGCAGATCGCGGTGAAGAACCGTTCGCACGGCGCACGAAATCCATTGGCGCAGCAGCGTACCGAAGTTTCTCTGGAAGAGGTTCTCGGCTCTCGTCAGATCGCTGAACCACTGACCCTGCTGCAGTGCTGCCCATCGGCGGTGGACGGCGCTGCGGCGCTGGTCCTCACCACACGTCGGCCGCTACGCCCCGGTCCGGCAGTTCGAGTGCTGGCGTCTGCTGTCCAGTCGGGTCACCAGGAACTCGGTTGCGACGACATTCTCGATGCGGAGATTACAGCCCGGACAGCGAGCTTGGCCTACGAGCAGGCTGGGATCGATCCCAAGGATGTCGGCGTCGTGGAGCTGCACGATGCCTTCACGATCGCCGAGCTCCTCTACTACGAGGCGCTTCAGCTTGCAGCGCCCGGTGAGGGGGCTTCACTACTGAGGAGTGGCGAGACAGCTCTCGGAGGTCGTGTTCCTGTGAACCCGAGCGGCGGTCTTCTCGCGAAGGGCCATCCTCTCGGCGCGACGGGAGTGGCTCAGATGGTCGAAGTCGCCTGGCAGCTACAGGGCCGCGCAGACGGTCGCCAAATCCCGAGCGCGAAAATCGGCCTTACCCAATGCACCGGGGGCGGCATCGCCGGCGTGGACCACGCAGCATCGGCCGTTCACATTCTAGGAGTTTGACATGAGCAACAAACAGACAGCGATCGTCACCGGAGGCGCGCGCGGCATCGGCCTCGGCATCGCCAACAAACTGCTCGAGGCAGGTCACGACGTTGCGATATTCGACTTCGACGTCGAGGCGCTCGAAGCGACCGTGAACGGGCTGCGGCGCTCATTCAGCGAAGAACGTGTGTCCGGCGTTAGGACGGACATCACAAACCGGGCGGAAGTTGAAGACGCGGTCCGCCAGGTCCGGGAGCGTTACGGGCGGATCGACATTCTGGTCAACAATGCCGGGATTGTACGCGACCGTAGGCTGGTCAAGATGGAGGAGGACGATTGGGATAGCGTGATCGCTACCAATCTCAAGTCGCAGTTCCTCACCTGCAAGAGCGTCGTGCCCACGATGATCGATCAACAGTTCGGCCGCATCGTCAACATTTCGTCCAGAGCCTGGCTCGGGGGATTCGGGCAAGCGAACTACTCTGCCGCCAAGGGGGGGGTGGTCAGCCTTACGCGTAGCCTCGCGATCGAACTTGCAAACCAGGGCATCACCGTCAACGCGGTCGCTCCGGGGATCGTGGAGACCCCTCTGTTCCAGACGTTCGCGGACGATGTCCAGGAGCGACTGAAGAAGAGCGTGCCAATGCAGCGCATCGGTTCGCCCGAGGACATCGCGCAGGCCGTGCTTTTTTTCGCATCCCGAGAGAGCTCCTACATCACCGGACAGTTGCTCTACGTATGCGGTGGCCGGTCGCTATCAAGCCCGAGCGTATGAGGTTGGAACATGTCAGTTGAAACGACAATCGAAAACCACATCGCGACGATCAGGATCAATCGGCCGGAAAAGCTGAACGCCCTGGATGTCGAGCATCTCGTCGACCTAAGAGCGGCAATCGCGGTTGCCAACGAGGACGCCTCTGTGAGGGTGATGGTCCTAACGGGAGTTGGCCGAGCGTTCTGCGTCGGCGCTGATCTTGGTGCGACGATCGAAGCCGACCATAGCTTCGTCGAAGCATTCGGATTGTCGCGGCTCGCCGCGTCGGAACGCGGCCTGTACGTGAAGCTTTTTGATCTCAAGTCCCTCGAGATCAAAAAGCCCTTGATTGCAGTCGTGAACGGCTTCTGCCTCGGAGGGGGATTGGAGTTGGCGCTGCAGTGCGACTTCATCATCGCGGCGCAGGACGCCTCGTTCGGCCTCCCAGAGGTGGTCGTTTCGAGCCTTCCTGCCGGCGGTGGTGTACCGAGCATCCTTCGGGCGCTTCCCAGAAACGTCGGGATGCGGATGCTCCTGACCGGCGAGCGTATCGGAGCGGAACGCGCCTACGAAATCGGGTTGGCGACCGAAATTGCGCCAACGGAGGAACTCGAAGCGGTGGTTTTACAGGTGGCCGGAACGATCGCCGCAAACGGCCCTCTTGCCGTTCAGCTCGTGAAGATGTTGGCATTGGAGACAGCCGACCTCCCGATCGAACAAGCCTTTCGGATGTCTGAGCTCGCATGGGGCATTCTCCGGGACAGCGCGGATCGGCGAGAGGGACGGTTGGCATTCCGGGAAAAAAGGAAACCAGCCTACATCGGGCGTTGAGAGGCGACCGGCACACCTGGCCCGCTGGACGAAGTCGTTGCGCCTCTACCAGTCGGACTTGGCATTTTTCGTCGGCATCACCTCAGGCGGGCAAGACCCAAAGACCGCGAGCGGGACAGTAACCAAACGACGGTCAGCATGTAGATTCTTATAGAAACCTATAATGGCTCCCTCGTCTGTCGATCGGTTAGTCTGACGAGGAGCATTAGGCGATCGGGGGATACCCATGAGCAGCGGGGCGGGAAGAGGCAGCGGAACCACTTCGGGAAATCCGGAATCCTGCGTTTCGGTGGAGTTGTCGCAAACCAAGCAATGGACGGGTGCGGAAAGCCGCGTTACCCACACAATGGCCCGCTCTGCGCGGATCGTCGATAGCGTCATACGCCTGCGCCGCAGGAGAGGTCTTGAACCCGAAGCCGTGCAGACCACTCCTGCTCTATTGGAGAGTAAAGGGCGCGAAGGGGATAGGACGCGGTGCGAGCCGAATTCATGTTATTTTGAATTCGGGCCTTTCCGGTTGTTCCCGTTAGAACGCCGTCTGTTCAAGAACAACGTACCTATCGACCTTGGCAGCAGAGCGTTGGACATACTCATCTTGTTGAGTGAGCATGCGGGCGATGTAGTCGGTAAGCATAGGATCGTCGAAAATGTCTGGCCCGGTATCAACGTCGAGGAGAGCAGCCTTCGTGTTCAGATCGCGAAGCTCCGTAAGGCCTTGGGCGAGGGGAACGACGGCCAGCGGTACATCGCTAATATTGCTGGCCGAGGCTACAGCCTTGTAGCGGTCGTAGAACGAAGCAGGCTACTACCCACGCATCAACCCGACGCGCTCGGTCACAGTAGGGTTCAGAGCTTGCCGCGGATATCGACGCCTATCGGGCGAGAGAGGGATATCGCAAAAATCAAGGCCCTTGTCAGATCGTCTGGGTTTGTAACTCTCCACGGCTTTGGGGGAGTCGGAAAGACGACAGTGGGGGTCGCGGTCGCCGAGGAACTGGCAGAGGAGCTTGGCGACGGTTTGGTATACCTCGACATCGGTCGTATGCGTTCGTCGGATGAGATAGAGATGTCGCTTGCGCGCGGGACGGGAATGACAGCCTACGAACGCGCCAGCAGACAGAGGCCTTCGATCTTTGACGCTTTAGGACACCGACAGCTCCTTATAATGCTCGATGGCTGTGAGCATCTGCTGGATGCTGTGACCGTGTTTGTGGAAGAAGCCCGGAATAGGTGTCCGAAGGTGACTTTCCTCGTCACCAGTCGTGAGCAGCTTCGTGCTGATGGCGAGCATGCGTATTTGCTTCCGCCACTTGAGGTGCCCCCCGATCATGATTCGATTTCGGCAGCGGATATTATGGGCTTTCCGAGTGCCCAACTTTTTGTGGAGAGAGCCGTCGCTGCAGGATACGAACCCGAATTTTCTGACAACGAGGCGCGCTACCTAGCGCGGATATGCGCAAAACTCGACGGTGTGCCCCTCGCGCTCGAGTTGGTCGCGAGCAGGCTTGTGGTTCACGGACTTGAGGAAACAGAGGCCCTTTGCGTCGGAATCTTTGCTCTTTCATGGCAAGGCAGACGTACCGCTGTTGCACGCCAACAGACGCTCAGGTCGTCACTCGAATGGGGATATGCACTCCTCTCTGAAACCGAGAGGATCGTGCTGAGAAGGCTATCGGTGTTCGCTGGGGTGTTTACCTTGGAGGAGATGCAGAAAGCTGCGGTAGATGAGCGGGCCGTAAAGCAGCACGATTGCGTCCACGCGTTCAGTCAGTTGGTGGCAAAGTCGTTTGTAGTCGGAGGGCGCGACGGTACCTTTCGTCTGTTCCAGATCGCTCGTGCCTATGCCTGGGTGGAATTGCTCGAAGCAAGGGAAGTTGAATCTGTAAAAATGCGTCTCAATCAATGCGGACAGATAGCCACGCCTCGCTGGAATTCGTGCCAAGCAGCTAACGCTCTACATTCGCAGTTGCTCAACACCTGCTTTGACGAGATGCCCGGGTGGTAGGAGAAGGCCGCCGCCATCTACCGCTTTGAATGCACGATTAGCCATCAGTAAAAGCGCATGCTGCTGATATTTGACGCGCGGCAAACCTGTCATGGGAAACCATAATTTCCGACACCCGAGAGCGGAAATTTACGCCCTTCGAGACCGAGAGGTTCGTGTCGCGCAAATTCACGCAATTTCACCGAACTAAACTCGGCTGCGGAGCCAAAATCGCCGATCCTGAGACCGTGAATTAGCGCCAAACGGAGGCATGCTAAAGGGAAGTTTGGTCCGGCCGAAAGAAATACTCATCGGTGGCTAGTGTGGCACATGCATCCTTCGCGCTCCTCAGATGCAAGCTCGATCGGTTTGATCGTTCGAGGAGGCACGAATGTCGAAAACAATTCAGGTCAACAAGAGCTTTCCGCCTACGGCGCGATCAACGCGTCGGCGTTTTCCGACAGCATCGCGTGCAACGACCCTTTGGACAAGGCTCTCCGTCGAAACTGTTCAATAGGAAGAGCAACGT
>JAVBSF010000020.1:0-12532 GCA_031556925.1 Pararhizobium sp.
ACAATCCCAAAAAAATGAAAGAAAATGATAAATGACTGAAAATAAAACATAATTTCCAATGAACCAACCAAAAACACCCGAACGGGCATCGAAATCAATCAAGTCTGCCACGACGCAGCAGCAACAAGTTTGTCCAAATGGTCAAAATCGAGAAGCGGGGCTCAAAACGCAAAAGAGAAGGCCTCATCGGCCTTCTCCCGCTTACGCAAACACTTGCTTCTGGCCGGTCCGAAAGGACCGATCAGATTGGCAGGCCGAGGAACTCGAAAGGCTTCGACGGTTTGAAATCTTCGGTCGCATCACCCGAATAGGTGTGGTCCTGCTCCGGCCCCAGGTCGAGCTTCTTCACGCCATCGATCCCACCGGAGAAATCGATCTTCTTCAGATCCACCCAGAAGGTGTTCGGTGTCAGGGCAGATTCGAAGAAATAGAGCTTACGCTTGTGGTCGACGACCGTGCGCCAACGGGTCGAGGAGATGTTCGGCTCCTCAGGCGTATTGATACCATAGGGAACGGAGGTGTTGCGGATCACGCTGAACACGCTTGCCAGCGCCCGGTTCGGGTCTTCATCCTTCGGAAGGGCGTTGATGTAGAAAGACGCGCGGGCAAATCGGTCCGCGGCACGATTGGTGCCAGGCAGCATGGTCGTTCCGCCGATCTGCTTCCAATAGGCATTCAGGGCCAGTTGTTCATCGTAGGTCGGCGAGTTGGTCATCACCTGATACTGGCGCCCGTGGTGGATGACCTGCTTGCCTTCGATATATTCGATGATTGCACTGTCGCCGGTCACATCGGAGAGCGACAGATGCACGGTCGTCAGCCGTTCTTCGCCCGGCACATTGTCGGTTACGATGGTGAAGGGCTCTTTCTCCAGAGTGGCGACCGCCTCCTCGACGGTTGCAAAGCTGTCGAGTGCATATTGCGCCCAAGCCGCGACCGTCAGGCCCGGCTTGCTGCCATCGAATTTCGGATACTTCGATTCAACCAGCCAGAGCAGATTGGCATTCAAGCCCACCTCGTTCACACCGTCTGTGGTCGAGACGTCATAGCCGGTTGCGACAACGCTGCCATATTTGGCTTTCCACTTGAACGAATTCGGGCCGGCTTTGCCGTCACGCTCGATACCGCGCGGCAGGATCCAGAGATTGGTGGCGACATCCACCTTCCAGTCCATGGAACGGGCGGTGATGACATTGTCGCTCGGACCGAGATAGACGACGCGGGTGCAAGCCTGAGCTGCGGTCTGCGAGAAGGCAAGAAGAGCCGAAAGAAGTCCTATCGAAAACGCGCGGGTGGATTTTCCAATCATGCTGTCCGTCCTCTGTGGTGATGATCGCGTCAGAAGCGTATCGAAAACCCGGCGACCGGCCCCTGCTGGGTTACATCCCAACGGAAGCGTCCGCCCGTGAAATCCGCTCCTTCGTAATCCTGATAGAGCAGGCGATAGCCGGCGCGCAGAATGGTCGGTTTGCCGAACATCTTGGTACGATAACCGAGATAGGCCTGAGCATTGACGCTCTTCTTCGAACCGACGCCAAACCCGCCGACATCCGCTTCGGTGAAGAGGTTCCAGCGCTCGGTCAAATCCGCATTGAGGCGGAGACCAACGAAGGGGTCGGTCCAGTCAGCCGATTTTTCCGTGCTGAAGCCCAGAACGCTGGGTTCGGCCTTTAGCCTCGTCCACCGAACGCCAGCCGTAGGCTCCAGGGAAAAACGGCGAGGCGCACCAAAAACAGTTTCGCCGCCCAGCTCTTTCTCATAAACGCGATAAAACGCACCGGCCGCCAAGGTCGTCGTGGTAATACCGAGGGCGATCTCGTGGGAAAGAAGCTCTTCGTCCTGGGACGTCTTGACATGCTGGGCATCGAAATAGACGCCCCAAAGACCATTAGTGATCTCGATATTGCCCATGGCGACAAAATCGAGATGGTCGAAAACATCTGAAAAGGGAACATCGACATCCGTCGTTAAACCTGCAAGCGCGGCATTGCCCTTGAGCGATGCGGCCCAGGCGTAGGGACTGACGATAACGGCCCAATCGCGGCCAGTTTCAGAACTTTCCGGTTCCATGCGCGCCTGATCAAAATCGGCTGCAAACACGGAAGAGATTGAGGTTGCGACTGCAAGAACCGTTGCTGCGAGTGTGGCTTGAAACGAGCGAATTGGCAGGCGCATGCGATATCTCCGGCATCGGGCAGCCCAACCTTACCGCCCGACGTACCGGATTCAACCATAAATTTAAGAGGATGGCCGGAAATCTACTGCCGTCACTCCGCCGCAATCGTCCTTGGCGCGACGGAGTAGTTGAGGACAGGCCCCAACCAGCGTTCCACAGCCTCGATATCCATTCCCTTGCGCGCGGCGTAATCTTCCACCTGATCGCGCTCGACCTTGGCCACGCCAAAATAGTAGGCCTCGGGGTGGCCGATATAGAGACCCGATACCGAAGACCCCGGCCACATGGCGAAGCTCTCCGTCAGGCTGACGCCGATTTCGGCTTCGGCCCGCAGAAGGTCAAACAGGGTGGTCTTTTCGGTGTGATCGGGTTGCGCGGGATAGCCGGGTGCCGGGCGGATACCGGCATAGGGTTCATCGATCAGCTCGGCCGGCGCGAAGTTTTCTTCCGGCGCATAAGCCCAGAGCTCCTTGCGGACATACTCATGCAGCCGTTCGGCAAAGGCTTCGGCGAAGCGATCGGCCAGCGCTTTGACGAGGATCGAGGAATAATCGTCGTTTGCCCGTTCGAACCGTTCGGCAATCGCCACTTCCTCGATACCCGCGGTGACAACGAAGCCGCCAATATAATCATTAACACCGCTTGTGACGGGTGCTACGAAATCAGACAGCGCCACGTTCGGCCGACCGTCGCGCTTGGTCATCTGCTGGCGAAGTGTGAAGAAGGTGGCCAGTTCCGCCTGCCGCGTTTCATCGGTGAACAGACGGATGTCGTCACCCTTTGTGCCTGCTGGCCAGAAACCGACGACGGCCTTCGGGGCGAACCATTTTTCCGCGATGATCTTTTCAAGCATGGCCTGGGCGTCAGCAAAAAGCTGGCGCGCTGCTTCGCCCTGGCGTTCGTCATCAAGGATTTTCGGATAGACGCCCTTCAGTTCCCAAGTCTGGAAAAACGGCGTCCAATCGATGTAACGCGCCAGTTCTGCGAGATCCCAATCTCCAAAGACGCGCGTGCCGAGGAAGGATGGTTTCCTAGATGTGTAAGCGTTCCAGTCGACAGACTGCTTGTTGGCCCGTGCCTTCTCGAGCGGCAGACGTTGTTTTTCCGCCTCATTGCGGGCATGGGCATCGGCAACCTTGCGATATTCCGCCCGGATCGTTTCGATATGACCATCGCGCATCTCCGGAGACAGCAGGCTGGAAACGATACCAACGGCACGGCTGGCATCCGTGACATAGACCGCCTGCCCCCGCTCATACCGGGGATGGATTTTGACGGCCGTGTGGACACGGCTCGTCGTCGCACCACCGATAAGAAGCGGCACATCAAACCCTTCGCGCTCCATCTCGGACGCAACATGGACCATTTCGTCGAGGGACGGGGTAATCAGCCCGGAAAGACCGATGATATCGACTTTTTCAGCCCGCGCCGTTTCAAGGATCCTGGTTGCGGGCACCATGACGCCGAGATCGATGATCTCGTAATTGTTGCAGGCGAGCACAACGCCGACGATGTTCTTGCCGATATCGTGCACATCGCCCTTGACGGTCGCCATCAGCACCTTACCGGCGCTCTGGCGGTCCTCGCCGCCGCCATTGGCGCGCTTCTCCTCTTCCATGAAAGGCAGCAGCACGGCCACGGCCTGCTTCATCACGCGCGCGGATTTCACGACTTGCGGCAGGAACATCTTGCCGGCGCCGAAGAGATCACCGACCACATTCATGCCGGCCATCAGCGGCCCCTCGATCACATGCAGCGGCCGGTCGGCATTGCAGCGCGCCTCGTCCGTATCGGCGTCGATGAACTCTGTGATGCCGTTGACGAGAGCGTGTTCCAGCCGCTTTTCGACCGGCCACTCCCGCCATTTCAGGTCACGCTCCTTGGCTTCCTTGCCGGCCGTGCCCTTGAAGCGCTCGGCAAGCGCCAGCAACCGCTCGGTCGAATCGGCGCGACGGTTGAGAACCACATCCTCGCAGGCCTCCCGCAATTCGGGCTCGATCGTGTCGTAAACGGCCAGCTGCCCGGCATTGACGATGCCCATATCCATGCCCGCCTGGATGGCGTGATACAGGAACACGGCGTGCATCGCCTCGCGCACCGGCTCATTGCCACGGAACGAGAAGGAGAGGTTGGAGACGCCGCCCGACACATGCACATGTGGCAGGGTTTCGATGATCGTGCGGGTCGCCTCGATGAAATCGACACCGTAATTGTTATGTTCCTCGATACCGGTCGCCACCGCGAAGATGTTCGGGTCGAAGACGATGTCTTCGGGGGCAAAACCCGCCTTTTCCGTCAAAAGCCGGTAGGCGCGGGTGCAAATCTCGACCTTGCGCTCCTTCGTATCGGCCTGCCCCACCTCGTCGAACGCCATGACGACGACGGCCGCACCATAGGCCCGGCACAGCCTGGCATGATGCAGGAAAGCTTCCTCGCCCTCCTTCATCGAGATCGAATTGACCAGCGGCTTGCCCTGTACGCATTTCAGGCCGGCCTCGATTACCTCCCATTTGGAACTATCGATCATGACGGGAACGCGGGCGATATCCGGCTCGGCGGCAACGAGATTAAGGAATTCGATCATCGCCTGCTTCGAATCGATCAAGCCTTCGTCCATGTTGACGTCGATGATCTGGGCGCCATTGGCGACCTGATCGCGGGCAACATCCAGAGCAGCCGCATAATCGCCTGCCGTGATCAGCTTGCGAAACTTCGCCGAACCGGTGACATTGGTTCGCTCGCCGACATTGACGAAGGGGATATCCTTGTTCAGCGTGAAGGGCTCAAGACCCGAAAGTTTCATCAGACGCGGCACCTCGGGGATCGCGCGGGGCGGATGTTTTGCCACGGCCGCGGCAATCGCGCGGATATGGGCCGGCGTCGAGCCACAGCAGCCGCCGACGATATTGACAAGGCCATCGCGGGCGAACCCCTCGATCTGGGCAGCCATTTCTTCAGGGCTCTCGTCGTATTGGCCGAATTCGTTCGGCAGGCCGGCGTTCGGATAGGCGCAGACGAAGGTGTCGGCCACGCCGGAAATCTCGGCGAGGTGAGCCCGCATCGCATTGGCGCCGAGCGCGCAGTTGAGACCGATGGTAAAGGGATCGGCATGGCGCACCGAATGCCAGAAAGCGGTCGGCGTCTGGCCGGAAAGGGTGCGGCCGGAAAGGTCGGTGATCGTGCCGGAGATCATGACCGGCAGGCGAACGCCCTTTTCGACAAACACTTCCTCGGTCGCAAAGATCGCCGCCTTGGCATTCAAGGTGTCGAAGATCGTCTCGATCAGGACGATATCCGCGCCGCCGTCGATCAGCCCGCGCAGCTGTTCGGCATAGGCGATGCGCAGGTCGTCAAAGCTTACGGCGCGGTAGCCCGGATTATTGACATCGGGCGAGATGGAGGCGGTCCGGTTTGTCGGGCCGAGTGCACCGGCCACGAACCGGCGACGGCCATCGGCCTGTTCGGCCCGGAGCGCCGCCCGTCGCGCAAGGCGCGCGCCGTCCCGGTTCAGTTCATAGACCGCATCCTCCATGCCGTAATCGGCCTGGGCGATGGAGGTTGAGGAGAACGTATTGGTTTCAAGGATATCCGCACCAGCGATCGCATACTGATAATGGATCTCTTCGATCGCAGCGGGCTGGGTCAGCGTCAGAAGATCGTTGTTTCCTTGCAGATGGCATTCGCACGCCTGGAACCTATCCCCGCGAAAATGATCTTCGCCAAGGCCAAGCTTCTGGATCTCCGTTCCCATCGCCCCATCCATGATGAGGATGCGTTCGCTCGCGGCTGCGCGGAGCGCGACAAAGACATCCGTGCCATCAGAGGTTGGCAAAATATCACCGAAGAGGGCGTTGATGGCGGACATGGGAAATCTCCCGTTCTGAAAACGACACTGCCTCCCAAATCACATAAAGATATCTTTATGTCAATATATGCTGAATGTGATGCACGACTTCGAACAGCAAACGGCCCGCTCGCTGGCGAGCAGGCCGTTCAGGCAGGCAAGCCGCCATTGCGCGATCAGAGCCGCTTCAGGCAATCGTCCATTTCATAAATCGCGCAGAGAATATGATAGAAGCTGCTGGCCGGCGCCGGTTCATCGACATAGCTCCCATCCGCCTTCTGCTTGTCACGCCACAGCCCTTCGACCGGGACCGCGAAAAATCCCTTCATCGCGTGGGCCGCCCGCATCGCGGAACGCAGGTAGCGGGCGCGCTCCTCGCCATCCGTCAGCATCGCAAACCGGATCGCCGCCTTCAGCCACTCGGTCTGCGGCCACAGCCGCGCAACCGGATCGGCCACGGAAAAATCGTCCAGCAAGGTCATGACGGCCACGTCGCGACTGGCCGCGATGCCGTATTGCTCGCCGATCTCGAACAGCCGCCGCGCCTTGACGATAGCCTCGGCATTGCCGCGCCGTTCACTCCAGCGCAGAAGCAGCCAGGCCCATTCGAATTGATGGCCCGGCTCGACGATACGCCCCTTGTCACCCGGCATCGGCTGCCAGTCCTGATCGAAGAATTCGCGCAATGCGCCGGTCTCGCGATCGATAAAATTATCCATGCAGAGTGTCGCGATCTCGTCGGCGAGATTGGCCCAGGCAACCTGATCGAAACCCTCGACCTCCTCACTGGCAAGGCATGCCTCCAACAGATGCATATGCGGGTTCGAGCAGAGCGGCAGCCGTGGCGGATTGTCTTCTTCGAAACCTGCGACGGGATGTTTGCAACAGGCTTCCAGCTTCTTCCGCAAATTATTGCTGCGCTCGATCATCTCGGCGCGCCTTTGGGGAAAGACCTTTGCCAGATAGGCGAAAGAAAGAAGCGCAAAGGCCTGATTGTAGAGATCGAAGCTTGCATCGATCAGCGTTCCATCGGCATCGGCCAGCGCGCCGTAAAAGCCGCTGGGTTGCAGATAGACCCGATCGAAATAGGCAAGACCCGCCTCGGCGACCGGCTTCCAGTCTCCTCCCCAGCCACGAAGCCCGGCTTCGGCGAAGCAATAAACCTGCCGCGGCTGCACCCGCGAGCGGCGGTTGACCCGCGTCGCAACGCCCGCCATATCGATGGTTTCGACAAAGCCGCCATCCTCGGCATCGAAACCTTCGTCCCGCCAGACCGGCAAAGCCTTGGTCTCGAGCCAGTCTTTCAGCTCCGCGGCAAGATCATAGACGTCCATCGACACACCTTTCAGTGTTTCTGTTGCACAAGGAAATATCTGGCAAAACGACAGTGCCAGCCAGGTGCGATGTCAACCAAGCTTCAGGGCGTCGTGATCCTTGCCAAGCAACGAAGCGAGCGCTTCGACGACCATGGCATGATCCTCCCGTTGCGGCAGGCCGGAAACCGTCACAGCCCCGATGCAGCCCGTGCCCTTCACCGTGATCGGGAAACTGCCGCCATGGGATGCATAGTCGGAATCGGAAAGGCCGAATTTTTCCTGAAGCGTGCTTTCCTGCTTGGCGAGAGAAAGCCCGACCGCATAGCTGCTCTTGAAGAAGCGGAAAACGCAGTTGCGCTTGCGCCGAACCCAGTTCGGGTTGTCCGGCGTCGCGCCGGCAAGCGCCGTATAGAAGAGCGGCATGGAAAACAGGGTGATGTCGATCACCACGCCGAGCTGACGCTCGCTGGCCATGGCCCGAAGCAGGGAACCAAGCGCCCATGCCTTCTCCATATCGAACCGGTCGAACTGGAGCTCCTGCTCCTGCAGCGCGATCTGTCTGAGGTCGTCGTCGATGATCATGCTTTTCCCCTTCCCTGCCGGGGTGACCGGCCTAGTCCTTCCACAGCCATGCGGCGCCGCGCACGCCGGAACTGTCACCATGCACCGCCTTGCGGATCGGCGTCTCGAAACTGTCCCCGAACAGATAGGCGACGATGCGCCCCGGCAGCTCATCATAGATTTCATCGACATTCGACATGCCGCCGCCCAGCACGAAGACATCCGGATCGACGACATTGGTCAACAGCGCCAGACTGCGCGCCAGCCGATCGACAAAACGGTCATAAACCTCCGTCGCGGTGGGGTCGCCGTTGCGCTTGTCATCGATGATGTCGCGGCCGCGCCGGTCCTTGCCCGTCGTCAGGCGATAATCGAGTTCAAGCCCGGTACCGCAGGCATACATGTCGAGGCAGCCGTGTTTGCCACACCAGCATTTGTGGCCGGGATATTCCTGTGGTGTCATCCACGGCAGCGGATAGTGCCCGACCTCGGCGGCGACGCCCTGATAACCGGCATGCACATGCTTGCCGATCGCCAGCCCTCCGCCATGTCCCGTGCCGACGATGATGCCGAAAACGATATTGTCATTCTTGCCCGCGCCATCGACGGCCTCCGAAACGGCAAGACAATTGGCGTCGTTGGCAAGACGAACCGGGCGGCCGAGCGCCGCCTCGAGATCGCGCCCGAGCGGCCGTCCATTGAGCAGCACGGCATTCGAGTTCCTGACAAGGCCGGTGCGGGGATTGGGGCTTCCGGGAATGCCGATGCCGATCGAACCTGTCGTGCCGGAAGTCCGCTCGGCGGCGCCAACAAGATCGAGAACGGCGCGGATGCAGTCTTCATAGCCGCTGGTGGGCGTTGCGATGCGGTGGCGGGCACGGGTATCGCCAGAGCGATCGAGCGCCACGATCTCCATCTTCGTGCCGCCCCAGTCTATTCCGAAATACATGTCGCTCACGTCCTGCCACTCCACATGCGGTCTCGCCGCCAGCCGCCGGAGCGCCAGACGACAGCCCCGAGACCCGAGCGCGAAGCCACTCTCCCGATTGTCTGCGCGTTTCCTGATTAACATCGGAAAATGGCGGAACGCCAGCCCTGAGGCGGCGATTATTCGGCATGTTCACCGGCTCATTCGACGTCGCAAGGCGACAAAAAGACTTGGCTTCGCCCGAGAGCTTTTGTAAGGGTTTCCCCGGCTGGTCCCATAGCTCAGCAGGATAGAGCGCAGGATTCCTAATCCTGAGGCCATTGGTTCGAATCCAATTGGGATCACCATTTTTCAATCGTGAAGCATCGACGGCAGCGCCTCTGCAATCTGACGCACGGCCCCCTGGTCGGCAAGCTCACGGTAAATGCCGATCTTTTCCTGCAGCGTCGAGGGGTCGAATCGCGCCGTGTCGGGCGTGATGCTTTCCGGCGGAATGCCGATCCGATCCAGCAGCTCGCGCCGAACCTCCTCCTCCCGGACAAAGTTCTCGAACGACACCGTCCACAATCGCGGATGAGACACGGCGGCAAAAGCTTCTCTGTGCTGAAGACGCCGTTTGATGAAGGCCTCGGCCGAAATTGGACCCGCCTTGTTGGCCAGGACACGCGCGGCATAGAGATCCCGTGCGTCGCGCGCGACGGTTATGCAGGTCGCGTTTTCCAGCAGCGGGAAAATCTTCATCAGGTTTTCCGGGATCAGATTGTCCAGATAGAGGAAAGGTCCGTTCGCCTTCAGCCGCAGGGCGTTGTTCAAAAAACGCGACGTAGCCTGAAGCATATCGCCCTGCTCAGCCTCCCGTAGCAGAACGCGCGCGTGGGCAAAAAGCCTCCGCGTGCGCACTGCATCCTTGCTAAAAAGGCTACTGAGAGCCTGTTGCCTGGCCTGTTGGGTGGCCGCATCCGTTGGCTTGGCGTCATGCGCGATCCCGATCACGCAGGCGCGAATGAAAATGGCAAGGGCTTCCCTTGTAGGCTTTGCCATAATCCCCAGCACACCATGCTTCGCCCTTAGAGATGACAGCTTGATGGCGCCAAACGGAATCTGGATGACGTTCGATTGCGACAGATAATCGCCGACCGCGCGCGTTTCGAACGAACCAGCGCCGCTGGTCAGGACGATATGCTGTTCTCCCGCCGATGGCGGCGGGTCCGCTACGGGCGGCAAGGGAACATGGGCAAGAAACCGCTCGATATCCTCCAGCAATTCGACCGCTGTCGGCATCGCCTCAGGGGGAAGATCCAGCCCCTGCAAAGCCTCCACATCCGCCAAATGTTGCGGACTGTCGACAAGGCCCTGATAGCGCAGCGACGAACGGCGGATGGTGCCGGCCTTTTCCAGCTGCACAATCATGGATGCTGCCTTTGCTGGCATCTCCATCGGCACATCCTTCAGCATATAGGCATCGAAATCCCACCACTTGACCATCAGCAACACCCTGACGACCTCTTCGGAGAACCGATAGCGCACGATCTGCGCCGGGACGCCCGCCACGACCGCATAGGACGGCACATCCTGCGTCACGACGGCACCCGCCATGATGACTGCCCCGTCGCCGATCGTGACGCCGCGCAGAACAGTGACACCGGAGCCGATCCAGACATCGTTACCGATAACGGGCTCAGCGCGCGCCGGCGGCGCCGGACGTACCGCATAGTTTCCCAGCGCCCAGGCGAATCTGCTCGGGTCATGAAGCACGGGTGAGGATGTCAGCCAGCCATCCGGACACTCGGCTTCACCGCAACGAAATCCGGAAGCGATACTGCAGTATCGACCAATCGAGGCGACCGCCTCGATCTCGCTCGCCTGGATAAAGGTATAGGCGCCAATCCGCACAGGAGATCTAATCTTCACCGCTCCGTCTGTCCGGAAGGGCCATTCGACCATGGTGTCCGGATGAAGCTCTGTACCCGCGTCCAATTTTACTGTCGGCACGTTCTACTCCGCGTCTGCGCAAATCCGGCGATTCCGCCGGCATGTTCAAAGCATTTGTCTGATTAGCACATCCACGTAAAACGCCAGAGGTCGGGCCGACTTTTCCACGCACGAACAGGCGATTTGCGGAAATATGCATCGCCTGCGCCACAGGCGCACTGTCCTGGCCACCACACACATCACCATGGAAGACACTTCACCGCCGGCAGACCATGCCGTCGCATCCTTCATTTCCAGACCGCCAAGCCGGCAACGTTACGACAAGCAATCTCCTGTCTACACAGCATTCTCCGGCGCGCCCGCCATCGGAATCGATGGTGCATTGCAATAAAATTGCCTGGCGCTATTGTGACGGGACAATGACAAAGAAATTTTTCAAGATACTCAGCTGGCTGCTGATCGCCGCCGTCATATTCGTCACGGTCTCGCCGATCGGGCTTCGACCCCATACGCTGATCACCGTCTCCATCGACCGGGCAGCGGCTTTCGCGCTGACCGGCGGCGCCTTCGCGATTGCCTATCCACGGCGCCGGCTGTCGCTTGCGCTGTTTCTGCTCGCCGCTGCCTTCGGCATCGAAATCCTGCAATATATAGCACCGACCCGGCATCCGCAGTTCGCGGATGCCTCCGTCAAGGCCGCCGGCGCCCTGCTCGGCATGGCCACTGGCAAGACAGCTTTGATGATCCGCCGCATGCGGCTGTCGCACGCCGCCTGAAGCACCACGGCGAAGGCGGGAAGTTGCGGCGCGTTTGAACAGGACGTCGCCTGCGGCCGGATCAACGATCAAACAGGCACTCGTTGCAAAGCGGTTCGCCACCCTCGACAGCCTGCCAGCACTCGAAACTCTTGCCACACTGCACGCAGGCAACCGTCACACGATGACCTTCTCGTCCGAAGCCGAGCTCGTCAAGACGATCATGCTTATGATCCGCTACGCTCTGATCAGTATCCATGTCGGGTTTCCCAAACAAATGAGACCCCTCCGCGTCAGTCGCCGGGCTTGTCCTTATATTTCTTGCAACTCACACATCCGGATCATCAACATAAAGTTGCATTAAAAAATTATACACATCAAACAGTATATTAGCATTAATCAAATATGTAAATTGCAAACCGGCCGCACCATGTATTGCTGTCCAAAATTCCCGATGTGATACATAGTGAGCGTATAAAATACTGTCTATTTCTTTCTCAGATAGCCCTATGATACATTTTTATCTGTTCGAAACCGGTTACGCCATTATCGCCTTTGCGTGCGGATATTATACTTTCGCGGAAGGCGAGAACAGCCGTTCACACTGGGACCGCTCCCGCGTCCTCGGCCTTATGATGTGCGTGTTCTGGCCGGTTCTGGTGCTCGTTCTGTTGGCTCCGGGGCTGACGCAGCCTCGGCGCACGCCCTGAGCCGTTCAGGAAGCACGTCTGCACTCCACGCCCTTGTCGTCGACACCCTTGGTCGCATCGAAAAGCGTTGCGGCATCCCCCTTGGTCCACCAGGTATAGGCGCCGCCCATGTATTTCGCACCCGACGCCGAAATGACATTGGATGCGACGACGACCGTGCCGGCCAGCGACAGGACCGCAAGCGAGACGCCTCCCGAGTTGATGTACTCTGCAATGACCGTAACATCTCCGCAATCGTAGGTTACCACGCTGCGCTCGACCGGCGCGGAAGGAATGCGCAGCACAAGATCGCTTAGCGGATCATGGCGAA
>JAVBSF010000329.1:0-6100 GCA_031556925.1 Pararhizobium sp.
CTTTGCGTTCTGCCTCGTCTCGAAATTCGCCGAGAGGGGCTGCCGTTTGATCAACGGGTGGCAGGGTGTCGGCGGCGCGATCGTAAAGCGCCGCAGCTTCGTCATAGGTCATGGTCGGATACTGCAGGAGCATTTCCCCGCAGACCCATGACTTGCGCTGGGCTTCGATCTCCGCCGGCGACATGACGTGATCTTTTGCTTTGGCAAGCAGCTCTTTCAACTTCTCACGCTTGCGGCGGGCGGCGGGCGTGTCCGTCATCACTGCAACTCCCTGCGTGCCGGGATATTCGGGCGCGAAACGCCATCGGTCATCCAGCTGGATCGGATAACCGCGCCTTCCTTGATCTTGTTCGCCAGGGCGACCGGCAGTGCGCCGAGCGTCGCGTCGGTCATGGCGCCATGGCTTTCGATCGGCCCGGCGCTGATGGCATAAGCGGCCATGCGGGCGGCCATTTCGCAGAGAAATGCTTCGTTGTAAGGAATGCACTCGTTGAAGACGACTTCCATGCACAAACGAAGCGCATTCTGGGCGGCGATGATGTTTGGCATCTGCGGGTCAAGCTGGATGCCGAGTGCATCCGCCCTGCCCTGCAGCAACGGTGCGGTGTCGGCTTTCGCCTTCTGGAAGATGCGGCGGACGTTGTTGCGATCCTGCTGGGTGATCATCACTGGAACCTCGCGCCGGTGACCGGAAACGCGCGGCGCTGATCGGCGCTAGCGATGGCGAAGAGGGCGTCGGGATCGTCTGCGCGGCGGTCGTCGAGCGGGCGAAGCCAGAAGCGGGAAATGACCGCGCCGCCGGCGATGTCGAGGATTTCGCGAACGTCGGCCGCGTGGTGCGGCGCGAGATCGTAAAAGGCCTTAATGATGGCGTCCTCGGCGTCGCCGGCCAGGGTGAGCGGGTTGTGGTGGCCGGCTACATACGCGGCGAAGGGTTCGCCATCTTCGGTGACCAGCGCTTTCCATGTGAGGACGACAGGGCGCTCAAGCGTTGCGATCGACATATTCGTGATCCTTCAGGCGTTTAATTTTCTTGACGAAGCCGCCGGCGTTTTCCCGGCAGGCCTGCGCCTCGGCGACAAGCGGATTGACAGCGCGCGTATCAAAGGTGCGGCCATCGTGGAAAAAGACGCGGAACGGAAACTTCTGCGGGCTCCCGGATTCGGTCACGCTCTTGCCTCCGCAAGCAGGGCGCGGTGCATGGTGACCTTCGGCAAGGAAAACGGGCGGATCGAAACATCGCCATTCATGTGGCTGACCTTGCGATAAACCACGGTCTTGCCCGGCAGACATTCGACCCGGCCTTCCTGATGATATTTCAGCCAGCGTTCGCGGCGGGAACCGAGAATGAAGGTCATCGCCGCCGTCTGGATGCCGAAGGCGGCGGCGATCTCGGCGTTGCTGTGACCGAGGATCACCATGCGGCGCATCTTTTCCATGCTGGCATGTGTGAGGTGGGCCGGAAACGGCCTCGGAATGGCGGGTACGGTTGCGCTTTTTGCGGGCATGGGAATAGCCTCAACGAATGAAACTGCGATGTGAAAGAGTGGTGGGCGGCCGGCTCTTGCGCGGCGGGCCGCCCGATGATCCTTTCCGGATCAGGCCGCCGACATTTCCGGCGTACCTTCATACTTCGGCAGTTCGGTTTCCTCCGCTGCCTTGTCCAGATCGCGGCGCACCTGGTCGGTGATGTAGCGATCCGGGCGATAGAGCTGGAAGGTCCACGACACCGAACCGCTGCGCGGCCGGTAACGCAGGCGCACCGGAATGCGGCACGCCGCGCCCATGAAGAACGGTGCGATCTGCAGGATGAAGATGCCGGGGATGATCAAAGGCTGGCCGTCTGCGCCCTTGTGATCCTCCTCGAACATGATCTGCGTTTCGCCGCTCTGCAGCTTCACATGGTTCTTGATGCGCGTATCGGCGTTGATCTGCAGGCCGCGCGACAGCGTGATGATCTCGTGCGGGCTTGCCACCTTGAAGCCGAACATCTTTTCGAAATCCTCGGCTTCATCCAACTGCGGCGCTGCAAGATCGGAAATATGCTCTTCGATGAACTCGGCGAATTCGATCTGCGTCATCGGCTTGCCGTCGAATTTCAGCCATGCATTCCATTCTTCCGACAGCGGGAACTGGTAATGGATGCGATGCTTGCCGTTGTCGGCCTCCTTGCCGTGATAGTCGATGACGGCGGTCAGGGACGGCTTTTCCCAATTCGTGTCGGCGAAGATGGCGCTGTTGCCGGTCTTGTGGCGGTTGACCAGCTCGTTGAACGTGTCGAGCGTAAAGACGGTGGCTGTGCCGGTCTTGCGCTGCGGCGCATCGCGCCACGGGGCAACCAGTTCATGCACGCTTTTGACGGCGCCGGTCTTGCGGTCCAGCAGCACGGGAATGCTCGATGGCGCGCCCTTGATCGTCGATGGCAGGGAAACCGTCTGGATTGTGACCTGCGCGGCGTCGGCCAGTTTGGCGATCGCCTCGACGGCGGTTTGGGTGAGTTGATCCACGTCGAAAGTCCTTTCTCGATTGGTTGGATTAGTTGCTCATGCGGTCGCCGGCCGTCTCGACGGCGCGGGGCGAAAACATATCGGTCTGGCGGGGATGCTCGGTGGACAGTGTGCCGTCGTCGAGGTTGAACAGCATCGTGTTGCGGCGCGGGCGCTCCGGCGTCGTGGAATCGAACTTGGCGCCAATGATGGTCGCGCCATCCTTCACCGCGAAGTTCAGGACAATCGTCGTCTTGCCCTTGAAGGTGTGGCCCTCGCTCTGCTCGCTCATTTCCAGCAGCGTTGCGAGGGTCTTGGCGATATCGTCGGAGAGATCGGCGTTGAACTTGCCGTTCTCCAACATGCCGATGATCTGGGTTGCTTCGCGAAGCTTCATTTCGGTTCCTTTCAGAGAATGAGGGCTGCGAGGCCCAGAGCGGAAAAGGCGACGGCGGCCAGAGAGGCGCCGCAGATGACGCCGCGCATGAAGTCGATGGCGCGCTCTTGCCTGGCGATGTCATGCAGGCGGGCCGGATCGTTGGCGGCCGGGAGAATAAAATACGGCTTGGTCATGCGAGGTGCCTCAAGACGAACCAATAGACGAGCGCGTGGAAGGGAAGGCTGGCGACCAGGCCCAGCAGAAAGCCCGTCGCCATGGCGTGCTTGCAGGCGGGACCGTAATCGGCGCGCGAGAGGGCAACGGACTTTCTGCCGGGCTGCGCCATGGCGATCAGGCCGCCTTGCGGGCCGGCACGCGGGCGCGGGTCTGGGACGTGGCCTTTGCGTGGGCCATCGCGCGGGCGGCGTCGCCGTTGATGTCGAGATCGGTATCGGTGAGACCCGTTACCGTCTTGATGTTTTCGCGGGTGGCCTCGTTGGTCTGCTGCAGCTGCAGCATGGCGTCGCAGATAGATGCGACTTTCACTGGGTCGGTCTTGCGGGTGGTGAGCATGATGGTCTCCATCGTTCCGGGTGATGCCTGTTTGGCTCTGAACGACAGTGACGGTAATTCGGTACATGTACCTAGTCAAGCATTATTCGGTACATGTACCATATTCAGATTGAAGGTGCATCGGTAAGGCAACCGAATCAAAGCTTTTCCTGCTGGATTGCACAGTGACATGCTCGCGGATATCGTCATGCTCGGTATGCGAGAGGGGAGTGTTTTATGGGGAATCGATTAGCAACTGCAGCACTGGTCGCTGCAGGTAATTTATTGGCAACATCTGCATTTGCAGAAACTGAATGCAGGGTATCAAAAGCCCAGTACGACGCCTTGAGTTCCGGCATCTCTTATGCGCAAGCCGTTTCCGTTCTGGGATGCCACGGGGAGGAGCTAAGCAGCTCCGAGATGGCCGGCTATAAGACCGTCATGTTCATGTGGAGCGGCAACGGGTTTGGCGGCAATATGAACGCAATGTTCCAGAATGGTGAGCTGATCAACAAAGCTCAATTCGGGCTGAAGTGAGGGGAAAATGGCAACGATTATTCGCAAGGAAATTCGGAAGCGAGGCTTTTTTGGATGGATCTTCCTGATCCTGTTTCTGCTCTTCAACGTGCTGATGTTGGCCTGGTTGGTGTCTTACTGGTCAACGCTCGCCTCGACCACTACGGGCAGCGATGCCGAGGCGGCGGGCAAAGCCATCGGTGGCACGATCGGCTCTAGCATGCTGATCGTGATATGGGCGGCTGGGGATATCGTGCTGGGACTGTTTGTGCTGCTTACGCGCGGGCGCAAGACAATTATCGAGGAAACCGTTTCTGCTTAATCGCACCAGCTGTGGCGTGCGCCATCCCATGCGCGGGCAAGGCCTTCGGATATCAGAATATCGCCGAGTGAGTCCTGTCCGCGCATAACAAGCCGTAGCTTGCGGCCGTAAACATCCTCGTCCCTGCCTGCGCGAACCAGCTGAAAATCGGCCGAAAGCAGCTCTTGCAAACGCAGGGTCGCGCGTTCGGCAAGCATTTTCTCACTGCTACACTGGGGTTTCGAGCGCTCGGGGGCGTCAATCCCGGCCAACCTTACCTTCGTGCCGTTAAGCCAGAACGTGTCGCCATCGACAACGCATGTTACTCGCTGTCCGTGTCCGCACAGTTCCATTGCTAATGACTGGCTGGTCATGCAAGCGCCTGCCATTGTCAAAGCGACCAAAGTCTTAGGGACGCGGTTCATGTCAGCCTCTCGAATTACATGTCGATGTAGGAGCGTATCACGCGGCCAAAGATTGGCGGCAGCGCATCGTTTTCCGGAAAGATCGGCTCATGAATCGGGTTGGTCGAAACCGGCTCAAAGCGATCAGGGCTCTGGCGATACCGCTTGTAGGTAGCGCCACCTTCGCCATCCTGAATAACGTAGCAGGCATTCGTGTGAAGTCGCTTGCGCCTCAAGGAAAGGATGATTATCGAGCCGGGTGGGGAAATGCGGTCCATGGAATCTCCCTCGACCTCGAGGGCGGCGTAGTCGTCATCATCTGGCAAGCCTGACACTTCAATCGTCGGAAAGTCGTCAGTCGGAAGGACGGTATCGGATGATTGGAAGGCTCCGGCGCTCACCCACGAAATTTTCGGAACGATGCGCGGCAGTGCCAGGCGGCTCGCTTCCCGCTCGTCTTCTGGCCCGGCGGCGTAAGCCAGCCATTGAGGTGTTGTTTTGAGGGCGGGCGCGATAACCTTCAACGTCTCGATGCGGGGCATGGCGCCGCGCCGCCAGTTTCGGATCGTGCCCACTGGTGCGCCGGCTTCCTGCTCTGCAGCATGCTCGCTTATTCCGAGGGTTGTAAGCCGATGCTTCACCCGTCTAAGAATTTGATCGAGCGTGGTTTCTGTCGAATTTGTGTCCATGCGGTAAATATACCGCGAATGCGACGGCCCCGGTACGGGTACATGGACCGTTGACAATTCGGTACATGTACCGCATACCTCTGTCATGATCAACGACATGCTCATCCTTTCCGAACGGTTTTGCGCGGCAAGCGGGCTTGCCGAGACGACGCTGTCTTCAAAAGTTTTCAACGACGGGAAGCGCATTTCTGCTGTCCGGGCGGGAGCTGATATCGGCGCACGGCGGCTTGAAAGAGCGCTTGTGTGGTTCTCGGACCATTGGCCCGAAGACGCTGCATGGCCGGCAGATGTCGTTCGCCCGGTCGTTTTTCAGGGGGCCGCCGAATGATTCGCCTCCGTTCCCCACAATCCGCCGCTTCCTCCTCCTCCCGGCGGCGGATTCACTCTGCCGGAGCGCCCCTCCTCCCGCGCTCCGGCAGGGGGCATTCTTTTTGCGGCTGGTTTGCATGCGGGCCTCCCTGATCCAACAGCCTGATTCCTAAAGCCAACTTATCTTTCCCACTACGGGAAAACCCGCACGATTTTCCCGTGGCGGGAATGATTTTTTGTTGTCTGGAGACTGACATGCAGGACAGCCTGACCAACGCCTGGTTCTACCAGTTGAAAGCCGCCAACCGGCTGCTGATCAAGAAAAACGGCGGTATCGAAGCTGCTGCCGACATCACCTCGCTGTCGAAAAGCCAGATCGGACGCTGCAACAATGACGGCGACACTGAACTGCTGCCGATCGCCGCCGCGCTGCGACTTGAGGCGGAATGCGGCGATCCTGTCAT
>JAVBSF010000157.1:0-14286 GCA_031556925.1 Pararhizobium sp.
CCAGCCGGCCGCCGACGGCAAAGGCGGCGACGCTGACGATTTCCCCCCTGTCGATCAGCGCAAGCTTCGTCGTGCCGCCGCCGATATCGACATGCAGGCCGCAGGCATCGCGCTTCTTCGAAAGCGCCGTTGCGCCGGAGCCATGGGCGGCGAGCATGCATTCCAGCTTGTGACCGGCCGTCGCGCAGACAAAGCGGCCGGATTCATTGGCGAAGATCTCGTCGATCGCCCGCGCGTTGGTCTTCTTGATCGCCTCGCCCGTCAGGATCACCGCGCCGGTATCGATATGGCTGCGGCGATAGCCGGCATCCTCGTAACAATGGGCGAAGAAATGGCGCAGCTCCCGCGCATCGATCGTTCCGTCGGGCAGGAACGGCGTCAGCAGGATCGGCGAGCGCCAGACAATCTGCCGGTCGATCACCACGAAACTGCTGGACAGATCCTCCGTCTCGCGGCGCAGGACCACGCGGGCGAACAGCAGATGCGAGGTGGAACTGCCGATATCGATGCCGACCGTCAGAAGCTCGACCGTTTCCTGCTTCCACAGCCAGTCGGCGATTTCCTGACGCTCGCTCTCGGACATGTCCTCGTGTTCGTGATCGAAATCGAGATCGTGCACGGCCCCTCGCCTCCCTTGCTATGTCTGCCTTGCGGGCCCGGTCAGCTTGCCGGGCCTGCGAGGATCGGCGTCTTGATGACACCGGTCAAGCTTTCCTCCGGCAAGGCCAGGATCGCTTCCTCGTCGAAGAGATCGCCCATGGCAGAGGGAACGCCGGTTTTGCGCATCTCCTCCAGGAACTTGCGGTGAACGCGCGGATCCTGATCCTCGTATTCGATCTGGCGGCCGCCGTCCTTCACCGAGGTCGCCCCGCCGCCTTCGGCGCTCTTGCGACGCAGCGAGATGAACGGATAGCGGCGGCTGCCCAGGCTGCAGGCGACATACCGCGCCGGCTGGTCGCAGGTGTTGAAGTGCTGGTGATACATCCAGAAGGGCGGCGTGTACATGATGCCGTGCCGCCACGGGATTTCCTTGAACTCGCTATCGCCCTCGTACCACATCAACGAATAGCCCTCGCCGTCGACGGCATGGACGTGGGTGCCGGCGGCGTGGCGGTGGGCCTTCTTGTAGCGGCCGACCGGCATCTGCGAGACGTGCGAGTGCATGGTGCCGTCGGCGAGCACGAAGTTGACGTTGAGCGAACCCTTGCCACGGCCTTCGAACTCATAAAGCTTGAAGCTCGTGAGATCGTGAACGAAGTTCGTTTCCCAGATGTTCTGCACCTTGCGGGCCGAATCCAGGCCGTAGGTATAAAGCGAACCGTCGCCATCGAAATGCTTGGCGCCGCCGATACGATCCTGGAAGACGAAGTCGTTGGCGAAGACGAAATCGAGATTGTGATAGAGATTGATGGTGAGCGGCGCGTCGTTGGTGCAGGAGAGCCGCACCGTCTCGATGCCGGAGCCGTTGTTGAACTGGTACTTGCAATTGAGCGGAATGGCGAACAGCGCCTTCGGACCCCATTCGAAGGTGCGGGTCTCGCCGCTGGGCAGCCAGACGGTCGTCGAGCCGTAGCCGGAGAGCACGTAGAAGAAGGCTTCGTAGAGATGCTTCACCGGCCGCGTCTTCTTGCCGGGCAGCACCTCGATGACGTAGTTCGCCATGAAATCGCCCATGCCGTGGGTATGGGCGAAACAGCCGCGAGCCTCGTAGCGGTCCCACTCGCCGGTTTCGAGCGCAAGCAGATCGTGACCCAGATCGTAATGGATCGGAACGCCCTCGCCCTTCGACCAATCCTTGTAGGGATCGACGAGGAACTTGCGGTTTTCCGGATCGGGCGTTGCCGTCGGTTCGAGAGGTGATGTGCCGGGGTTGCTGGTCATCTCGTTCACTTTCGCTGTGTTCTCTTCGGCTGTGCGTTCCGTGTGCGCGGCCGAACTATGGAATTTCGAAGCGGGCGCCGGTAGCGCGTTTTCGGAAAAGGCATTTTCCCAAACGCATGGTCCGCCTGGCTTTCTTTGTTCTCGTTTCTCCAGTGTCAGACAAGGCCGCCTTCGTTTGCCGCGAGCGGCCGCACCGTGCGGCCGAGATAGGTCGCCTCCTCGCCATAAAGCAGTTCCTTCACGTCGGCCGCCTTCAGCGTCTTGACGATCTGGTCCACCTGTCCGGAGAGCGGCAGCATCAGCCCGGCTTTCTGGGCGAGGTCCATGGTTACGTCCATGTCCTTTTCCTGCCAGGTGAAACGGGTCGTATCCCAGCGGGCGAGCGTGCCGTTGGTGCCGGGGCAGGCAAGCAGGATCTCACGCATGCGCTGCGCATTAAGGCCATAGCGCTTGGCGATCAGCAGCGTCTCGAAATTGGCGACGCAGTGGATCCAGTGCAAAAGATTGTTGCAGGATTTGGCGATCTGGCCGGCGCCGAGCGGGCCGACATGCACCACGTCGCGGCTGTAGCATGAAAGAACCGGGCGCACGCGCTCCACATCCTCGTCCGACCCGCCGCAGAGCGACAGAAGCGTTCCGTCGCGCGCGCCGGAAGCGCCATAGACCACGGGCGCATCGACAAGATGCTGTCCGCACGCCTCGATGCGCGGCTTCAAGGCCAGCATCGTCTCGGGGCTGATGGTGGCGGCGACCACGATCGTCGCGCCGGTCGCCGGGGAAAGCCCGTCGCAGACCTCCATCACCTGCCGGTCGGTCGCGACGACGAGCAGGAACAGATCGGCGGAGACCGCCGCATCCTCGAGGCTCTCCTTCGGCGAGAGGCCCTGCTCGCCCGCCTGCCTGAGACGATCCGGGCTGATATCGAAAGCCGAGACCTCGAAACCCTTCTTCCTGATATGGCCGCCCATGGCGAGACCCATCTCGCCTGCACCGATGACTGCAATCCTCATGTTCACCTCGAAACGTCACGGACCGACCGGGCGCAGTGTTTCATGCGGCCGGCCAAGTCCTCGCCAAAAAGCAGGTCGATAAAAAGCGGGCGGCCTCGCGGGAAGCCGCCCGCCGTCAGGATCGAAGGATCACTCGGTCTTCAGCGTTTCCTTGAGAACGCCGATGATTTCCGGCGACTGGTCGAGCGCCGCCTTGACGACAGCGGCGACGTCGTCGCCGACCTTCGGATCGACCGGCAGGCCGAGGCCTTCGGCTTTCTTCAGGAATTCCGGATCGGAGGTCGCCTTGGCATAGGCGTCGCGCAGGGCCTTGAGGCGATCTTCGGGAATGCCGGCAGGGCCTGCCGTCAGGCGCGAGATGTTGCTCTGCGAGGCAACGAGCGCGATGACCTTCTGGGCATCCGGCTTGTCGCCGACGAGGGCGGAAAGCTGCGGCACATCGGTTTCCGAGCCGCCGATCTGGGCGATGATCCTGGCATTGCCTTCGTTGACGAAATCCTGGAACGAGGAGCGCGAGGCGACGATGCCCTGCACTTCGCCGCGGCGCATGGCGAGCTGGTCGTCACCGCCGTTATAGCCGGAGATGATCTCCACCGGCAGGCCCAGCGCCTTGACGAGCATGGTCGTCTCGATGGTGGAGGCGCTGCCGACGCCGGCGGATGCAAACTTCACCGGCTCCTTGCTGCTGGCCAGTTGCTCGTAGCTTTCGATGCCCGAATCCTTGGTGACGACCATGACGCGCGGATCGGACGAGACCTTGCCGATCCACGACATCTTGCCGAGATCGAACTTGATGCCGGGATCGCCGCCCAACTGGCCATAGATCCGGCCGGTGGTGAAGGTGCCGAAGGTCAGGCCGTCCGGCTCGGAGGCGTAGACATAGTTGGCGCCGATCAGATGGCCCGCGCCCGGCATGTTCTGGACGACGATGGTCGAGCCGGGCAGGTATTTTTGCATGAACTCGGCGACGAGACGGGCATTGGTGTCGTAGCCGCCGCCGGGGGCGGTGGCGACGATGTAGTTGATCGTCTTGCCGTTGAAGAACTCGGCGCCGTCCTCAGCCATGGCCGGGCTTGCCGCGATCGCGGCGACGGTCGCCGCGCCGATGATGGCCTTGCGGATGAAATGCATGTTCATTGGGTTCCCTCCCTGTTTCAGTCTCGGTGAAGAGCGAGCCTCAGCCCTCGCTCAAAGCTTCTTTCAGTGCTTCGATGACATCGGCCTTCTGGTCGAGGGCTTTCCCGACGAGGGCGCCGACATCGTTGCCGACGAGCGGATCGACCGGCAGGCCAAGAGTGCGGGCCTTTTCGATGAATTCGGGGTCGGATGTGGCGGCGGCATAGGCATCGCGGAGCGCCTGGAGACGGTCTTCCGATATGCCGGCCGGGCCGGCGGTGAGCCGCGAAATCCCGCTCTGGGATTCGATCAGCGCCACCACCTGCCGGGCCGTATCCCCGTCGATCATCGATGACAGCTGCGGCACATCCGTATCGCTGCCGCCGACCTGGGCGAGAATACGGCCCTTGCCCTCATCGACGAATTGCTGGAATTCCGAGCGCGAGCCTATCACGCCCTGCACCTCGCCGCGCATCATGGCGAGCTGGTCCTCGTTGCCGTTATAGCCCGATACGACCTGGATCGGCAGTTTCAGGGCCTTTACGAACATCGTCGCCTCGATCATCGAGGCGCTGCCCTTGCCGGCGGTCGCGAACTTGACCGGCTCCTTCAGCGACTGAAGCTGTTCGAAGCTTTCGATGCCCGATTCCTTCGTCACGATGATGACGCGCGGGTCGGAAGCGACCTTGCCGATCCATGACATCTTCGTCAGGTCGAACTTGATGTTCTGATCGCCGCTCAGCTGGCCGTAGATCAGGCCGGTGTTGAAGGTGCCGAAGGTCAGGCCGTCCGGTTCGGAGGCGTAGATATAATTGGTGCCGATCAGATGGCCCGCGCCCGGCATGTTCTGGACGACGAAGGTGGAGCCCGGCAGATGCTTCTGCATGTATTGCGCGACCAGCCGCCCGTTGGTGTCGTAGACGCCGCCCGGCGAGGTCGCGACGATGTAGCTGATGGTCTTGCCGTCGAAAAAGGCCTTGCCGTCTTGCGCCTGCGCGCCACCCGCGCCAGCCGTGGCAAGCACAACCGACACCGCCAGCACTGAGACCCGTTTGTTCATGTTCATTCCTCCTCCCAATTCATTCTCCTCCCGGCTTGCAAGCCGACACGACGAAGGGCTTTCCCGGATTTTCGGGCAAGACGCGTCCTTCACCGCCGGCCGAACCAGCCTGTGCCTCCATGCTTTCCTGTTCGCTTTACCCGGCGCCCCGCGAACGGGGCGCCTTTTCTTTCAAACGGCGGGCCTCAGACCAGTCCAATCCCGAGGGATCTCAAAATCCACGGCGTCATGAAGCCGGGGAACAGCTGGATGTGCAGCAACGCGCCGAACATCAGGTAGAGGACGACGGTCGCGCCGACGGCAAGCGAAAGGCTCATCCTCCATGAGCGTTCCGCCTGACGGCGCAGGAACGTCAGCAGCATGACCGGCACGCTCACATAGAAGCCGAAGGCCAGGATGCCCGCCACGAAGCACACGAAGTAAACCCACATGGTGATTTCCTGATGCACCGTATGGGGGCCGAATTCGGGCAGTTCCGGCTCCAGGCCCGGCACCTCATGGGCGATACCGGCGCGCGGCGCACCATGAAAGGCGCTCTTGGGCGAATGGAAGAGATCGATCGCCAGCTGAACGAGACAGAGGGCAATGCCGGGAATGCCGACGATGAGCGGCATGAAGCGCGCCTTTGCCGGAAACTCCATCGCCAGTCCGACCATCACGCAGAAGAAGACGAGCATGACGATGGTGAGCCAGGTGCTGAAAGAATAGTGTCTCATGTGTTGAGCTCCACACCCGCATGGGACTTGCCCGGCCGGTAGTTACGGTAGAAGGCATAGACCATCAGGCCGACGATCATGGCGATCAGGACGAGCGACAGCGGACGCAGGAAGAAGGAGTAACCCCACAGCTGCAGCGCCTGATGCAGCGAGGCTTCCGCCTGTCCGCCGAGCACCAGTCCAATGACGAAAGGCGAGCGGGGCCAGCCGGCGCGCTGGAAGCCGTAGCCGAGGATGCTGAACAGCACGAGAACGACCAGGTTCTGCCACTGCACGTCGCTGACGAAGCAGCCGATCGTCACGAAGATCAGAATGAAGGGCACCAGCACCCGGCCGTTGACGAAGGTCAGCACCGCGATCCAGCGGCAGGAGACGAGCAGGATGCCGACGGCGATCAGATTGCCGACCACGAGCGCCCAGATCAGGGTCCAGACGAGGTCGAGATGCTTGGTCACCATCGTCGCGCCCGGCTGGATGCCGAGGATGAGGAAGGCGCCGAGCAGGACGGCCATGCCGGAGCTGCCGGGAATGCCGAAGAACAGGGTCGGAAGCAGCGAGCCGCCTTCCTTGCCGTTGCTGGCGGTTTCCGGCGCGATGACGCCTTCGATCGCGCCCTTGCCGAAGCGTTCCGGCGTCTTCGAGCTTTGCACGGCATGACCGTAGCAGAGCCAGGCCGCCGTCGAGCCGCCGAGGCCGGGGATCATGCCGATGACCGCGCCGATGATCGAGGTGCGGATGACCAGCCACCAGTGGCGCGGCACTTCCATGACACCGGACAGAAGCTGGCGGTAGGAGAAGCCCTTGTCCATCGAGACGGCCGAGATCGAGCCGCCCTTGGTGGCGAGAGACAGCATTTCCGGCACGGCGAACATGGCGAGCACGGCGGTCACGAGGCTGACGCCGTCCCACAGGAACAGCATGTCGCCGGCATAGCGGGGCGTGCCGGTGATCGGGTCCATGCCGATGGTCGACAGCATCAGGCCGTAAAAGCCGACGATAAGACCCTTGACGATCTTGCTGCCGCTGGCGAGGAAGGCGATGAAGCTGATGCCGAGCAGGGCGATCAGGAAGAATTCGGCCGGGCTGAACATCAGGATGACCGGTTCGAGCACCGGGATCATGACGGCGAAGACGACTGCGCCGATGATGCCGCCGACGCCGGACGCGGTGATGCTGGCGCCCAGCGCCCGGGCCGCCTGCCCCTGCTTGGCAAGGGGATAACCGTCGAGCGTCGTTGCGGCGTCGTCGCCGTCGCCGGGGATACCGAACATGATGCTGGAGATCTGGCCGCTGGTGCCGTTGACGGCGTGCAGCGTCAGGAGAAACACCGCACCGGCCACCATGTCCATGCCGTAGACGAACGGAATCGCCATGGCGATGGACAGCTTGCCGCCGATGCCGGGCATCACGCCGACGAGCAGGCCGCAGACGACCGCTATCAGCATAAGACCCATGATGTGGGGCGTGCTCACAAGCGTGAAGAGCGCCCCGAACATAGTCTCGATCATTTCTGGTTCCAATCCTCCCGTGAGATGGGAAAAACGCCGCCGATACGGTGTCCCCATCGGGCAATCGCTTGCGATTTCCTCCCGCAAGCTGGGCGATTGCCTATACTTTGCGTTGGCTCCCTGCCTTCCGCTTGTGTCAATTAGTGCCACCAGTCTGATCTTTGTCCAAAGCAAAAAATTATGCTTAGTCCAGCAGTTTTTGCGCGGACAAGCCTTTGGGGACGGTCGGGGCAGCAGCCATGCGCAACGCCAGGTAGGCGTCTATCTTTTTGAAATATCTAATGTTCACCGCAAAGGGGACGGTCGCGGGCCGAAGCGTATCTGATCGGCTGTCCCGCTCCATCCGGAGCCTTGCGGGTATCGGTGCACTTTACGATTCGGACATGCGAGGGGTTTGGCATTAAGTTTTTCTTACTTCGAGGCTAAGCCGAAATGGCGTGGACTTCGGGCCCTCCCGCCCCCTAGCATCCCTCCAGTTGCGCGACGTACGGGATGTCGCGCCTTTCCGGCCATGATCGCGCCCGCTGCCGCCCGCCCGGCCCGCAGCCGGTCGGCATGCGCCGCCCGGAGGAGAGATGGACCAACCCGTCGACAAGAAAGAAACCGCGGCGCTCCAGCCGGTTCCGGCGCTGGATCTGCTGACCTCGTTCCTGCGGCTCGGGGCGTCGTCCTTCGGCGGCGGCATGACCGGCTGGACGCATCGCGAGATCGTCGAGCGCCGCCGCTGGCTGAGCGATGAGGAGTTCCTGCAGACCCTGACGATCGCGCAGATCATGCCCGGCGCCAATCCGGTGAACCTCGCGGTCTATATCGGGCTGAAGCTTTCAGGGTTTCGCGGCGCGGCGCTGGCGCTGTTCGGCATGATCATGCCCGCCTTTCTCGCGATCCTGGCGCTCAGCTTCACCTACCAGCAACTCCGCGTCTATCCGGAAGCGCAGGCGGTTTTGCGCGGCCTTGCCTGCGTCGGCATCGCCTCCAGCCTGACGATGGGGATCAAGACCGCGCGGCGGCTGAAGGCGCATGTGGTGCCGATCGGCATCGCCGTCATCGTGTTTCTGCTGGTCGGCGTGCTGCGCTGGCCGCTCGTCGCCGTCGTTGTCGGCGCCATCCCGGCGAGCGTCGCCGCCACCTTCTGGCTCGAAAGGAAAAAGACCCGTGGATGACGGCAAGCTCCTCAACCTGATCATGATGTGCATTCCGCTGTCGCTCGTCTCCTTCGGCGGCGGCCAGACGATCATCGCCAGCCTTCAGCACCAGACCGTCGATGTGCAGCACATGCTGTCGGGCGCGCGCTTCACCAATCTTTACGCCATCTCCCGCGCCGCCCCCGGTCCCGGAACGATGATCGTCTCGCTCATCGGCTGGGAGGTGAGCGGCCTTCTCGGCGCGGTTCTGGCGACGCTCGCCATCTTCGTGCCCTCGTCCATCCTGATCTGCGCGGTCGGCAGCTACTGGCACCGGCATCGCGGGCAACCCTGGGCCACGGCGGCCGAGAAGGGGCTGGCGCCCGTCGCCGTCGGGTTGATCTTCGCCGGTGTCTTCGCCGTCGGGCGCTCCGCCCAGTTCTCGCCGATCGAGATCGCCACCACGCTTGCCGCGGGCGCCATCCTGCTGCGCACCAGGGTCGGCCCCTACCCGCTTCTGGCGGCCGCCGGTGCGCTTTATTTCGCCCTGAGCATCGCCGGGCAGGTCTGATCCCCGCCCCGCCTTTCGACGACATCCGACAAAATTGACGCGGCGCGATTGACCGCATGCCGATTCACAGTATGATACTTAAAAAAGAACATCGTTCCACATAAAGGAACATTTCTCGTTCTGGGAGGAAAACAACATGGCTGAGCCCTTGGTGCTGAAGACGGCGCTTGGAAAGCACGACCACGTCAGGCCGCTGAAGGACGGTCGCGTCCGCTCAAGCCGGGTGGAGCTTGTGTTCGAGGACTTCGAGCCCTTGCCGAAGGCGTTCCGCACCATGGTGCGCGGCGGCGATCTCGATATCTCGGAAATGGCGATCGTCACCCATCTGCTCGCCCATCACTACCGCAAGCCGATCACCGGCCTTCCCATTCCGCTCTGGAGCCGCCTGCCGCACACCAACCTCGTCTGTCGGGTCGATTCGCCGGTCAAGGGCCCGCATGACCTTGCAGGAACCCGCGTCGGCGTCCGCGCCTATGCTCAGACCTCGGGCGTCTGGGTGCGCGGCTTCCTCCAGCATGAATACGGTCTCGATCTCGATGGCATCACCTGGGTCACCATGGAAGACGCCCATCTCAGCGAGTACCAAGACCCCGCCAATACCGAGCGCAATACGGGCGAACTGGCGCTCCGGCCCCTGATGATGTCGGGGGCGCTGTCTGCGATCATGGGCGAGCGCGAGGTCGACCCCTCGGGCATCCGCACCGTCATTCCCGACGCGCAGGCGACGGCCGAAGCCTGGATCGCCCGCACCGGTATCGTGCCGATCAACCATACGCTCACCGTCAGGACCGCGCTGGTCGAGGACCATCCCTGGCTTGCCGGCGAACTGATGGAAATGTTCGAGGAGGCCCGCCGCATCGCGACCGAGGAGGATGGTGCGACGCCGCCCCCCGCCTATGGGCTGAAGGCCAACCTCGCTTCGCTGCAGCTCGCCTTTTCGTATTCGGCCGAGCAGCGCATCACGCCCTCCGTCTACGACGCCAACGAACTCTACCCCGCGATCTGAAGCCGCTGACGGCCTTCGAGGACAAGACCATGATCATCGACATCCACGGACACTACACAACCGAGCCGCAGGCGCTGCACCAGTTCCGCGACAGGCAGCTTGCCGGGCTGGCCGATCCCATGCGCCGGCCTGTTACCACCGATCTCGGCATCACCGACGAGATGCTCCTGAAATCCGTCGAGCCGCAGCTGGCCTTCCAGAAGGAACGCGGCAGCGACATCACCATCTTCTCGCCGCGCGCCGCCGGCATGGCCCATCACGTCGGCACGGAAGCCGTCAGCATGCAGTGGTCTGCCATGTCCAACGACCTCATCCACCGCATCTGCACGCTGCTTCCGGACAATTTCGCCGCCGTCGGGCAATTGCCGCAGCATCCGGGCGCGCCGCCGAAGAACTGCATTCCCGAGCTTGAGCGCATCGTCAACGAACTCGGTTTCGTCGGCGTCAACCTCAATCCCGATCCCTCCGGCGGCTACTGGACCGATCCGCCGCTCACCGACCGGCAATGGTATCCGCTCTACGAGAAGCTCTGCGAGCTCGACGTGCCCGCGATGATCCACGTGACGTCGTCGTGCAACCCCTGCTTCCACCATACGGGCGCGCACTACATCAACGGCGACACCACGGCCTTCATGCAGCTGATCCAGGGCGATCTGTTCAAGGATTTCCCGACGCTGAAATTCGTGATCCCCCATGGCGGCGGCGCGGTGCCCTTCCATTGGGGCCGCTATCGCGGTCTGGCGCAGGAGATGAAGAAGCCGCTCCTGACCGAGCATCTGCTCAACAACGTGTTCTTCGACACCTGCGTCTACCACTATCCCGGCATCGAGCTGATGGCCAAGGTCATCCCGGTCGACAACATCCTGTTCGCGTCGGAAATGCTCGGCGCGGTCAAGGGTATCGATCCGGAAACCGGCCATCATTACGACGACACCAAGCGCTATCTCGACCAGCTGACGACGCTGGACGAGGACAGCCGCTACAAGATCTTCGAGGGCAATGCCCGCCGCGTCTATCCGCGCCTCGATGCGCAGCTTGCCAGGCGCGGCCGTCCCGGCCGGGCGGGGCATTGATCATGGCCTCAGCAGCAGGAGATATCGCCGTCCGACAGGATCGCGTCCTTCATCCAGTAAGGCGGCAGGTCGTCTTCCACGACGTCGGCGACGCGCTTGAACACCTTGAACTGGTGGCGGCGGTCCGGCGCGGTCCAGAAGGCGACGATGGTTTCCAGCGGCGGGCATCCGGGCAGGCCGCAGGCGATCTCCGAGACCATGATCGCCACATCCTCGCCAAGCGAAAATCGTTCGCGTGTGAAGGCTTTCACCCGGCGGATGGCGACGAGAGCTTCGGAACGGGCGGAGGAGGATTTGAGCATGGTTTCGATCCCGGCCTGCCGGCTTCGCGGCCGGCAGTAGGCCAACACTTAAAGGCCGGGCATCCGGCCTGTCAAAAGCCAATTCGGAAAAACCGACCGGACGGCAAGCCCGCACCGGCGCTTCAGCACTTGAGAGGATAAAGAGATGGCAGAATCGGTACTCGCGGCAGTCCGCACCGGACCGGGCAGGATGGAAATGCGGGAATTCCCGATGCCCGACATTCCGGAAGACGCAGCCCTTCTCAAGATGGAAGTCGCCGGCATCTGCGGTACGGATGTCAAGCTGTTCAAGAACCCGCCGAGCAACGCGCCCACCATCATGGGCCACGAGAACATCGGCTACATCGCCAAGGCGGGCCGCGAATTCACCCGCCGCAAGGGCTTCAAGGAAGGCGACCTCGTCTTCGTCGAGCATTATGTCATGTGCGGCAAGTGCCAGTGGTGCCATCAGGGCCAGTATCGCCATTGCGAAAACACCGACTGGCGCAACAACCCCGAAGGCATCCGCTACGGCTACACCTCGGCCGAGCGCGCGCCGCATCTGTGGGGCGGCTTCGCGCAATATGTCTACCTGCCGTGGAACGCGGTCGTCCATCGCGTGCCGAAGGGCGTCTCGCCGGAGCTTGCCGGTCTCGTCACGCCGATGGCGAACGGCGTCGAGTGGTCGCTGTTCGACGCGGGTGTCGGCTATAACTCCACGGTGCTCATTCAGGGGCCGGGGCAGCAGGGCCTGTCGCAGACGGTCGTCTGCAAGCAGGCGGGCGCGTCGCTGATCATCGTCACCGGCACGACAAAAGACGCCGCCCGGCTCGAAGTGGCAAAACAACTGGGCGCCGACTACGTCATCGACGTGCAGCAGGAAGACCCGCTTGCCCGCATCATGGAGATCACCGGCGGCAAGGGCGTCGATATCTCGCTCGATTGCACGGCGGGCGCGGGCACCATCCCGATCCTGCTCGGCGTCGAGGCGCTGAAGCGCAAGGCGGGCACCATTCTCGTGCAGGGCGAGATGAAGGAATTCCCGAACTTCCCGCTGGAAAAGGTCACGACAAAGGCGATCACCATCAAGAGCGCGCGCGGCCACAGCTATCTCGCCTGCGAGCTGGCGCTGGAGCAGATCGCCTCCAACCGCTTCCCGCTGGAAAAGATCACCACCCACCGCTTCGGTCTCGCGGACGCCGATCTCGCCATCCGCTCCGTCGGCGGCCAGGGCGTGCCGGACGTGATCCACGCATCGCTGATGCCGTGGATGTAAACGGGAGCAACAGAGAATGACCCTCGGTTTCAGAATCCTCGAACGGCAGCGCAAGGTCAGCGCAGAGACGATCGCGAAATATCGCGATCTTCCCGTCGCCAATGTCAGCGACGTCATGTCCCGCATGGTGGCGGCCGGGCCGGCACTTCGGCCGCTGCATGCCTCGGGCGTGCTGGCGGGCGCCGCCTTCACGGTCAAGACACGGCCGGGCGATAACCTGATGATCCACAAGGCCCTGCTGATGGCCGGGCCGGGCGACGTGATCGTCGTCGACGCCGGCGGCGATCTCACCAACGCGCTGATGGGCGAGCTGATGCTCTCCCATGCCCGCGCCATCGGCACGACCGGCGTCGTCATCAACGGCGCGGTCAGGGATTACGGCTGGATCAGCAGCAACACCTTCCCGGTCTTCGCCGCCGGTGTCACCCATCGCGGGCCGTATAAGGACGGTCCCGGCGAGATCAATGTGCCGGTCTCGCTCGGCGGCATGATCATCGAGCCGGGCGACCTCATCCTCGGCGACGAGGACGGGCTGGTCTGCGTTCCCTTCGACGAGACGGAGGAAATCCACGCGCTCGCCAAAGCCAAGAATATCGCCGAGGCGAAGACCTACGAGAATACGCTCGCCGGCAGGCTCGACCCGAAGCTCTGGGTCGACGAGACCCTGCGCAAGCTCGGTTGCGACGGCGTGTGACACCTGCGGCCCGGACGGCCGCGCAATGGAATGGGAGGTTTGATCATGGCAACGACGACGATCGACGGGATTGCGACCCGCTACGAGGTGCTGGGCTCGGGACCGCCGCTCTTGATGTATTCACCGGGCGGCTTCGACGCGGCGCTGGAAAAATGGCGGACACAGGGCATCTATGCCGAGATCCAGTTCCTCGACCAGCTGCCGAAGCATTTCACCTGCATCACGTTCGACAGACGCGAGACCGGTCAATCCGGCGGCCGCGTCGAGCGGGTAACATGGTCGGATTACGTGCGCCAGGGCAAGGGCCTGCTAGATCATCTCGGCTTCGACAAGGCCTTCCTGATGGGCGGCTGCATGGGCTGCAGCGTCGTTGCCGCCTTTGCCGTCGAGCAGCCGGAAACGACGCTGGGCAATGTCCTGTTCTGGCCGGTGGGCGGCGCGCGCTACCGCATGACCGGGCACCAGCGCTTCGCCGAACACCTGGCCTTCGTCCACCAGAACGGGCTTGAAGCCGTGGTGAAGCTGGCGAACGAAAGCAGCAAGCCCTTCGGCGCCGATCCGCGCGGCGGCCCATGGGTCTCGGTGCTACGCCATGACAAGGACTTCGCCGACCGCTACGCCCGCCAGAATGTCGATCATTACAAGGCGATCATCGCCGGCATGCCGCGCACGCTCATCGACCGCGACACCGCCCCCGGCGCGGAGCCGGAAGACCTGCTGCGGCTCCAGAGCCCGACACTGATCATCCCCGGCGCGGATTTCTCGCACGCCACCTCGGCGGCGCGCTATTTCCAGGAGTGCATCCCCGGCTCGGAATACTGGGATGTCCCGGTCTCCGCCCAGAATGCGGCGGACACCAATGCGCGGGTGATCGACTTCCTGAGCAAGATCGCGGCAACGGTCTGATCGAAGACGACTTGCCCTCTTGCCCCTTCTCCCCAGCGGGGAGAAGGTGGCCCGAAGGGCCGGA
>JAVBSF010000309.1:0-6973 GCA_031556925.1 Pararhizobium sp.
GCCGGCCATGGCCGCCTTTTCAGACTGGCTCATGGCGGAAGCGGAAAAGACCGGTCGGTGAAAGCTGCTCAGTCGAAGAGGCTGGAGACCGATTCTTCCTGGCTGGTGCGGTTGATGGCTTCGCCAAGCAGGGTCGAGGTCGAGATGACGCGGATATTGTGGGCGGACTGGACGGCCGTGGTCGGCTGGATCGAGTCGGTGATGACAAGTTCCTTGAGCATGGACGACGTGACGCGGGCGACCGCGCCGCCCGACAGTACGCCATGGGTGATGTAGGCGGTGACGCTGGTCGCGCCGTTCTTCAGCAGGGCTTCGGCCGCGTTGCAGAGCGTGCCGCCGGAATCGACGATGTCGTCGATCAGCAGACAGTCTTTGCCGGTGACGTCGCCGATGACGTTCATGACCTCGGATTCGCCGGCGCGTTCGCGGCGCTTGTCGACGATGGCAAGCTGGCAATCGAGGCGCTTGGCAAGCGCGCGGGCGCGCACCACGCCGCCGACGTCGGGCGAGACGACCATGACGTTCTTCAGGTCGTAGTGCTCCTTCACGTCACGGGCCAGAATCGGCACGGCGTAGAGATTGTCGGTCGGAATATCGAAGAAACCCTGGATCTGGCCGGCATGCAGGTCGAGCGTCAGGACGCGGTCCGCGCCGGCTTCGGTGATCAGGTTGGCGACCAGCTTGGCAGAGATCGGCGTGCGCGGACCGGGTTTGCGGTCCTGACGGGCATAGCCGAAATAGGGGATGACGGCGGTGATGCGCCGCGCCGAGGAACGGCGCATGGCGTCGATCATGATCAGGAGTTCCATCAGGTGGTCATTTGTCGGGAACGACGTCGACTGGATGACGAAAACGTCCTCGCCGCGCACATTTTCCTGAATTTCCACGAAGATTTCCTGGTCGGCGAACCGTCTGACAGTTGCTTTGCCGAGGGGCAGGTTGAGATAGTTGCAGATCGCTTCGGCAAGCAGCCGGTTCGAATTGCCTGCGAAAACCTTCATCGATGGTCCGCCTGTGCTGGCGCGAATGGTTCCAGACCTTAGGTATCAGTCCGGGTTTTGTCGCGCGAATTCCGTAAGCCGTGTTCGGTGCGCGCTGTCAGCCCGAGGGGCTCTAAAACAGCCGCTTGGCCGCTTCATAACGTCCCTGACCCTGAATGCAAGGGGATTGCCGCATTCTCGCGTCGTTTATCCGAAAAAGTTTTAAGCTGCGTTGCGCGATGGGGCGAATCGGACGGCCGGCGTTGCCATTCTGCATCGTTTTGCGACAGGTTCAGCCCGCGTTGCCGCGCGCCCAGGCGAGATAGGCGTCTATCGACCTGGAGGCGATGGCCTGCATGGCTTCCGGCGGCACGACGGCCCAGGGGTCGGCGGCCGTGGCGTCGATCGTATCCTGCCCCTGAATGCGGTGCAGCCGGTTGCCGCCGCCATCCAGCACGTCCCAGATGTAGACGATGGTCGTTTTGTTGCCGTCCTTCAGGGCCGAGAAATAGCCCTTCAGAATGTGACGGCTGGTATTATCCGACGAACTTTTGATCGTCAGGCCCTTGGCGCGGGCATCGGCGCCGAGCTGCTTGGAAAGCGAGGTTACGGCGGCGACCGGCGCGCCGATGATCGGCAGGAAACGCACGCTGTTGGCCTCCCCCTGCGGGGCGAGGGCTGCGGCTTGCTGTGGCTCTTCCGCCGGGGCCTGAACGGGCGCTGCCTGCTGCTGCGCAGGCGGGGTATCGTCGATGGGCGTATTATCCGCTGCCTCCGCCAGCCGTGGCGTGTCGCGAACGATCCGGCGTTCCTGGGCGGGCGCATGCCCTTGGGACAGGCGGCTTGCCTGAGCCTCCAGCGAGCCTGCCGGGTCGGTGTATTCGATGTCGCCCTGGGCGAAGTTCGTATCGGAGGGCGGCTGGGAATAGGTCTGCGGCACGTTCAGCGGCGCGCTCTGTACGGAAGCCGTTTCCTGCGGCGGCACATAGACGGGCTGCGAGGACATGGTGTCGAGATCGGCCTGATTGACCGGCGGAGAACGGAACGCGCCTTCACCGACATCGACCTGCGGAATCAGGGCGTCGGTCGAGTTGCAGCCGGCAAGCAGGCCAAGGCCTGTCATGACTATGATCAGCTTGTGCATCGTTCCACCGTTTGTTCGTGGCGGGGAGAAAGCACTACGGCTCACCTCGCTCGCTGAAACGATACGGCAACTTTCCTAAGCAGAGATGAAGTCCAGCCCGTAGCGCGAGAGCGGTCGCGGCGCGCCATCGGTGGTAAGGTAGGTCTGGCCGAGGGTCATGGCGGTGCCGCTGTCGCTGTCCATGATGATCATGTGCACGAACAGCGACATGTCCGGCAGGATTTCCTGCGGATTGCCGATATGGAACATCTGCGATTCGACCCAGGTCGGCGAGAAGCGCGCGCCGAGCGAAAAGCCGCAGGTGTTGAGACGGTGCCGCGCCAGTCCGCGCTCGTCCATGATTTTGGCATGAATATCGAAGACCGTGCCGAATGTATTGCCGGGCCGCAGCACCATCTCCACCGCCTGAATGGTTTCCCGGCAGGCGCTGTAGAGTTCCCGGTGGCGGTTCGTCGGCTCGCCGATGACGACGGTGCGCATCATGGCCGCATGGTAATGGGCGCTGACGCCGGCCCAGTTCAGGGTCAGCTGATCCTGGGCGTCGAGGTTTCGGCGTCCCGCCTTGTAGCGGCAGAGCAGGGCATCGGCGCCGGAGCCGATGATGAAATCATTGGCCGGATAGTCTCCGCCGCCGGCGAGAACCGCGCCCTGCATGGCGGCCAGAATGTCGGCTTCGCTGCCGCCGGGGCCGATCAGCGGAAGAGCGGCATCGAGCGCATCGTCGGCAAGGCTCGCCGCCTTTTCCACATAGGCGATTTCCGCCGGGCTCTTGATCAGCCGCAGCCGGCTGACGATCTGCGAGGCATCCGTGATCTGGCCGAAACTCGTCAGCTGCTGGTCGAGCAGCCGGGTGGTGCGTCCCGTCAGGCCGTGGGCATCGTATTCGATGCCGAGGCGCATGCCGAGCAGATCGAGATCGCTCAGCAGATTTTTCAGATCCATGGTGGGATCGGCGTTGACGCGATCGATCCAGATTTCGATGCGCTCTATATTGGAAGTGTGCCGCGCCTGCCTGAGATCGGCCGAGCGCGTCAAAAGTACCATCGAGCCATCAGCCTTGACCACCAGCGTCTGGAAGAACGAATAGCCGTAGGTATCGTAACCCGTCAGCCAGTACATGCTTTCCTGCGCGAACAGCAGGATCGCGTCGAGCTTCTCTTCCTTCATGGCGGCTTTCAGCCGCTCCAGCCGCCCGGCAAATTCGTCCTGGCCGAAATGCAGTGCCATGTCATGCCTCCCGAATGAAGATCGCCGAAATCTGGCGGCCGTAGTCCGGCTCGTTGCGATGGGTCGTGCGGCGGTAGGAGAAGAAGCGCTCTTCATCCGCATAGGTGCAGATGTCGAGGTTTTCGGCCTTTACGCCGGCATCGGCCAGCCGCTTGAGGGTCAATGCCGGCAGGTCGAACATTGCGTGACCGTCGCGGCCGGAAGGCGCGAAGAACGTCGCGTAGCTCGCGTCCGTCTCGACGAAACGGGTGACGAATTCAGCGCCGACCTCGTAGTTGCGGCGGCTGATCGAGGGGCCGAGGCTGGCAACGATGTTTTCGCGCGCCGCGCCGAGGCAAACCATCGCCTCGATCGTGCTTTCCAGCACGCCGCCGAGCGCACCTTTCCAGCCGGCATGGGCAGCACCGATGACACGGGCCTTGGGATCGGCAAAAAGGATAGGGCCGCAATCGGCCGTCAGCACGCCGATCACCATGCCGGGCGTCGCCGTGACCACGGCGTCGGCCTCAGGGCGTGCGCCGTCATAGTTCGAATCGACGATGACAGCCCTGGGTGAGTGAACCTGGTGGACGGTGGCCAGCCTTTCCGGCGCGGCGCCGAAATAGGCCGCGACACGCCGGCGGTTTTCCTCGATGCGCGGCCTGTCGTCACTGGAACCGAGGCCGACATTCAGGCCTCGATAGATGCCTTCGGACACGCCGCCCTCGCGGGTGAAATAGGCATGGGCAATGCCACTTGCGCCGAGCTCCGAGAGCGACGGGCTGAAGACAGGCGAGGGCAGGGCATCATCCTTCATGGTGTTGTCGCCCTTTCATGCTCTGAATTTTGCGGAGTTTGCGGCCATGAGACAAGGCTGCTTCGATTTGGCGCGATGTTGGCCTCCCCGCGCCGTCCTGTCAATGACCGCCTTGTTCGATGGCGCGGTCATCATCATCAGGCCGTATCAACGCTGAAACGGCGGAAGCGCGACCGCGGGGCTGCTGACGGCCAGAACCTTGAAAAGCTCGCCCATCTTGCCTTCCCCGTTGCCGGCCAGCCGCTCGACATCCAGGCGGATGCCTTCCTGGGTGATCGTATCCTTGCCGCTTCCCAGCGACGAGGCGCGTTCGATGAGCCCGAGACCCAGCAGAAAATCGCCCTGATAGGTCAGGCCGTTGATCTGCAAGCCTTCAGCCGCGGCGCGGCGGGCAAGCTGCTCGAAATCGACATGGCTGGTGATGTCGGCTTCGCCCGGATGCTTCAGCGGCGGATCGAACTGGTGATCGCGCACCGCCTGCAGCGTGTCGCCATAACCGGTCGTGAGATGGCCGTAGTCGATGATGAGGGCGGTGCCGCCACCGGCGCGGATACGCGATGCCAGCGTCGCCATCACGGCGTCGCGCGCCGGGGCGATTTCGAAAATCGTGCCGGGAGCGACATCCCGAGATGCTTTCGGCAACACGTCCGGATCGATGGTTGCGGGGCCTGCCGCGAAGGTCAATCCGCCATTGGCATCGAGGCCGATCAGACGCTCGCGAAAACCCTGCGGGGTTTTGACGAACTGGCGAATCGGGATCGCGTCGAAGAGTTCGTTGGCTGCGAGAAGCAGGAAGCCTTCCGGCAGCGTGTCGAAGCTTTCGTGCCAGGTGATCTTGTACTTGTGGGCGACCAGCGTCTGGCTCTGCACCTTCTGCAGCCGCTCGCTCGTTTCGATGAGGTGAAATCCGGCGGCGTCGTAAAGGGCGGGCGAGAGCTTGGAGATGACCCGGAGAATGTCGGACATCATCGTGCCGCGGCCGGGGCCGATTTCGGCGATGTGAACCGGATTCGGCTCGCCATGGCGCATCCAGGCCTGCACCAGAAAGATGCCGATTATTTCGCCGAAAAGCTGGCTGATTTCCGGAGCCGTCGTGAAATCGCCGGCGGCGCCGAAGGGTTCGCGCGTCTTGTAGTATCCGTATTGTGGGTCGGCGAGGCACAGCGAAAAATAGTCGGTCACGCTGATCGGACCGTTGGCCGTGATCAGCGACCTGATCTTTTCTCCAAGAGGTGTGCTCATCGCATTCCTCCTCAAGCCGTGTTTGCCGCCGCGCGTCGCGCGCGCAGGATCGCCCACAATCCCGCAAGCGCCATCGGCGTGGACAGCACCATGCCCATCGTCAGCCACCCGCCGGCGAGATAGCCGATCTGCGCATCCGGCTGGCGGAAGAACTCGACGACGATACGGGCGATCGCATATCCCAGCACGAAGATGCCGCAAACCAGTCCGGGAGTCCTCAGGGTCCTGCGGTAATATATCATGATGGTCAGCGCGATGAGCAGCACAATGCCTTCAAGGGCTGCTTCGTAAAGCTGGCTCGGATGATAGGCGAGGCCGCTGCCGGGCGGAAACTCGACCGCCCAGGGCATCGATGAAAGCCGGCCCCACAATTCGCCATTGATGAAATTGGCGATGCGGCCGAAGAACAAGCCGATCGGCACGACGGCGGAAACGACATCGAACAGGCTCCAGAGAGCGATCCCGTTGCGGCGGGCGAAGAGAATCATGGCGATCATCGTGCCGATCAGGCCGCCATGGAAGGACATGCCGCCGTTCCAGATCTCCAGGGCGCGCAGCGGGTTCGCCATCACGCTCGGCAGATCATAGAACAGGATATAGCCGATGCGCCCGCCGCCGACGATGCCGGCCGCCGCCCAGAGCAGGAAATCGTCGAGTTGCGCTTCCGTGAGCGCAGGCTCGCCGTTCTTCCAGAGGGACGCATTGCGCACGAGACGGCGCGCATATTGCCAGCCGATCAGGATGCCCGCGACATAGGCGAGGCCGTACCAGTGAATCTGCAGGGGACCGATCGTCACGAGGACCGGATCGATTTCAGGAAAGGGCAGTATTGCGAGAAAAGTCGCTATCGTTTCCAAGTCTTGGCTCACTCCTGCCGGTCTTTTGCCGGAACATGGCGTTCCAGGGCAACAGGGTCAAGGCGCAGGCCATGCCTGGCGTCCGGTGATTCACTTGTATTTTTCCTTGCATCGGAGGCCGCCTGACCCTACCTCAATCTCAAAGGCCGCCATCAGACGAGGGGCGGCAGAAGGATCGGAGATCAGACTATGACCACGGGCACCAACCGCATTCTGGACGAATTCGCCAAATTGATGACGGACGCGGCCGGCGCGGCTCAGGGCGTGCGGCGCGAGATGGAAACGGTTTTCCGCGCGCAGGGCGAAAAGCTCCTGAACTCGATGGATATCGTCAAGCGCGAGGAGTTCGAGGCCGTCCGGGAAATGGCGCTCAAGGCGCGCGAGGAGAACGAAGCTCTTTTGGTGCGTATCGCGGTTCTGGAATCCAGGCTCGACGCTGCCGGCAAGTAACCCCCGCAGGCGGGATTCGCGCCATACCCTGCGCGCTCAGGCGCCGGGTGTTTCGTTTTGCGACAACCGAGCATTTTCCCGGCCGCCCGAACTCGTTTCCGGCGGCTTTCTTCATAAAAAATTTACGCCTGTGGACACTGCCAAAAAATGCTTACGGCAGAGTCGTTTTATAAACCCCGCTGTATATGTTTAAAGCGTCATTACACAACCACGGGACACGATTTTGATCTTAATGGGCTGGCACGCAGACTCCCCCGTGATAAACAGAATTTAAATA
>JAVBSF010000102.1:0-14646 GCA_031556925.1 Pararhizobium sp.
TTCGTCGTGGCGGCGCGGCCTCCCATACGGAACTTTCCGCGCGAACCGGCCTTTCTTCCGCAACCGTTTCCGCCATTACCGCCGATCTCGAGCGGGCAGGGGTGCTGGAGAAGAGTGAGCAGCAGGCGCTCGGCGGGCGCGGCCGTCCGCGCGTGCTGTTTTCGCAGCGGCGCGATTGTGGCTACCTGATTGCCGTCAGAATTTCGTCCGATACGGTGCAATATTCGCTGGTCGACTATAGCGGCCGGCTGATGGACCGGTTCGAGGAGGCTCGTAATCACGGGGCGGGTGCTGCCGATGCCTTTCCGGGTGAGATCAAGGATGCCCTGTCGCGGCTCGCGGCGCGCTCGCAGATCGACAAGGACGCGGTGCTTGCCATCTCGATCAGCAGCAAGGGCACCGTCGATGCGATGCACCCGACATTGCTGTGGTCGCCGCTCTTCGGCGGTCGGCAGTTCGATTTCGGAGAATTGCTCGCGCCGGAGTGGCGGGCCAAGATTTCGCTGAACAACGAGACCCTGCTGGTTGCGCAGGCTTTGGCGTTGAAGGCGGACAGGGAGCCGGAGAGCACGTTCCAGGCCCTTGCGGCGCTTTCCCTTGGCCACAGCGTCGGGCTCGGGATCGCGCGGAAAAACCGACAGGGCGAGATCGAGGCCACGGCTCCGAATTTCGGCCATATGCTGCACAGTTCGCAAGGCGGCCTTTGTCGTTGCGGCTCCTATGGCTGCATCGAGGCGTCTGCCGGCTTCTACGGCGTTCTACGCTCCGCCTTTCAGGTGCCACCGGATACGATCCCGGCGAAGTTCGTTCCGCTTGCGGAAATGGACAAGATCGCCGCCAGCGCCCGACAGGGAAACCGCATGGCGGAATATGCCTTTCGTCAGGCGGGCGTGGCGCTCGGCAACGGCCTTTCCCGTCTCATGAGTTTCTATGAGCGCATGCCCGTGCACATTACCGGGCCGGGAACCCGCTATTTCGACCTACTTCAGCGCGGCATCGAGGAGGGGCTGGTGCAATCGCATGAGGTGCGGCTGCAGGGCATGCCGGAGATTTCGGTGAGTTTTGAGGAGCAGGGCCTCGTCTTTGAGGGGCATCTCGATCGCGCGCTGACGGATGCGGACTACGACATCGTTATGAGTAAGGTTTCTTCCGCATAAAAATGGGCCGGTGGTGAGCCGGCCCAGCTGGGAGGATCGTTTGGAAGAAGGGTCAGCCCTCGATACGGACCTGACGTTTTTCAGCAACCGAGCGAACTGCCGCATCCGCCAGCGCGAGAGCGGCGAGGCCATCCTTGCCGTTGGGCGTAATCGTCGCGCCCTTTTCGATCGCGGCGATGAAGCTTGCGATTTCGTTGGCATAGGCCTCGGTGTAGCGGGTCATGAAGAAATCGTGCAGCGGCGGGCGGGTGTAACCCTCACCGTTGGCGATCTCGATCGATACGGCACGCTGGTTTTCGGCCGCGACCATGCCCTTCGAGCCATGAACCTCGATGCGCTGGTCGTAGCCATAGGTGGCGCGGCGCGAGTTGGAGATGATAGCCTGCTTGCCGCTTGCTGTTTCGAGAATGACCGAAACGCTGTCGTAATCGCCGGCCTTGCCGATCTCCGGATCGACCAGCACGGCCGCGTGCGCCGTGACGGCCACCGGCTCTTCGCCGAGCAGGAAGCGAGCCATGTCGAAGTCGTGGATCGTCATGTCGCGGAAAATGCCGCCGGAACGCTTGATGTAATCGACCGGCGGGGCGCCGGGGTCGCGCGAGGTGATCGTCACCATTTCCACCGCGCCGATCGCGCCGTCGTCGATCGCCTTGCGTACGGCCATGAAATGCGGGTCGAAGCGGCGGTTGAAGCCAACCATCAACTTGCCTTTGGTTTCCTCGACAACCTCAAGGCATTCGCGGACGCGATTGACGTCGAGATCGACGGGCTTTTCGCAGAAGATCGCCTTGCCGGCGCGGGCGAAGCGTTCGATCAGGTCGGCATGGGTATCGGTCGGCGTGCAGATGACCACGGCGTCGATATCGCCGGCCTTCTCGATGGCGTCGATCGTGCGAACTTCACAGCCATACTCTCTGGCGATCGCCTCGGCCGCTGCCGGCATGGCGTCGGCAACCGCGATGAGGACGGCATCGGGATTGCCGCTGACGGCCCTGGCGTGGACCTTTCCGATACGGCCTGCGCCAAGAAGTGCAAATTTCACTGTCATGTTCGTTTCTCTCAGAAGGGCGGCAGCGTGCCGCAAGGGACAGTTCACGCTCGCGGGCGGCGAGGGTGGTGGGTTTGTTGAACGGGAGACTGTTTGGCAGCGTCGGACAGCCCCCTCTCGCCGCTTCGTTCCATCCTTATCCTCCAATTCGGAACGAAACGGAAATACAATATAAATTCGGAATATTTATTCCGTTTTTCTGGTTTCCGTCAAGCGGTCGCGCGTCGTCCTCTTGCAGTCACGCCAAATATCCCCATAAGGCTTTGATGGCACGGGCCGGCAAGGCTGTGTGCCTGCAACGAATGTCAGGGCTGGAGGAGCGGGTAGCGTGTTCAAGTTCATCGATGTGGATCATCCGTTTTACCGGCCGCTGTGGAGACGGGTATTGATCGTGCTGTTCTGCGTCGTCTGGACGGGCGTCGAGTTCTACAACGGTGCGACCACCTGGGGCTTCATCTTTCTGGCCGTCGGCGCCTACGCCGCATGCTCGCTGCTGATTTTCTACAATCCCAAGGAAAAGACGGAAGTTACCGTCGAAGACAAGCCCGCCGGCGACGACGCGGCCTGATTTCAGTCTGGTCAGGTGCTTTTGCGCGCCGTGATCTTCAAGCGCAGGAGCGCCTCGTCGATCAGCATGTTGGCGATCGTCATGCGCAGTGTCGCGTTGGTGCGAAAGTCGAGCGGAAATCTGTCGGGATGGTTTTCCGCTGCGAAGCGGCGTCGCTTCTCGGTCAGCGAAGCGGCGGTTTCGATATCGGCGAGGCCAAGATCGGCTGCGATCTGATCCGGGGTGGTGCGGCGCAGGTGATCGGGCATCACGGGCCTGGGTTTCGGCTTCGGCGGCTGCAGCATCTCGTCGCCGGATGTTTCGAGATAGGCGTGATGCACCATGGCGCGATCGAAGTGGCCTGCTGCTGAGAGGTTGCCGACAAAGGGCGTGGAAACGCTGGCTGTCGCGGCTGAGGTTTCCTCCGCAGCGTTTTCTTCTTCCTCAGCCTTCAATCGCTCCAGCACGGACTGGAAGACGGACATTCCGAACATAAGGCCTCCGCGGGCAGTCGAGATTAGCGTGCTACGGCTATAGGCATAAGAGCATTATGCGAGGCTGTTCACGCCGCGCTCTGCTTGAGAATTAGGTCGTAAAGCAGGCTTGCGCTGGGGGGCAGATCGCGTCCCCGGGCGGTGATCAGGCCGAATGGACGGATGGTGATATCGAAATCGGCCGGCAGGATGCGGATCACGCCGGCAGCCGTTCCATTATCCGAAATCAGTGTCGCGACATCCTGAGCGACGGCGGCGATGGCATTGGAATTGCAGACGATCGCGATGGTCAGGATTGTCGACGAGGTGTTGATGACGGTAGCGGGCAGGGGGATGCCTGCCGACAGAAAGCTGTCTTCGACAGCGCGTCGCAACAGCGTTCCCGGCGGCTGGAACACCCAGTCGTAGAGAGGAAGGTCCGATATTGACACGGTGGCATTCTCCAGAAGCGGATGCCCTTCGCGCACGATCAGACAAACCTTTTCCATGCCGATCTCCGCGAAATTGAAGAGCCGCCGGTTCTGGTCGTCGGGAATACGGCCGAGCACGAAGTCGTGGCGGGCGGCGAGCAGTTCGCGGACAAGAACGGTGCTGTTTTCGATCTGCAGGTCGATCTCGATGCCTGGATAGGCGGTGGAGACCTGGCGGATGGCGGGCACAGCGAGATTGAGCGCCGGCCCTGTCACCGAGCCGATCGAGACGGAGCCGCCGCTGCCGGTTTTCAATTCGTTGATTTCGCGGGCCGTTTCGCGCAGTTCCAGAAAGATGGTTCGCGCGCGCCGCGCCAGTGTTTCGCCGTATTGGGTAAGTTCGACACCACGCGCCACGCGGGCGCAGAGCGGAACCTTGAGGATGGCCTCGATTTCGCCAAGCAGGCGCGATGCCGCAGGCTGGGAGATATTCAAGGCATCGGCTGCCGCGCTGATCTGCTTGTGGTCCTCAATCGCGAGAATCAGCTGCAGGTGGTTCATTTTCAGGCCCGAACGGAGGATGCTCTTCTCCGAATAATCCACCGGCACGGACGTCGGGTGTGTTTGTTCGTCCATGAAACCTCCGCAACGTCACTTGATGGGATCAAAAATCACACTGTTGTCGTTTACTATATCGAAAATGATATGAAGATACCAGAATATTGTATTTGACAGTTATGTTGAATGATTCCAGTTTGCCGCGATGTGCGCCAGCGCAGCGGGAGAGTGTAAGGCCTGGGAGGGCTTTCTTTCATCCTTTAGGTCTCCACCGAGGGCTTTTTGTTCTCGGCTACGCCGCGCTGCACATATCAGGCTGACCTCCGAGGAGGCGGCCTGGATCAACACTCAGGGAGAGATCTTATGAAATTTGTTACTTCGCTTCTCGCGGCCGCTGCGCTCAGCGTCGCGTCCTTCGCGATGCCGGCTTTCGCCCAGGATAAGGGCGTTGTTGGTATCTCGATGCCGACCAAGACCTCGACCCGTTGGATTTCCGACGGCGAGACCATGGAAAAGCTGTTCAAGGAAGCCGGCTACACCCCGGACCTGCAGTTCGCTGACGACGACATTCCGAACCAGCTCGCCCAGATCGAAAACATGGTCACCAAGGGCGCCAAGGTTCTCATCATCGGCGCCATCGACGGCACGACGCTTTCGGACATTCTGGCCAAGGCTCATGAAGCCGGCGTCAAGGTCATCGCTTACGACCGTCTGATCCGCGATTCGGGCAACGTCGACTACTACGCCACCTTCGACAACTTCCAGGTCGGCGTTCTGCAGGCTACCAGCCTCGTTGACGGCCTCAAGAAGAACTTCGATGGCGTCAAGCCGTGGAACGTTGAACTCTTCGGCGGTTCGCCGGACGACAACAACGCCTTCTTCTTCTACGACGGCGCAATGTCGGTTCTGCAGCCGCTCATCGACAGCGGTGACATCGTGATCAAGTCCGGCCAGCAGGGCATGGATCAGGTCGGTACGCTGCGTTGGGACGGTGCCGTTGCACAGGCCCGCATGGAAAACCTGCTCTCCTCGACCTACACCGACGCACAGGTTAACGGCGTTCTGTCGCCTTACGATGGTCTCTCCATCGGTATCCTGTCGGCCCTCAAGGGCGTTGGCTACGGCTCTGGCGACCTGAAGATCCCGGTTGTTTCCGGTCAGGACGCTGAACTGCCGTCCGTCAAGTCGATCCTCGCTGACGAACAGTACTCGACCGTCTTCAAGGACACCCGCGAACTGGCCAAGGTCGCCGTCACCATGACCGACGCCATCCTCGGCGGCAAGGAGCCGGAAGTTAACGACACGAAGACCTACGACAACGGCGTCAAGGTCATCCCGTCCTACCTTCTGAAGCCTGTTGCTGTTGACAAGTCCAACGTCAAGGACGTTCTCGTCGGCGCCGGTTACTACACGGAAGACCAGATCAACAACTGATCCCTTCCAATCCCATCGGGGTCCGCGAGACATCGCGGACCCTTTCTCGTGATGAGGGAGCTTGCACTTACGGTCGGTCTGGCCTCATCATCCCTAAAAGACCACCGCTGGAATGCCTGAACATGGACAATATCATTCTCGAAATGCGGAGCATCACCAAGACGTTTCCTGGTGTCAAAGCTCTGGACAATGTCAGCTTCAAGGTCCGCGAAGGTGAAATTCACGCACTTGTCGGCGAAAACGGCGCCGGCAAATCGACGCTGATGAAGGTGTTGAGCGGCGTGTATCCCGCCGGCACCTATGAGGGCGAGATCCATTACGACGGCGAGCTTCGCCAGTTTTCGACGATCTCCGACAGCGAACACATCGGCATCATCATCATTCACCAGGAACTGGCGCTCGTCCCGCTGCTCTCGATCGCGGAAAACATCTTCCTCGGCAACGAGATCGCGAAGAACGGCGTCATCGACTGGAAGGAGACTTTTGCGCGCACGCAGGAGCTTCTGAAAAAGGTTGGCCTCAACGAAGCCCCGCCGACCCTGATCACGGATATCGGCGTCGGCAAGCAGCAGCTGGTGGAAATCGCCAAGGCGCTGTCGAAGAAGGTTCGCCTGCTCATCCTCGACGAGCCGACCGCATCGCTCAACGAGACCGATTCCGACGCGCTGCTGAAGCTGCTGATGGAGTTCCGCAAGCAGGGCATGACCTCGATCATCATTTCGCACAAGCTGAACGAGATCAAGAAGGTCGCCGACAAGATCACCATCCTGCGCGATGGCGGCACGGTCGAGACACTCGACTGTCACCATGAAGACATCAGCGAAGACCGTATCATCAAGGGCATGGTCGGCCGCGACATGGAAGACCGCTATCCGCCGCGCGAGCCCAAGATCGGCGAGACGCTGCTCGAGGTGAAGAACTGGAACGTCTTCCACCAGCAGCACCGCGACCGCCAGTTCCTGCATGACATCAACTTCAACGTCCGCGCTGGCGAAGTCGTCGGCATCGCGGGCCTGATGGGCGCCGGTCGCACCGAAACGGCGATGAGCATCTTCGGCAAGTCCTGGGGACACAAGATCACTGGCGACGTTTCGATCCGCGGCAAGCAGGTCGATGTCAGCACGATCCCGAAGGCGATCGATGCCGGCCTTGCCTATGTGACCGAAGACCGCAAGCATCTCGGCCTCGTGCTGATCGACAACATCCTGCACAACACGACGCTCTCGAACCTCGAAGCCGTGTCGTCGGCGGGCGTGATCAACGATCACGAGGAGCGCAAGGTTGCCTCCGACTATCGCCAGAAGCTGCGCATCCGGTCGCACTCGATCTATCAGGAAACGGTCAACCTCTCGGGCGGCAACCAGCAGAAGGTCGTGCTGTCCAAGTGGCTGTTCACCAATCCCGAGGTTCTGATCCTCGACGAACCGACGCGCGGTATCGACGTCGGCGCGAAGTATGAAATCTACACCATCATCAACCAGCTTGCCGCAGAGGGCAAAGGCATCCTCATGATCTCGTCCGAGATGCCCGAACTTCTCGGAACCTGCGACCGCATCTACGTCATGAACGAGGGACGCATCGTGGCCGAGCTTTCCAAGGCTGAAGCCAGCCAGGAGTCTATCATGCGCGCCATCATGCGTTCCGGGGAGAAACACTAATCATGGTCACCGAAACCAAAACAACCCAGTCCGTCGGCGACTACCTGCGCGCCAATATCCGTGAATACGGCCTCCTGGTCGCGCTTGTCGTCATCATGGTCTTCTTTCAGGTCGTCACCGGCGGCGTTCTCTTCCGCCCGGTCAACATCACCAACCTGATCCTGCAGAACTCGTTCATCGTCATCATGGCGCTGGGCATGTTGCTGATCATCGTCGCCGGTCATATCGACCTGTCCGTCGGTTCGATCGTCGCCTTCACCGGCGGCCTGTCGGCGATCATGCTGGTGAAGTGGGGCATCCATTATTCGATCGTCGTGCCGATCTGCCTTATCCTGGGCGGTCTCGTCGGCGCTGCTCAGGGTTACTGGGTCGCTTACCAGAAGATCCCGGCCTTCATCGTGACGCTCGCCGGTATGCTCGTGTTCCGCGGACTGACCTACCTCATCCTGCAGAACCGCCCGATCGGCCCGTTCCCGAAGGACTTCCAGTCGCTGTCGACCGGCTTCATCCCGGACTTCCTGTATTTCCTCAATCCAGCTCCCGGCGTCATCACGAACTTCGCGGCGCTCGCCGTCGTTGTCGTGCTCGTTGCGCTGGCCTTCTACTATGGCCTCAAGAACCGTAAGGAAAACGACAAGCACGGCACCGAAAACGAGCCTTTTGCCTTCTTCATCGCACAGATGGCCATCATCGCCGTCGTTGCGATTTTCCTCGGCTTCCAGCTGTCGACTTACAAGGGCTTCCCGAACGTCCTCGTTGTCATGGCTCTGCTGATCGCGCTCTACACCTTCATCACGACGCGCTCGACCGTTGGTCGCCGCATCTACGCGATGGGCGGTAACGAGAAAGCGGCAAAGCTCTCGGGTATCAACACCGAACGCCTGACCTTCTACACCTTCGTCAACATGGGTGTTCTGGCGGCTCTCGCCGGCATGATCATCGCGGCGCGCCTCAACTCGGCGACCCCGAAGGCGGGTGTCGGCTTCGAGCTGGACGTTATCGCGGCCTGCTTCATCGGCGGTGCTTCGGCTTCCGGCGGCGTTGGCAAGATCACCGGTGCTGTCATCGGCGCGTTCATCATGGGCGTCATGAACAACGGCATGTCGATCATGGGTCTCGGCATCGATTACCAGCAGCTCGTCAAGGGTCTGGTCCTGCTCGCTGCCGTCTTCTTCGACGTCTACAACAAGAACAAGGGCTGAGCCCAAGCTTCTATCCCGCGCGGCCTCAAACCGCGCGGGCCATGCGATTTGGCGTGTGTCCATATGTCGGATGTACGTTCATCAGAATGCCTTGAACGCGGCGATCCGATCGCCCAATTGAGAGGGCAGCGCCCTCCCGTGGATGTTCCGCATTTACCGGCCGAGGTGCCGCCCGGACGTCCGACTTTATAGAAGAGGACAGAATTGTGCTGATTTCCCAGGTCAAGAACGCCGATGGCTCCATCACGGTCGCAGTGCGCGAATCCGGTGGCGAGGCGCGGGCGGTCAAGGGTGCCGCGAGCGTGCATGCGCTCGCCCTGGAAGCCGCCAATTCCGGCAAGAGCCTGAAGGCCGTCATCGATGAAAAGGGTCTTGGCGATGTCGTTGACCTGCAGGACGCCTATGCCAGGGGCCTGTTCCTGCCGCCGATCACCCATGCCGATCCGGCTCATCTGCATCTGACCGGCACCGGTCTCACCCATCTCGGTTCCGCCGCGACGCGCGATGCCATGCACGCTGCCGTTTCCAAGGTGGAAGAGGGCGCCACCGACACCATGAAGATGTTCAAGATGGGCCTCGAAGGCGGCAAGCCGAAGCTGGGCGAAAAGGGCGTTCAGCCCGAGTGGTTCTACAAGGGCAACGGCACCCAGTCGATTGCGCCGGGTGCTGACCTTGTTTCTCCGTCCTTTGCCGAGGATGGTGGCGAAGAGCCGGAAATGGCCGGCATCTACGTCATCTCCGACAAGGGCGCGCCGTTCCGCATCGGCTTTGCCGTTGCCAACGAGTTCTCCGATCACGTCACCGAGCGCGTGAACTATCTCTACCTCGCGCATTCGAAGCTGCGTCCGGCAAGCTTCGGCCCGGAAATCCGCGTCGGTGAGGCACCTGCCGATATCCGCGGTGCGTCGCGCATCATCCGCGATGGCAAGGTCGTCTGGGAAAAGCCGTTCCTGTCCGGCGAAACCAATATGTCCCACACCTTCGCCAATCTCGAATACCATCACTTCAAGTACGGCATCTTCCGCGAGCCGGGCGATGTTCACGTCCATATGTTCGGCACCGCGACACTGTCCTTCGGCGACGGCTTCAAGACGCAGGCCGGCGACATCTTTGAAATCGAAGCCGGCGAGTTCGGCTTGCCGCTTCGCAATACGCTGGCCGTTGCCGGCGAAGAAGAAATCGTGATCGGCCAGCTCTGAGCTGACCGTTCATTTCCTGGCGAGCGGCCGCGGTGGCGGTGCTCGCGTCAGAACCAAGGAGGGCCCCCGCCCATGACACTTCATCAGAACCTGATTGCCGGCGAATGGGTCGGCGGCGACGGTGTTGAAAACATCAATCCGTCGAACACCAACGAAGTCATCGGTCTTTACGCCCGCGCATCGGCAGATGACGTCAAGACCGCCATCGCCGCCGCCAAGGCTGCCTTCCCGGCCTGGTCGCGCTCGGGCATTCTGGAGCGCCACGCGATCCTGAAGAAGACCTCCGACGAGATCATGGCCCGCAAGGACGAACTCGGCCGCCTGCTCGCCCGCGAAGAAGGCAAGACCCTGCCGGAAGCCATCGGTGAAACCATCCGCGCCGCCCAGATCTTCGACTTCTTCGCCGGTGAGGCGCTCCGCCTTGCAGGCGAAGTCCTGCCGTCGGTTCGTCCGAACATCGGCGTCGAGATCACTCGCGAAGCCGTCGGCGTCGTCGGCATCATCACGCCCTGGAATTTTCCGATCGCCATCCCAGCCTGGAAGATCGCACCGGCGCTTTGCTACGGCAACACCGTCGTCTTCAAGCCGGCTGAACTGGTTCCGGGCTGCGCCCATGCCATCGTCGATATCCTGCACCGCGCCGGTCTGTCGAAGGGCGTGCTGAACCTCGTTATGGGCAAGGGCTCGATCGTCGGTCAGGCCATGCTCGACAGCGCCGATCTCGCCGCCATCACCTTCACCGGCTCGACCGGTACCGGCAAGCGTGTCGCAGCGGCCTCCATCGAACATAACCGCAAGTTCCAGCTGGAAATGGGCGGCAAGAACCCGATGGTGGTTCTCGATGATGCGGACCTCACCGTTGCCGTCGAAGCTGCCGCCAACTCCGGCTTCTTCTCGACCGGCCAGCGCTGCACCGCATCCTCGCGCCTGATCGTCACCGAGGGCATCCACGACAAGTTCGTCGCCGCGCTTACCGAGAAGCTGAAGACGCTGGTTGTCGATGACGCCCTGAAGGCCGGCACCCATATCGGCCCGGTCGTTGATGAGCGTCAGCTGGCGACGGACACGGATTACATCGCCATCGGCCGCCAAGAAGGCGCCAAGCTCGCCTTCGGCGGTGACACGATCACCCGCGAAAACCCCGGCTTCTACCTGCAGCCGACGCTGTTCACCGAAGCCACCAACCAGATGCGCATCAGCCGCGAAGAGATCTTCGGACCGGTCGCCTCCGTCATCCGCGTCAAGGATTACGAAGAAGCGCTCGCCGTTGCCAACGACACGCCGTTCGGCCTGTCTGCCGGTATCGCGACGACCAGCCTGAAGCACGCGACGCACTTCAAGCGCAACTCGGAAGCCGGCATGGTGATGGTCAACCTGCCGACGGCGGGTGTCGACTTTCACGTTCCGTTCGGCGGCCGCAAGGCTTCGTCCTTCGGCTCGCGCGAGCAGGGCAAGTACGCCGCCGAATTCTTCACAACCGTCAAGACCGCATACACGTTGGCGTAAGGCATTTTTCGCCGGGTCGGCCATGTCGGCCCGGCATCTCAAAGGACAAGGCAATGTTCAAGAAAGCACAATGGCCGCGGCAGCTGCGGTCGCAGCATTGGTATGGCGGCACCAGCCGCGACGTCATCTACCACCGCGGCTGGATGAAGAACCAGGGCTACCCGCACGACCTGTTCGACGGACGCCCGGTGATCGGCATCCTCAACACCTGGTCGGACATGACGCCCTGCAACGGCCATTTGCGTGAGCTCGCCGAAAAGGTGAAGGCCGGCATCTGGGAAGCTGGCGGTTTCCCGATGGAAGTGCCGGTGTTCTCGGCCTCGGAAAACACCTTCCGCCCGACCGCGATGATGTTCCGCAACCTCGCGGCGCTCTCGATCGAGGAAACCATTCGCGGCCAGCCGATGGACGGCTGCGTGCTGATGGTCGGCTGTGACAAGACCACCCCGTCGCTGCTGATGGCGGCTGCCTCGGTCGATCTTCCGTCCATCGTCGTCACCGGCGGCCCGATGCTGAACGGCTATTTCCGCGGTGAGCGCGTCGGTTCCGGCACACATCTGTGGAAGTTCTCCGAAATGGTGAAAGCCGGCGAGATGACGCAGGAAGAGTTCCTCGAAGCGGAAGCTTCGATGAGCCGCTCTTCCGGCACCTGCAACACCATGGGCACCGCCTCGACCATGGCTTCGATGGCTGAAGCCCTCGGCATGGCGCTTTCCGGCAATGCCGCGATCCCGGGCGTTGATAGCCGCCGCAAGGTCATGGCGCAGCTCACCGGCCGCCGTATCGTGCAGATGGTCAAGGACGACCTGAAGCCCTCCGACATCATGACCAAGCAGGCCTTCGAAAACGCCATCCGCACCAATGCGGCCATCGGCGGTTCGACCAATGCCGTCATCCACCTGCTCGCCATGGCCGGTCGCGTCGGTATCGACCTGACGCTGGACGACTGGGACCGCTGTGGTCGCGATGTTCCGACGATCGTCAACCTGATGCCGTCGGGCAAGTACCTGATGGAAGAGTTCTTCTATGCCGGCGGTCTGCCGGTGGTGCTGAAGCGCCTCGGCGAAGCCGGCCTGCTGCACAAGGATGCACTCACCGTCTCCGGCGAAAGCGTTTGGGATGAAGTCAAGGACGTCGTCAACTGGAACGAGGACGTCATCCTGCCGGCCGAGAAGGCGCTGACCCAATCGGGCGGTATCGTTGTCGTTCGCGGCAACCTTGCTCCGAAGGGCGCTGTCCTGAAGCCGTCGGCGGCTTCCCCGCATCTCCTGACCCATCGTGGCCGCGCCGTCGTGTTCGAAGACATCGACGACTACAAGGCGAAGATCAACGACGACAATCTTGACATCGACGAGACCTGCGTCATGGTCATGAAGAACTGTGGTCCGAAGGGTTATCCGGGCATGGCCGAAGTCGGCAATATGGGCCTTCCGCCCAAGGTGCTGAAGAAGGGCATCACCGACATGGTGCGTATCTCCGACGCGCGTATGTCCGGCACGGCCTACGGTACCGTTGTCCTGCACACCTCGCCGGAAGCCGCTGTCGGCGGCCCGCTCGCTGTCATCAAGAACGGTGACATGATCGAGCTGGACGTTCCGAACCGTCGCCTGCACGTCGACATTTCCGACGAGGAAATGGCCCGCCGTCTGGCCGAATGGAAACCGCAGCACGAACTGCCGAGTTCCGGCTACGCCTGGCTGCACCAGCAGCACGTTCAGGGCGCAGACACCGGCGCCGACCTCGACTTCCTCAAGGGATGTCGCGGCAGCGCAGTCGGCAAGGACAGCCATTGATCGACTGCTTCAAGGCTTGAGTTTGGGAAAAGGCGGGGCGCAAGCTCCGCCTTTTCCATTTGGGAATCGGCCCGCCAGTCCTCTTTTCAAAAGAGCACATTAGGACTATATTTCTGTTTATCTGTACAGGAGAGATGTACATGCATGGAAAAATGGTCGGCGCGGCTGAGTTCAAGGCCAACTGCCTCAACCTTATCGACAAGATGGCGGATGACGGCGAACCGATCATCGTCACAAAGCGTGGAACGCCCGTCGCGCGGCTTTCGCCGATACGCGAGACTGATGCGCCCACCAGCATTATCGGTGCGATGAAGGGGAGCGTGTCTGGTTACGATGATCCGTTCTCTCCGGCGACGGATGCCGGTGAGTGGGATGCCGAGGCGTGATCCTTCTCGACACACACGTTCTTGTTTGGGCTGTTCATGACGATGCTCGGCTCGGCAGAAAGGCGCGGGCGATCATCGAGGATTGCACGCGCAACAGCAGTGTTCTGGTCTCGGCGATCACCCCTTGGGAGATTGCCATGCTCTCTGAGAAGGGGCGTCTTGTCTTGAACGACGATGTGGCCCGCTGGATCGATCGAGTTCTGGCTTTGCCGGGCATAAGACTGGCGGCGCTGGAGCCACAGATTGCGGTGGGAAGCGTGAGATTGCCGGGCAGTTTTCACCCGGACCCGGCCGACCGGATGATCGTTGCGACGGCGCGCTTTCATCAGGTGCCATTGATGACGGCGGATCAGGCTATCCTCGGCTACGGTGAAGAAGGACATGTCGATATCCTTCCAGCCTCCCAATAGTCAAAGGCTGATCAACGCCGTTCCACACACGGCCATCGCCGCGCCGATCCAGGCGGCTTTCGGTGGCGCTATGCCGGTGCGGGCCCAGACCATCGGCAGAATCAGAACCGGCGTCATGGATGATAGCGTCGAGACGATGCCGACATTGCCGTTGCGGAGCGCGGCCATCAGAAGCGACATGCCAAGGCCCGTGCCGAAGAAGGCTGATCCCAGCGCAAGGGCGCGGACATCCCAGCCGACAGGGGTCTTGTTGCGAAGGGCTGCAATGGGCAGCAGGCTTGCGAGCAGGAAGACGATGGCTGCGATGCCGGCGCGGACTGTCATGGCGGTGAACGGTTCGACACCGGCGGCCATGGCTGGGCGGGCGCAGAGGCTGCCGAGCGCCTGGCCGATGGCGGTGATGATGCCGAAGCCGATGCCGAGCCACGGGATTGGCGTTGCTGTGACCGCTTTGCCCGGCACCTTGGAGGCCGGCAGGCCGATCGCCAGCATGATGCCGCAGAGCACGAGCGCCACGCCGAGCCCCTGCTGCATGCTGATGGTTTCGCCGAGCACGAGATATCCAAGCAGCAGCGCGAAGGGGGATGCGAGTGAAAACAGCAGTGCAGTCGTGCGTGCGCCCGCCGTGTAGATCGCCGCGAAATAGGTGGTCGTCGCGATCACGATGCCGAAGCCGCTGGAGGCTGCGAGATAGCCGAGCTGCCATGTTTCGAGGGTTCGCCAGCCACCGACGGTCAGCGAGGCGGCGGCCGTCATCAGGAAGGAGGCGACCATCTGCCAGCGGGCCAACCGGAAAATATCGATGCGTCCCCTGACCTCGCTCACCAGCATGCCGCTAATGGCA
>JAVBSF010000296.1:0-10501 GCA_031556925.1 Pararhizobium sp.
GGCCATGGAAGCCTCCTTCTTTCTCTGTCGCTTGCAGGGCGAAAGCTGATGATCGATATATTCCGTTCCGAATGTCGCGAAAATGACTGCTGCCGTCCCATCACGAAAATAACCGATAGCCTTGAAGCGCCTTCCGCCGGAGGCATCTGGCTTGCTGTCCTCAATGATGGCACTCGCCCAATCAAGGTCGCTTACATCGGCAAAATCGAAACCATGCTTTTCAAGGTTGGCCCGCCGTTTGGGTTCATCAATTTTCATGACTTAATGTAACTACATTTATGAGAGATATCAAGCCGCATATGGCGCGGAAACACGGCAGTTGAGGCAGCTGAATAGCTTCACATGATTGCCAAGAAACATACTTAAAACCTTTCCGTCCGAAATCATTTTGGCTCTTCCCTATAAAAGCGGACGCAGGCTAAGTTTCCCGGGAAGGTTGGCAGCAATTCAAAGTTGAATAGCCTTTTGGAGTGTTGTGAATGTCTGAACTTGATGATCTTCTTCGTCAGAAAGCCGAAATCGAAGCGCGCATCGTTGAGGTTCGAGCGAAAGAAATCGACCACTTAAAACTTGAGTTTGCTAACCTCGCGTATAAGCTCAGAGAGTTGAACGGCCTGCCTAAAGCGCTCGTGGAAATCTTCACCGACAAAGCGGGGACATTCAATTCTTTCCGCGTTATGAATGTGAAGAAGCTATAACCATCCTGGTTTGTGCGAGAACAAGCTATGGATTTGGCATATCTTGCAAGAAACGTCGCGTCGGCCCAGCGCGCGCGTTCAAGAATATTACGCTCGGGTTTTACGATCAGCGGCCATAAAATCTGGACGGATGAAGAGGACCTCGTCTGTAAGATTTTCTATCCTGACTATTTCGCCATATGCCAGATTTTGGATACGCGATCAAAAAGGGCAATCCAAACACGCTGCCAAAAATTGAGTTTGGTACCTCGCCGACAATCTTGGCAGTGGTCAGCCAAACAGCAACTGCGGAAACTCTATCCGGAGGCTAGGAAAGAGGAAATTTGCGAGATTTTCCCCGGCGTGGACTGGCGGAAAATCCAGTCAGCGGCCCGCTATTACGGTTACCGTCGAAAGAAAAAGCCATACAAGATCACTGGCGTTGTCTCGCTCGATCAAAGTCGAAGCCGTTGTTATGATATAAACTGGACCATGCGTGATCTCGATGAGGAAGCCGGAACGAAAAGATATTTTCAAACCCGCGGCTACCGCAGCAAATATCCGAATTTTAGAGCCATCAATCGAGGTGTAAGGGCGCTAGGGGGAACCCTCGAAATTCGGTGGGATGAGTAACGCTAATTCTCAGTAGAGTTTTACTGCTCCCACCAGAATGCTTTCCCCATATCGCTAGACCGGTTGGCTAAGCTGACAGCATCCCTCGATCCGCGGAGCTGAAGGCTGATTTAAAAAATTTTCTCAGTAGCCTGGATAACCTTTCGAAACGTCAGGGATATCCTTCTGCCGCGATTGACTTTCGTACCGTCCACGACATCTGACTTTCGGCCTGGAATTTCGTGCGTCCAGTCATATCGGCTCGCCCCCCTCAGCAATATGCCTGAGCGTGGATGGAGCAACACAGCAAGTGATCTGGAACTAGACCGTTCCCGAAAAATCATCTCGCATTGGGATAAAAGGCTTATCGAAATGATCGTGTCATCGAAACACGGCATACAATCGACGTGGGCGCTTATGCCTTGACCCGGCAAATACTCATTCGCGATCACTTGATCTGGCAAATCAACGAAATAGCCGCACATGACCAATCGTTCTGCGAGCGTTTCAAGCCATTCTGGTAGCTTACCTAGATAAGCGTCTGCCGTAACGGCACGCGCTCTATAGTCATAGAGATAGCCAAAATGCTGCACGCGGCGCTTAAGCGTATTGCTCCATTCTCCGGCGTCGAGCCGATCTTTGATTGCCTCCTCCTCCTCTTGGGAAAGGAATTCGCTAATGTATATGGCACCCGGAGGCAGGGTCGCCGCATCTAAGGCGTGATCCATTTGCGGCCAACCTTCTTCTTTAACCGAAACATGTAGGTCACAAATTCGTCGCTCTCGTCGATGGCCCAACGCCATCGTCCTTCGTCTTCACATGCGAGTAACCGGCATAGTCCGAAAAGCGGAACGGATAGGCAACAGGTAATGTGTAATCATTGCGCTCGGCCGCTCCATCCATGTCAAAAGCTCCATCATAGTGGGAGCTATTTACGACGGTAACCGCGACTTGCCTTCGGCTGAAAGATGCGCCGCTGCACTCTTAAGAAAACGCCGCACCAGGATATGGTTGGGATTTCGCCCGTAACGAGGGTCACGACTGCCGACATTCGGAAACTGAAAAACGATCAAATCAAAACGCCTTCGGCCAAACCACCGGGATAGATTTGTGGCATCAACACCTGCCATCGTGCGTACGCCTTTGTTCCGCAGAACTCTCGCATTTTGGCTCGTAATATCTGAATACTCATTCGTTGGCTGAAAGGTCGTCGCCGTCATGTTCGATGTTGCGCTACCCAGTAAGTCCGAGAGGGCTACGGAAAAACTGAAGTTGCCTTCTCCCACTAGGAGTGTTGGCCCGGATTTCGCTACTGCTTTGAAATCGAAAGGTGTCTTAAAATCAAGAGCGCGTTTTAGCGCGATCGCAGAAAGCCAAAATCTTTGCCAGGCAATATTGTCGGCGATCCTTCGAACAGCATGCTCACCCTTTGACATTGTACCTTGCCTCATGATCCGCTCATTTTTTACAAGCGTCTCATGAGAGATGGAGCCGAGGACGCTAACCTATCGATTAAGCAACCACTTCGCGTCGCAGAGAAATTCCAGTTTAGTTAAGAATTTGAAATCATTACAGCTAATTTCCTTAGCGTCTCTTGTCCGATTGAGAGAAGTATCGTGAGTAAATTTTTCATCCCCGCGGAGCTAATCGGTGGACGTAGCCTGCCCCCATCGGGTGATCCGGGTTTAATGTTAGTGCATGCTGGATCCGGCCGCCACCGCCGGGGTTGATGCCGGTCCGTTCTGGCGCGGCCAGACAGAGGCTTCGGGTGCCGGTGGCTTGTAGCCCAAGGATGAATGCGGACGCACGGTGTTGTAGTGCCGTCGCCACCCCTCAATGACGATCTTCGCCTCCTTGAGCGTGTAGAAGATTTCTCCATTGAGCAGTTCGTCGCGGAGTTTTGAGTTGAAACTTTCGCAGTAGCCGTTCTCCCACGGACTGCCCGGCATGATGTAGGCCGTCTTGGCACCGATCATTGCAATCCATTCCCTCAACGCCTTGGCGATGAATTCGGGGCCGTTATCGGAACGAATATGCGCCGGGACGCCGCGCAGGATGAAGAGATCGGAGAGCACATCGGTGACGTCGGCAGCCTTCGGCTTTCTCTCGACCCTGATGGCGATGCATTCTCGCGTGAACTCGTCGATTACGTTTAACATGCGGATTTTCCCTTCCATTGTGGGTACGGCCCTCGACAAAATCGTAGGACCAGACATGGTTGGGGCACTCCGGCCGAAGCCGGATACATGAGCTGTCGTTCAGCCAGAGCCGACCGCGCTTTGGTTGCTTGTAGGGAACCTTCAGTTCCTCCCGTCGCCATATCCGCTCGACCTGTTTGACGTTCACGATCCAGCCCGCCTGGTGCAGCATCGCCGTGATGCGGCGATATCCATATTGGCCATATTGGGGGGCGAGCGCTGTGATGTCGGCGGTCAATGTTGCTAGCACGCCTGCGTTAGACGTGTGCTGGCGTATTTCCAGCGCATGCGGGCTCAAAGAGCTTTTCAAGAATTCAATGATTTTAAGGGGTTAATGGTGCCCGGAGGCGGATTTGAACCACCGACACGCGGATTTTCAATCCGCTGCTCTACCAACTGAGCTATCCGGGCATCCCTGCTTCTTCAGCAGTTGTTTCCGTTCCGGAAACCGTGGGGCGCTTGGTTCGCCCCGGAAGCGAGCGGGGTTATAACATCTTGTTCGGCAGTGTCCAGCACCAAATGACGTTTTTTTAAAAGGAATTTGCGGGAGATCGCAAATATCTGGATTTAAAGGATTATCGCGCGAATTTTCCTGTGCGCTTAATCCTCTCCGTCCGCTTTCGCCTCATCATCGGCAACAGGAATCGCATAGGAGCCGGTCAGCCATCGGTTCAGGTCGACATTGCGGCAACGGTCCGAGCAAAACGGGTAATGTTCGCGGTGCGAGGGGCGGCCGCACTCGGGGCACGGCACGGTCTTGCGCAACGGCGCGATCTTCGCGGACGGCTTTTCCTCGTCACCCGCAGCCATGCTCAGCCCTCGCTCCAGCGGCTGTGGATATCATAGCCCTCGCCAGCGAGAAGATTGACCGTCTCCTGCAGAGGCAGACCGACGACATTCGTATAGGAGCCGATGAGCTTGACGACAAAACTGCCGGCAATGCCCTGAATGCCATAGCCACCCGCCTTGCCGCGCCACTGGCCGGACGCGATGTAGCTGTCGATGTCATGCGTTGACAGACGCTTGAAACGGACCTTGGTATCGACAACCTTCTGGCGCACGGCGCGCGCCGGCGTGATGAGGCAGATACCCGTATGGACGCGGTGGCTGCGGCCGGAAAGGAGATGCAGCGCGCTCGAGGCATCGCTGACCAGCTCGGGCTTGCCGAGAATGCGCCGGCCGACGGAAACCACCGTATCGGCGGCAAGGATATAGGCATCGTCCCAGCCGGGCTCGCCCTTGACCACAGCAAGAGCCGCACGCGCCTTTTCCGCCGCAAGCCGCCAGGCGAGCGAGCGCGGATGCTCGGACCGCTTCGGCGTTTCGTCGAGATCCATCGGCATCAGCCGCGCCGGCTCTATGCCGGCTTGCGCCAGAAGCTCGACACGGCGGGGCGAGCCGGAAGCGAGGATAAGCTTTTGTGTCATCGCAGCAGCGCCATCGTTCGGTTTCGGTTCGGGGCAACTTCGAAACAGGCCATGCGGCAAAACCGCATCAGGCCATCGCCGGCCGGCATCGTCCGCCGGCGGCCGCGCTTACTTGAAGCGATAGGTGATACGGCCCTTGCTCAGATCGTAAGGGGTCATTTCAACGAGCACCTTGTCGCCCGCCAGAACGCGGATACGGTTCTTGCGCATGCGGCCAGCCGTGTGAGCAATGATCTCGTGCTCGTTTTCAAGCTTCACGCGAAACGTCGCATTCGGAAGCAATTCGGTAACAACGCCCGGAAATTCGAGGACTTCTTCTTTCGCCATGTAGGGTATGTCTTTCTGGTTTCGGTCGGGACAGCTTCAGGCGTCCCTTTAAAATTTTGGCGGAAACTACACAATCGCCACCCGTTTGTGAACAGCGATGATCCGCTTTTGCTGGAATTGTCTCTGCCTATGGCATCTTGGCAAGGATTTGTCCAAGCAAACGATGACGGATCAGCGCCGCGAGATGGTCGCGCACGTCCCGGTAAGCGGAAACGATCTGCTCGCGCGTGCCGGTCGCAACCGTCGGATCAGGCGTCGGCCAGTAGATGACGTCGATCGCCATGGAACGGGTCAGCTCCAGCGCCGCATGGTGCGCCTCGGGCGCCAACGTGACGATCACGTCGAAATAATCGTCTTCCAGATCATCCAGCGTATGCGGCTGGTGGCGGCCGACGGTGAGGCCGAGCTCTTCCAGCACAACATCGACGAAGGGATCGCGCTCGCCGGGCCGCACGCCGGCGGAGGCGACATAGGTGCCGGCGGGCAGGATCGACTTTGCCAGCACCTCGGCCATGGGGGAACGGATGGCGTTCATGCCGCACATGAAGAGGATGGAGCCGGGCGGCTTCCTTTCCACGGGAACGACCGCCGCCGTCACGCCGCTACCCGCGCCAATAGAGCACGCAGACCAGCGTGAACAGCCGGCGAGCGGTGTCGAAATCCACCTTGATCTTGCCCTCCAGCCTGTCCATCAGCGTTTGCGAGCCCTCGTTGTGAATGCCGCGACGGCCCATGTCGATCGCCTCGATCTGGCTCGGTGTCGACTGGCGGATCGCCTCGTAATAGCTTTCGCAGATCATGAAGTAATCCTTCACGATGCGGCGGAACGGCGTCAGCGACAGGATATGGGTAGCGACGGCCTCGCCGCTTTCGGTGCTGATCGCGAAAACCAGTTGCTTGGCATTGATCAGCGACAGGTTGAGCCTGTAGGGGCCTCCGGCATGACCGGCAGGCTCGAAGGAGTTTTCCTCGATCAGATCGAAAATGGCGACGGCGCGCTCGTGCTCGACATCCGGCGTCGAGCGGCCGATGGTCTCATCCAGCATGACATCGCAAAGGCGGTGGCTGGAGGGTTTCGTCATCCCTCATCCCCGAGATTGAGGCGGATCGCGACCGAGCGGGCATGGGCTTCCAGACCTTCGGAGCGGGCAAGCGCGATCGCCGCCGGCCCGAGATCGCGAAGCTGATCGGCGCCCAGACGCAGGATCGAGGTGCGCTTCATATAATCGAGGACGCCCAGGCCCGAGGAGAAACGGGCCGAACGCGCCGTCGGCAGGACGTGGTTCGAACCGCCGACATAATCGCCGATCACCTCCGGCGTATGGCTGCCGACGAAGATCGCGCCGGCATTGCGGATCTTCGGGATCATCGCATCGGCATCAGCCAGCGCAAGCTCCAGATGCTCGGCGGCGATGCGGTTTGCAAGCGGCACCGCCACCTCGAGATGCGGAACGAGGATGACCGCGCCGAAATCGCGCCAGCTCGCGCGTGCCGTTTCCGCTCGCGGCAGAAGTGCCAGCTGGCGCTCGACGGCGGCTTCGACGGCGGCGGCAAAGGCGGCATTGTCGGTGATCAGGATCGACTGGGCGCCGACATCGTGCTCGGCCTGGGCCAGAAGATCGGCGGCGATCCAGTCGGGATTGTTGTCGCGGTCGGCAATAACCAGCACTTCGGAAGGACCGGCGATCATATCGATGCCGACCGCGCCGAAGACCTGCCGCTTTGCGGCCGCGACATAGGCATTGCCCGGCCCCATGATCTTGGCGACCGGCGCGATCGTTTCCGTGCCATAGGCCAGCGCGGCGATCGCCTGGGCGCCGCCGAGCCGGTAGATTTCCTCGACGCCGGCCATGCGCGCCGCGGCCAGAACCGCCGGATTGATAACCCCGGCATTGGCCGGAACCACCATGACGATACGCTCAACACCGGCAACCTTGGCCGGCAGCGCATTCATCAGCACGGAACTCGGATAGCTCGCCGTGCCGCCCGGAACGTAGAGCCCCACGGCATCGATCGCCGTCCAGCGGGAGCCGAGGCCGACACCCATGGCATCCTCGTAAATATCGTCCTTCGGTCGCTGGCGGACGTGGTGCGCCTCGATGCGCACGGCCGCGACCTTGAGCGCGCCAAGCACCTCGGAGGGAACGGCTGCGATGGCCGCATCGATCTCGTCCGACGTCACCCGCATCGGGATGGCGGCAAAGTCCAGGCCGTCGAAGCGGCGGGTATAATCGGCAAGGGCTGCGTCCCCGCGCTGGCGCACGTCTTCAATGATCGCCCGGACCGTGGCGTTCACATCTTCCGAAACCTCGCGCTTCGTCGTCAGGAAGGCCGCGAAATCCTTCTCGAAGGCGGGAGAGAGATAATCCAGACGAATAGCCACGCAATCAGTTCCTTGTCTTATGCAAAACGGTCGAGGCCGGAAGGGCCCGCCTCTGCCGTGTTGACGGGCGGCAGCGCCCTTTCTCAATCGTCAGATCGCGGGATGGCGCGGCCTGAAGCCGGTTTCCCACGCGCCGCCCGTATCGGCAAGCTGCGCTTCTATACATTCCACATCGAGCGCGATCGTCGCATCGGCGGCGAGCAGAAGCTCGATCGTGCCTTCCGGCCCCTCGCCCTTCTGCTCGAAACGGATGGCCAGCAGTGAAAGAACCGCTTCTGCGTCGCCACGGTCGAAACCGACCGAGCGCACGGCCTGTACCCGCTTGAAGACCAGGGCGGCCCGGCGGCGTTCATAGACCTTCGAGCGCTCCTCTGCACTTTCCCAGACGAAGCGGTTCAATTCGACGGAAAACTGCTCCGAGCGTGCGTTGAAGGCGAGACCGGAGACCTTGAAGACCGCATCCTGCACATGGGCGGAAACGACTTCCAGATCCTCGGTGTCCAGCGCCATCAGCTTCAATGTGTTCATGCGTATCAAACCCCTTGCAGCAGCTTTCCATAATCCATTCCAGTGAATGGACATAGGACGGCATCGTCCTTTGCGCAACAGCGGGCCGCGGCCTGAAGGATCAGTCGCTCACACGCTCGACATTGGCGCCGCAGCGGTTCAGCTTTTCCTCCAGCCGCTCGAAGCCGCGGTCGAGGTGATAGACGCGCGACACCATGGTCTCGCCTTCCGCCACCAGACCGGCGATGACCAGCGACACGGAGGCGCGAAGGTCGGTCGCCATGACCGGCGCGCCCTTCAGCCGCTCGACGCCCTCGATCTTGGCCGTCTGGCCCGAAAGCGAGATCTTGGCGCCGAGGCGGGCCAGCTCCTGCACATGCATGAAGCGGTTTTCGAAGATCGTCTCGGTGATATGGGAAATGCCGGACGATTTGGTCATCAGACCCATGAACTGCGCCTGCAGATCGGTCGGGAAACCGGGGAAGGGATCGGTGACGATATCGACCGGCTTGATCCCGCCGCCGTTGCGCACCACGCGGATTCCGCTTTCGGTGGAGGTGATTTCCGCGCCGGCGCGGCGGATCGCCTCGAGCGCGGTTTCCAGAAGCGCGGCATCCGTGCCTTCCAGCACGACGTCGCCGCCGGTCATGGCCACGGCCATGGCATAGGTGCCGGTCTCGATGCGATCCGGCAGGACTCGGTGGCGCGCACCGGAAAGCGAGGTGACGCCCTCGATGGTGATCGTGCTCGTGCCCGCGCCGGAGATTTTCGCGCCCATGGCATTGAGGCAGTTGGCGAGATCCACGACCTCGGGCTCGCGGGCGGCGTTGCCGATGGTGGTGACGCCCCTGGCGAGCGTCGCGGCCATCATCATCACGTGGGTCGCGCCGACGGAGACCTTCGGGAAGACGTAGCGGGCGCCGACAAGGCCGCCTTTCGGGGCGGTGGCGTTGATATAGCCGCCGTCGATTTCGATATTGGCGCTGAGTGCGGTCAGGCCTTCGATGAAGAGATCGACCGGCCGCGTGCCGATGGCGCAGCCGCCGGGCAGCGAGACGCGGGCCTTGCCCTCGCGGGCGAGCAGCGGACCGATGACCCAGAAGCTGGCGCGCATCTTCGAGACCAGCTCATAAGGCGCGGTCGTATCGACGATGTTGCGCGAGGTGAAGTGGATGGTGCGGGCATAGCTTTCGCCCTGGCGCTCGCGGCGGCCGTTGACGGAGATGTCGGCGCCATGATTGCCGAGGATGCGGATGAGCTGCTCGACATCGGCCAGATGCGGCACGTTTTCAAGCGTCAGCGTGTCGTCGGTCAGGAGCGAGGCGATCATCAGCGGCAGGGCGGCGTTCTTTGCGCCGGAGATCGGGATGATGCCGCGCAGCTCGTTGCCACCGGTAATTCTGATACGGTCCATATAGCACTACGGGCCCGTGCCCGCCTTTCCTTGAAGACAATCTTCCGTTGGGATTGCGCCTCATAACCGAAGCGCCGGGAAATGAGAAGAACATTGCGGTGGGTGGTGGCGCCGAAACGGGGAAGGTCGCGGGCAATCACCACACAAGAAGCTTATTCGCCTGATTCGCGCGAATTTGCGGCGGTATCCTTCCCTTTGTCCGGATTTTCCGGATCGATCGGGTTTGCGGCCGGCAAGCCAGAGGTTTCGTCTTCCGCCCCGGCCCTGCGCGCCCTGCCCTGCTGCTTGCGTCTCAGGAGATTTTCACGCAGCGTTTTTGCCGCCCGCTCCCGGCGCGCCTGGGCCTGCCGTTCCGCTTCCATCGCCCGCGAACGCGGCGCTTTCACCGGCAGATCGCCATCCGTATTGTCCTTGTCTTCTTCCATCACGCTGCCATAGCGCAAATCCGCAACGACCGGAAGCCGGCGACGCTTTTCCACTGCTCGTCACGAAATCTGCCGATTGGTGCTTGCACTTGCGAAAAACCTATGGCAATAGGCCCTCGCTCGCGGCGGAACGGACTGATCCGCGGCGCCGGATGCTGCTATAGCTCAGGGGTAGAGCACTCCCTTGGTAAGGGAGAGGCCGAGAGTTCAAATCTCTCTAGCAGCACCATTCCTATGCCAGTAACTTCAATAAGTTGCTGTATTCCCAGGCCCTTACAGTTCCGTTTGCTCCATTTGACTGCTACAGTGGAGCTATGAACGATATGGCGAAACATCCGCGATTACTCCTTCGGGGCACCACTTATTACCACCGTGCCGCAGTTCCAAAGGACATCCGGGAGACCTATGGGAAGTCTGAGGAAATCGCTTCGCTCAAGACGAAGGATTACCGGACGGCTAAAAAGCTCGTCAGAATTGAAGCTGCGCGGGTAGACGCACTCTTCCAGGCGCACCGCGACAAGCTGGCGAGAC